>DATGOB010000129.1:0-9042 GCA_036010205.1 Promicromonospora sp. | reverse complement strand
GCCTTCGCCGTGCTGTGCGCCATCAGGGACTCGAACCCCGAACCCGCTGATTAAGAGTCAGCTGCTCTGCCAATTGAGCTAATGGCGCGTGCCTTGCGACGGAGAGATTACCAGGGTCGCAGGGCCTGCGCGCCATCTGATTCTCCGCTCACGACAGACCGCAGGAGAATGCCTCGGAACCGTCGTGCTGGTGCGCCATCAGGGACTCGAACCCCGAACCCGCTGATTAAGAGTCAGCTGCTCTGCCAATTGAGCTAATGGCGCGCAACGGGGAGAAACACTACCAGGACCAGCGCCGTCATCGGTAACCGAACGGACGACGCCGGCCTGTGAACTGCGCGACAGCGCCGGGACCCTAGAGGTAGAGCCCCGCGGCGCCGTCCGACTCGTCGTTCTCGGCCACGCCGTGCACGTCACGCTCGCGCAGCAGCACGTAGTCCTTGCCGCCCAGGTCGACCTCCGCGCGGTCCTCGGGGTCGAACAGCACGCGGTCGCCGACGGCGACCTGGCGGACGTGCTCGCCCTTGGCGACGACCGTCGCCCACGCGAGCCGCTTCGGCCCGACGGCGGTTGCGGGGATGACCAGCCCCGCCGTCGACTGGCGCTCCGCGGAGTCGTGCTCCGGCTCGACCAGCAGCCGGTCGTGGAGCATGCGGATCGGGAGGGTGCCGGGCGTCGTCACGGTGGCAGGTCCGGCGTCAGGCGTCGCGGAAGTACTCACAGGACAACGCTACGCGACAGCGAGGAGCCGCCGTGACCGCGCTACGGTTGCCGCTATGACCACTCGCCTCGAGCCCGGGGACAAGGCTCCCGACTTCACCCTCCCGACCGCCGACGGCGCGACCGTCCGCCTCACCGACCTGGCGGCGAGCACCGACAAGGGCGTCATCGTGTACTTCTACCCCGCCGCTGCGACGCCGGGCTGCACCAAGGAGGCCTGCGACTTCCGCGACTCCGAGGCGTCCCTGCAGGCTGCCGGGTACGCGGTGGTCGGCATCTCCCCCGACCCGGTGAAGAAGCTCGAGAAGTTCGCCGCGGACGAGTCGCTGACCTTCGCGCTCGCCTCGGACGAGGACCACGCCACGCTCGAGGCGTACGGCGCGTGGGGCGAGAAGCAGAACTACGGCAAGACCTACGTGGGCGTCATCCGCTCCACAGTCGTGGTCAACCCCGACCTCACGGTGGCAGAGGCGTTCTACAACGTCCGGGCGACCGGCCACGTGGCGCGGGTGCGCAAGACACTCGGGCTCGACTAGTGCCGTCCCCCGCCGACCTGCTCGACCTCGACGCCGAGCTGAGCGACGCCGAGCTGGCCACGCGCGACCGGGTGCGCGAGTTCGTCGACCGCCGCGTGCGGCCGAACATCGCGCAGTGGTTCGCCGACGCGCACTTCCCGCGCGAGCTCGCCCCCGAGCTGGGCGAGCTCGGCGTGCTCGGCATGCACCTGGACGGCTACGGCTGCGCCGGGCGGTCCGCCGTCGAGTACGGGCTGGCGGCCCAGGAGCTGGAGGCGGGCGACTCCGGCATCCGCACGTTCGTCTCGGTGCAGGGGTCGCTCGCGATGTCGGCGATCCACAAGCACGGCTCCGCGGCGCAGAAGCAGCAGTGGCTGCCGCGCATGGCCACGGGCGAGCTCGTCGGCTGCTTCGGGCTCACCGAGCCGGACGCGGGCTCCGACCCCGCGAGCATGACGACGCGCGCCCGGTTCGAGCCGGGCGGCGAGACGGGCGACGCCGGCGGTGAGTGGGTGCTCGACGGCGCCAAGCGCTGGATCGGCCTCGCGTCGGTCGCGGACGTCGCGATCATCTGGGCCAAGGTCCGCGAGCCGCGCGACGACGGCACCGAGCGGGACCGGGTGCGCGGGTTCGTGGTCCCGACGTCGACCCCGGGGTTCTCGGCGGTGCCCATCGAGCCGAAGCTGTCGATGCGCGCGTCCGTGCAGTGCGACGTCACGCTCGACGGTGTCCGCCTGCCCGCCGACGCGATCCTGCCCGAGCACCCGGGCCTGGCCGGGCCGTTCGCGTGCCTCGACGAGGCGCGGTACGGCATCGCGTGGGGCGCCGTGGGCGCTGCGCGGGACGCGTTCGAGGCCGCGCTCGCCTACGCGAAGGGCCGCGAGCAGTTCGGCACCCCGGTGGCGGCGTTCCAGCTGACCCAGGCCAAGCTCGCCGACATGGCCCTCGCGATCACGACGGCCCAGCTCCTGGCGCTGCGCCTGGGCAGGCTCAAGGACGCCGGTCGCCTGGAGGGCCACATGATCTCGGCGGGCAAGCTCAACAACGTGCGCGCGGCGATCGAGGTCTGCCGGCAGGCCCGCACGATCCTCGGCGGCAACGGCGTGACGCTCGACCACTCGCCCCTGCGGCACGCGAACAACCTCGAGTCGGTGCGCACGTACGAGGGCACGGACGAGGTGCACACGCTCGTGCTCGGCAGGCATCTGACGGGCTTCGCGGCGTTCCGCTGACCTGGGCCGTCGTCGACCCGTAGACTGTCCGCCGCGCGCGAGTGGCGTAACTGGCAGCCGCGCCAGGTTTAGGTCCTGGTGTCTTCGGACGTGCGGGTTCGAGTCCCGCCTCGCGCACCCCGACGGCCGGCTGCTACGGCAGCCGGCCCACGTGGGCCATGGCCTGCTTGAGCAGCATGCCCTGCCCGTTCATCATCTCGGCCTGCACGTCGTCGGCGCACGCCTCCTCCGGCGTCAGCCAGGCGAGGTCGAGGGCGTTCTGCTGCGGCCGGCAGTCGCCCGTCACGGGCACGACGTACGCGAGCGACACGGCGTGCTGACGCGGGTCGTGGAACGCCGTGATGCCGGGGGTGGGGAAGTACTCGGCGACGGTGAACGGCTGCGGCGACGGCGGCACCTGCGGCAGCGCGACGGGGCCGAGGTCCTTCTCGATGTGCCGCAGCAGCGCGTCGCGCAACCGCTCGTGGTACATCACGCGGCCCGAGACGAGCGCCCGCGTCATCACGCCCTGCGTGTTGACGCGCAGCAGCAGGCCGACCGAGATCACGTCGCCCGAGTCGTCGACGCGGACCGGCACGGCGTCCACGTACACGAGCGGGAGCTGGGCGCGCACGACGGCGAGGTCCTCGTCGGTCAGCCACCCCGACGGCTGCGTGGGCTCGGGGTAGAAGTCGTCCGAAGGGTAGTCGGCAGTGTCCGTCACGGGTCCGTTCTACCAGTTCGGGCCCCGCCGCGCCCCACCCCGCGCCGACGAGTCCGCGCCTGCGGCTGTCTGCCGGGTCACGGCGCGCCCATTCCTGGAATAGCCGAGGGCGTCACAGTGCTGCACGTAGCAGACGCTCAACGAGAGGAACCAGGACATGGCCACCGTCGAGATCACCGACGCCACGTTCGAGAAGACCGTCACCGACAACGACATCGTGCTCGTGGACTTCTGGGCCACGTGGTGCCCGCCGTGCAAGATGTTCGGCCCTGTCTTCGAGAAGTCGTCGGACGAGAACACCGACATCGTCCACGCGAAGCTGGACACCGACGCCAACCCCGGCATCTCCGCCGCCGCGCAGGTCACCTCGATCCCGACGCTGATGGCCTTCCGCGAGGGTGTGCTGGTGTTCCGCCAGGCCGGCGCGCTGCCGCCCAAGGGCCTCGCCGAGGTCGTGGAGGCCGTCCGCGGCCTCGACATGGACCAGGTGCGCAAGGACCTCGAGGCGCAGAAGAACTGACGCCCGGACACGACGAAGGCCGCCTCCCCCGGGGCGGCCTTCGTCGTGTCCGGCCCTACCCCACCCGCGTCAGGTCCAGCACCGGCCAGTCCTCCAGGTCCGCCCGCATGCGGCGGTCGTGGGTCGCGACGACGACGGCGCACGGCGTCACCTGGAGAGCGCGCGTGAGCTCGTCGACGAGGTCGATCGAGAGGTGGTTGGTCGGCTCGTCGAGCAGCAGCACGTGCGGCGCGTGCAGCAGCGCCCGCGCCAGCTCGAACCGGCGGCGCTGCCCGGCCGACAGCTCGGCGAGCGGCCGGTCCAGGTCGTCCTCGCCGAGCAGGCCGAGCCCCGCGACCGGCACCACGTGGTCGGGGTCGAGCTCGCCCGCGGAGAGCAGGCGCAGCGCCTCGTCCGCGTAGGTCTCGAAGCCGGTCCGCAGCCGCGCCTTCCCGGTGATCGGCGCGCTCTCCTGCCCCACGACGCCGATCCGCGCCCCCGGGACGACCGTCCGTGTCCCCCGGTCGAGCGGCAGCGTGCCCGCGAGCGCCGCGAGCAGCGTCGACTTGCCCGTACCGTTGGGGCCCACCACGAGCAGCCTGCCCGACGGCGGCACCGCGACCCGGGTGCCGGGCAGGTCGAGCCGGGCGGCGCCGTCGTCCCCGACGCGGGGTGAGCGCACCTCGACCACGGGGTCGGCGGGATCCCAGCCGGGTGACATGGCCGGGAGGTCGGGGAACCGCAGCTCGACGGGCGGTGCAGGCACCTCGACGGCCTCGGCCTCGAGCTTCTGGATCAGACGGTCGGCGGCCTTGACGTGGATGCGGGCGCGCGTGGCTCGGCGGTGCTTCTGCGATCCCTTGGGCGGGCGCCACTCGTCGGAGAGCCCCTCGTAGGAGGCGTCGAGCCGCTCCGCGAGCGCCGCGGCCCGCTTGCGCTCGGCACGGTAGCGCTGGCGCCAGCGGTGGAGGGCCTGGTTCTTCGCGAACCGGTAGGCGAGATAGCCGGGCTGCCCGTAGAGCACCGGCTTGCCGTCCCAGGAGGGGTCGAGGTCGAGGATGGCGGTGGCGGCGTCGTCGAGCAGCTCGCGGTCGTGCGTGACGAGCACGACGCCGCCGCGCCAGGCGACGAGCTCGCCGGTGAGGAACTCGATGGCGGAGTCGTCGAGGTGGTTGGTGGGCTCGTCGAGCAGGAGCAGGTCGGCGCGTTCGGCGAGGCGGCAGGCGAGCCGCACCCGGAACCGTTCCCCGACGCTGAGCTCGTCGAGCCGGCGGCCGGGGTCGCGCGGCGCGCCGAGCCGGGTGAGGGCGACCTCGACGCGACGGTCGGCGTCCCAGACGGCGAGGTGCTCCGCCGCGGCGAGCGTGCGCTCGAGGACGGCGAGGTCGCCGGTGCCGTGGTCGAACGCGGCGGCTGCGGCCTCGAGCTCGCCGGCGGCGGTGCGCAGGCCGTCGAGCGTCGCGGCGACGAGGTCGCCGATCGTCTGGCCGGGCTCCGGGTGCAGCTCCTGCTCGACGAGGGCGACGCTCCCGTGCCGCCGGACCTCGCCCGCCTTCGGCGCGAGGTCGCCGGCGAGCAGGTGCAGCAGGGTGGACTTGCCCGAGCCGTTCTCCCCCACGACGCCGAGCCGTGTGCCGTCGTTGACCGTGAAGGTGACCCCGGCCAGCACGTCCCGCCCGGGGTACGCGAAGGCAAGGTCCTGGGCGACGAGGTGCATCCCCCCAGCCTACGGTCCGGGTACGAGGGCTTTGCGTCGACCGAGGCCGGCGGGCCCGGGCCCGGCCCGGCACGCAGGGCTGGCGCGCACCGGCGCACCGGCGGTACGGTCCCGTCGCCGGCCCGATCGGTCCGGCCCCCACGACCAGAGGCGACCCCGTGACCTCCACGCCCGATCCGGCTGCCACGCCCGAGCAGGACGCGCCCACCGAGTCCACCGAGTCCACCGAGTCCTCCGGGCCCTCCGAGTCCTCCGCGCCCGGCGAGGTGCGACCGCACTCGTGGACCACCGGCCCGTTCCCTCCGCTGTGGGTGGCGGTCGTCGGCAGCCTCTTCGTCATCGCGACCACCGGGGTGGGTCTCGCGGTGACGTTCGTGGGCGCCGTCGTGTCAGCGATCGTGGCTCGCAGGCGGCCCTGGGTGTCCGCCGTCGCCGTCGTGCTCGCGGTGTGGTCGGGAACGGTCCTGCTGCTCACGGGCCGCTTCTGACCGCCGGCAGGCAGTTAGGCTCGCTCGGGTGAGCACCACTCCCCCTGTTGTCCGTGCCGTGTGGCCCGCCGCGGTGGCCGACGGCGTCGCCGTCCTGGCCTTCACCGCGATCGGGATCGCGTCCCACGACGGGAACCTGCTGCACGCGTTCGGGCGCGTCGTCTGGCCGTTCGCCGTGGCGGCCGTGCTCGGCTGGCTGGTGGCGCGCGCGTGGCGGGACCCCGTGCGGGTGTTTCCTGTCGGCGTCGTCGTCTGGGCCGTGACGGTGCTGGGCGGCCTGGCGCTGCGTGGCCTGTCGGGCGGTGGCCTGGCCTGGACGTTCGCCCTGGTGACGGCGATGTTCCTGGCCCTGACGATGCTCGGCTGGCGCGCGCTGGCGCCCCTCCTGCGCCGCCGCCCCTGACAGGCTCCGCCCCCGCCGCTGCCGCGTGGCCGCTCATCCCTTTTCAACCCTACGCTTCTCGGCTTTGACGGGCCTCAAAGACGAGAAACGTAGGGTTGGGAAGCGATCGACGCCGGGCGACGGGGCGACGGGCCGACCAGGCCGGCCGGACCGCCGAAGATGACCCGGCGGTCAGGTTGCCGGGGTGGTCAGCGCGGCCAGGACTGCCGGAGCCAGCGCGCGGAACGCCTTGCCCCGGTGCGAGATCGCGTTCTTCTCCTCCGGCGAGAGCTCGGCGGCGGTGCGGCCGCCGTCCTCGTCGACCACGAGGATCGGGTCGTAGCCGAACCCGTTGGTGCCGCGCGGCGCCGTGGCCAGCACGCCGCGCATCTCGCCGAGCCGCACCTCCTCGCGGCCGTCCGGGGTGACGAGCGCGGCAGCACAGACGAAGCCGGCCTGCCGGTGCTCGGGGCGCACGTCGGCGACCTGGGCGAGGAGGAGCTCGAGGTTGGCGACGTCGTCCCCGTGCCGGCCCGCCCAGCGGGCGGAGAAGATGCCGGGCGCGCCGCCCAGCACGTCGACGGCGAGGCCCGAGTCGTCGGCGACGGCGGGCAGACCGGTCGCCGCGCACACCGCGCGGGCCTTGATGAGCGCGTTCTCGGCGAACGTCACGCCGTCCTCCACGGGCTCCGGTGCGCCGACCTCGCCCGAGGTGACCAGCTCGCCGTCCGACAGGTCGAGGCCGGACGCGGCCAGGATCGCCCGCAGCTCCCCGACCTTCTTGGCGTTGTGCGTCGCGAGGACGACGCGCGCCGTCACGCGAGCTCCCGCGCCAGTGCGTCCTGCTGGATCTTCGTGAGCTCCGCGGTGCCGCCCACGGCGAGGTCCAGCAGCGCGTCGAGCTCGGCCCGGTCGAACGGCGCGTGCTCCGCGGTGCCCTGCACCTCGATGAACTTGCCGCCGCCGGTGACCACCACGTTCATGTCGGTCTCGGCGCGCACGTCCTCGACGTAGGGCAGGTCGAGCATGGGCGTGCCGTCGATGATGCCGACGGAGACGGCGGCCACCGAGTCGGACAGCACCTCCTTGCCGCCCCTGATGTGCCCGTGCCTGCGGCCCCACGCGACCGCGTCGGCGAGCGCCACGTAGGCACCGGTGATCGCGGCGGTACGGGTGCCGCCGTCGGCCTGCAGGACGTCGCAGTCGAGGACGATCGAGTTCTCGCCGAGCGCGCTCATGTCGACGACGGCCCGCAGCGACCGGCCGATGAGCCGAGAGATCTCGTGCGTGCGGCCACCGATCCTGCCCTTGACGGACTCGCGCTGGCTGCGCTCGTTGGTGGCGCGCGGGAGCATCGCGTACTCGGCGGTGACCCAGCCCTCGCCGGAGCCCTTGCGCCAGCGCGGCACGCCCTCGGTGAACGACGCGACGCACAGCACGCGCGTGCGGCCGAACTCCACGAGGACGGAGCCCTCGGCCTCGTCGAGCCACCCGCGGGTGATCGTCACGGGGCGGAGCTGGTCGGTGGCACGGCCGTCGGCGCGCACGGGAGCACCGGTGGAGTCGCTGGTGGAGGTCATGCGCCCACCCTATCGACCCGGCGCGTCGCCCTCCGCCCGGAGCTTCTGACCTGCTCAGACGTGGTGCGCGTCACGCGTGGTGCGCCTCACGGGGCGCGGTGGGAGCACCGTGGGATCGCTAGGCTTCACCCGTGAACGACGCGCCCATCGGGATCTTCGACTCCGGCCTCGGCGGCCTCACGGTCGCGCGCGCCATCCTCGACCAGCTCCCCAACGAGCAGGTCCGCTACCTCGGCGACACGGTGAACAGCCCGTACGGGCCCAAGCCGCTCGCCGCCGTGCGTGCGATGGCGCTCGACGCGCTCGACCGCCTCGTCGCCGACGGCGTGAAGATGCTGGTGATCGCCTGCAACACGGCGTCGTCGGCGATGTACCGGGACGCGCGGGAGCGCTACACGCAGCGGCACGGCATCCCCGTCGTCGAGGTGATCCTGCCCGCGGCCCGTGCCGCGGTGACGGCCACCCGCTCGGGCCGCATCGGCGTCATCGGTACGCGCACCACGATCCGGTCGCGCGCCTACGACGACGCGTTCCACGTCACCCCCGGCCTGACCATCACGAGCCAGGCCTGCCCCGAGTTCGTGCGCTTCGTCGAGGAGGGCCGCACGTCGGGGCCCGAGGTGCAGAAGTTCGCGCACGAGTACCTCGACCCGGTCCGCGCGGCCGGCGTCGACACGCTCGTGCTGGGCTGCACGCACTACCCGCTGCTCGCGGGCGCCATCTCGTACGTCATGGGTGAGGACGTCACGCTGGTCTCCTCGGCCGACGAGACCGCGAAGGACGTCTACCGAACGCTCGTCGAGCACGACCTCGAGCGGTCCGCCGACGCGGGCGAGCCCGAGCACCACTTCCTGACCACCGGCGACCCCGCCCCGTTCGGGCAGCTCGCCAGCCGGTTCCTCGGTCCCGAGGTGTCTCTCGTGGAGGCCGTCTGATGCGCCTGCTCCCCGTCGGGGTCTCCGGATCGTTCCCGGGGCCCGAGACGCCCGCGTCGTCCTACCTCGTCCAGGTCACCGCGGCGGAGGCCGCAGCGGCCGGCCACGAGGCCCGCGACTGGAACGTGCTGCTCGACCTCGGCAACGGCGCGTTCGGCGCCCTGCAGAAGCACCTCGACCCGCTGGCGCTCGACGCCGTGTCGATCTCGCACCTGCACCCCGACCACTGCGCCGACCTCGCGGGCCTGTACGTCTACCTGCGCTACCACCC
>DATGOB010000128.1:0-14163 GCA_036010205.1 Promicromonospora sp. | reverse complement strand
CAGCCCGCGCGCGAGAAGGTGCTGCCCGCCGACCCCAAGATCAACCCGGCGAACCCGATCGCGACGCCGCCCACCACGCACTACACCGAGACGTTCGAGCGTCCCGTCGCGCACCCGGACGCGGTGGACGACGTCCAGAAGCTGCGTGGCCCCGCCGCGCGTGTCGTGACCAACATGGAGTCCTCGCTCGAGGTCCCGACGGCCACGTCCGTGCGCGCCGTGCCGGCCAAGCTCATGGTCGACAACCGCATCGTCATCAACAACCACCTCAAGCGCGGCCGCGGCGGCAAGATCTCGTTCACGCACCTCATCGGCTTCGCGCTGGTCGAGGCGCTGGCCGACATGCCGGTCATGAACGCGCACTACGAGCTGGTCGACGGCAAGCCCGGCGTGAACCAGCCCGCGCACGTGGGCTTCGGCCTCGCGATCGACCTGGCCAAGCCGGACGGATCGCGCCAGCTCCTGGTGCCGAGCATCAAGAAGGCCGAGGAGCTCGACTTCGCCGAGTTCTGGGCCGCGTACGAGGAGCTCGTCCGCAAGGCCCGCGGCGGCAAGCTCGGCGTCCCGGACTTCCAGGGCACCACGATCTCGCTGACCAACCCCGGCGGCATCGGCACCGTGCACTCGGTGCCGCGCCTCATGCAGGGTCAGGGCACGATCGTCGGCGTCGGCGCCATGGACTACCCGGCCGAGTTCGCCGGCGCGTCCGAGGAGCAGCTCGCCCGCATGGGTGTCTCCAAGGTCATGACGCTCACGTCGACCTACGACCACCGCATCATCCAGGGCGCGCAGTCCGGCGAGTTCCTCAAGATCATCTCGGAGAAGCTGCTTGGTCTCGACGGCTTCTACGACCGCGTCTTCGCGGCCCTGCGCGTGCCGTACGAGCCCGTCCGGTGGGTGCGCGACAACACGGTGGACGCCGACGTCGAGGCCGCGAAGCCGGCCAAGATCGCCGAGGTCGTCCAGGCGTACCGCTCGCGCGGCCACCTCATGGCCGACACGGACCCGCTGGCCTACCGCCAGCGCAAGCACCCCGACCTGGACATCCAGAACCACGGCCTGACGCTGTGGGACCTGGACCGCACCTTCCCGACGGCCGGGTTCGGCACCAAGCCCAAGGCGACGCTGCGCGAGATCCTCGGCCTGCTGCGCGACTCGTACTGCCGCACCATCGGCATCGAGTACATGCACATCGCCGACCCGGCGCAGCGCAAGTGGCTCCAGGAACGCCTGGAGGCCGGCTACGCCAAGACGCCGCGCGAGGACCAGCTGCGCATCCTGCGCCGCCTCAACTCCGCCGAGGCGTTCGAGACGTTCCTGCAGACCAAGTTCGTCGGGCAGAAGCGCTTCTCGCTCGAGGGCGGCGAGTCGCTCATCCCGCTGCTCGACGCGATCCTGTCGAAGGCGGCGGAGAACGGCCTCGACGAGGTCGGCATCGGCATGGCCCACCGCGGCCGCCTCAACGTGCTGGCCAACATCGCGGGCAAGAGCTACGGCCAGATCTTCCGCGAGTTCGAGGGTCAGCTCGACCCGAAGAGCGTCCAGGGCTCCGGCGACGTGAAGTACCACCTCGGCACGGAGGGCACCTTCACCTCCGAGTCGGGCGCGACGACCCGCGTCTACCTCGCGGCCAACCCGTCGCACCTCGAGGCGGTCGACCCGGTGCTCGAGGGCATCGTCCGGGCCAAGCAGGACCGCATCGACCTCGGCGGTGACGGCTTCTCCGTGCTGCCGATCCTGGTGCATGGCGACGCGGCCTTCGCGGGCCAGGGCGTCGTGCCCGAGGTGCTCAACCTGTCGCAGCTGCGCGGGTACCGCACCGGCGGCACGATCCACGTGGTCGTCAACAACCAGGTCGGCTTCACCACGGGCCCGACGTCGTCCCGCTCGACGACGTACGCGACCGACGTGGCCAAGGGCTACCAGGTGCCGGTCATGCACGTGAACGGCGACGACCCCGAGGCCGTCGTGCGCACCGCCGAGCTCGCCTTCGCGTTCCGCGAGCAGTTCGGCCAGGACGTCATCATCGACCTCATCTGCTACCGCCGCCGCGGGCACAACGAGGGCGACGACCCGTCGATGACGCAGCCGCTCATGTACAACCTCATCGAGACCAAGCGGTCGGTGCGCAAGCTCTACACCGAGAACCTGGTCGCGCGCGGTGACATCACCGTAGAGGAGGCCGAGCACGCGCTGCAGGACTACCAGGCGCAGCTCGAGCGGGTGTTCAGCGAGACCAAGTCGGGCTTCGCGCCCGAGCCCAGCACCGAGCACCTCGCCGGCCTGGAGCGCCCGGAGTCCCAGCGTGAGGACGCCGGCACGATGGTCGGCTGGCAGACGGCGATCTCCCACGACGTGCTGCAGCGCGTCGGCGACGTGCACACCACGCCCCCCGAGGGCTTCACGGTGCACCCGAAGCTCGCCCAGCTGCTCGAGAAGCGTCAGCTCATGTCGAAGGACGGCGGCATCGACTGGGGCTTCGGTGAGCTCGTGGCCTTCGGCTCGCTGCTCGTCGAGGGCACCCCGGTGCGCCTCGCCGGCCAGGACTCGCGCCGCGGCACCTTCGTGCAGCGCCACGCCGTGCTGCACGACCGGGAGACCGGCGCCGAGTGGACCCCGCTGCTGTACCTGTCGAGCGACCAGGCCAAGTTCTGGGTCTACGACTCGTCGCTGTCGGAGTACGCGGCCCTCGGCTTCGAGTACGGCTACTCCGTGGAGCGCCCGGACGCCCTCGTGCTCTGGGAAGCGCAGTTCGGCGACTTCGTCAACGGCGCCCAGACGGTGATCGACGAGTTCATCTCCTCCGCCGAGCAGAAGTGGGGCCAGTCCTCGTCGCTGGTCATGCTGCTGCCGCACGGCTACGAGGGCCAGGGCCCCGACCACTCGTCGGCCCGCATCGAGCGGTTCCTGCAGCTCTGCGCCGAGAACAACATGACGGTCGCTCAGCCGTCGACCCCGGCGTCGTACTTCCACCTGCTGCGCCGTCAGGCGTACGCACGACCCCGCCGCCCGCTCGTGGTGTTCACGCCGAAGCAGCTGCTGCGCCTCAAGGCCGCGGCGTCCGCGGTGGAGGACTTCACCGCCGGTACGTTCCGCGAGGTGCTGCCGGACACGACGGCGGACCCGGCCAAGGTCGACCGCGTGCTCCTGTGCACGGGCCGTGTCTACTACGACCTCCTCGCGGAGCGCACCAAGCGCGGCGACGAGGGCGTGGCGATCGTCCGGCTCGAGCAGCTCTACCCCTTCCCGGAGGAGCAGATCCGCGCGGAGCTCGCCAAGTACGGCGACGCCGAGGTGGTGTGGGTCCAGGACGAGCCGCAGAACCAGGGCGCCTGGAGCTACATCCACATGGCGCTGCCGATGGACATCCCGTACGTCAACGTGGTGTCCCGCCCGGCGTCGGCGTCGACCGCCGCTGGCACGGCGAAGCTGCACCAGGCCCAGCAGAAGACGCTCCTCGAGCAGGCCTTCACGCGCGGCTGACGCCGCACGCGCACGACGGAGGCGGGCATCCCCGGCAGGGGGTGCCCGCCTCCGTCGTCCGTAAGACGGCCGCACGTGCGGTCGCCCGGCGTAGGGTGGTGCGATGGCAGACGCTGCGTTCAAGGACCTGGTCATCGACGCCACGGACGGCGCGACCCTCGCCGCCTTCTGGTCGGCGGCCCTCGGGCTGCGGTCGCGGCCCGCCGGCGACTCGGCCACCGACTTCGTGCTCGAGGACGACGACCCGCTGCACACGGTCTGGATCAACACGGTCCCCGAACCGCGCACCGTCAAGCAGCGCGTGCACCTCGACGTGCACGCCACCGTGGAAGAGCTCGAGGCGCTGGGCGCGACGGCGGACACCGCGCGCGAGAGCTGGGTCGTCATGCGCGACCCCGAGGGCGGCGAGCTGTGCGCGTTCCCCGACGGCGTCGCCGAGGCCGGCGTCTACCGGCCCTACGCGCTGGTCGTCGACTCAGCCGACGCCGCTGCGGCGGCCGCCTGGTGGGGCAGGTGCCTCGGCCTGGAGCCGCAAGAGGTCGAGGACAGGGGCTGGTACCGCATCGGCCCGGGCGGCTCGCTGCCGTTCCAGATGCTGTTCATCCCGGTCCCCGAGCCCAAGACGGTGAAGAACCGCATCCACTGGGACGTCATCGGCGACACGGGCACGCTGCTCGACGTCGGCGCGACGCTGGTGACGCCGCGCGAGGACGCGGACGACCCGCACGTCTTCTGGGACGTGCTGGCCGACCCGGAGGGCAACGAGTTCTGCGTGTTCGCCCCGGACGAGGACTGAGCCCTCGCCCGGGGCGGGCACGTCACCACTTGTCGTGGACGTGCTCCTTGATCAGCTCGTCGTAGATCTCGCGCACGCCGGACATGAACAGCGGGCCGAGCGTGTCGGCGTCGCCCGCCGCGGCGTTGGCGCGGGCCTGCTCGACGTTGCGCGCCCCCGGGATCACCGAGGAGACGCCGGGCCGCTGCCAGGCCCACGCGATCGCGGCCTGCGCCGGGGTCAGGGCGTCGCCCACGACCTCCTTCGCAAGCTCGGAGAACCGTGCGGCGGCCTCGAGGCCCACCTCGTAGGGCACGCCCGAGAACGTCTCGCCGACGTCGAACGCGGAGCCGTCGCGGTTGAACGACCGGTGGTCGTTCTCCGCGAACCGGGTGTCCTTCGTGTAGCGGCCCGAGAGCAGGCCCGACGCCAGCGGCACGCGCGCGATGATGCCCACACCCGCGGCGGACGCCGCGGGCAGCACCTCGTCGAGCGGCTTGAGGCGGAACGCGTTGAGGATGATCTGCACGGTCGCGACGTGCGGCCGCGCGATGGCCTCGAGGGCCTCGGACGTCTTCTCGACGCTGACGCCGTACGCGGCGATCGCGCCGTCGGCCACGAGCTGGTCGAGCGCGTCGTAGACGGCGTCGTTCGAGTAGACCGCGCTGGGCGGGCAGTGCAGCTGCACGAGGTCGAGGCGCTCGACGCCGAGGTTGCGCCGCGAACGGTCGGTCCACTGCCGGAAGTTGTCCAGCACGTAGTTCTCCGGCACCTGGTCGACGCGGCGGCCCATCTTCGTGGCGACGGTCAGCCCGGCGTCTGCGTGGTCCTTGAGGAACGACCCGATGATCTGCTCGCTGCGGCCGTCGCCGTAGACGTCCGCGGTGTCGTAGAAGGTCACACCGGCCTCGAGGGACGCCTCGAGCACGGCGCGGGCGTCGTCCTCGCTGACGTCGCCCCAGTCCGCCCCGAGCTGCCAGGTCCCCAGGCCCACAGCCGATACGAGCCGACCCGTCCGTCCGAGTACCTGCTGTTCCATCGTTCCTCCTGCTGTCAGCGGGCCAGGCGGCCCGTGCGGACCCGACGTCGGGCCCCTGGTGTAGCGGGGTCGTGCGGGCATGACAAGTCCCGACCCTTTAGTCTGCCGTCCCACGCTACGTGCCGCAGACGGAAATTGCCCTACGGTTACGGTGTGAGTGTGACGACAGAAATTCCTCCCGTCGGTGCGGCAAGGCCCCATCCTTCCGGGGACCAGTACCGCATCGGCCACGGCGAGCACCGTGCGACGGTGACCCAGGTGGGCGCCGCGCTGCGCGAGTACTCGGTGGGCGGGCGCGACGTCGTGGTGCCGTTCGGCGCCGACGAGATCAACCCCGTCTTCAACAGCGCCGTGCTCCTGCCCTGGCCGAACCGGCTGGCGGACGGATCCTACGAGTACGGCGGGGTCACGCACCAGCTGCCGATCACCGAGCCGGACCGCCGCACGGCGCTGCACGGGCTCGCGGCCTTCGAGCGCTGGTCCGTGGTGGAGCACACCGGGTCCGCCGTGACGCTCGAGCTCGAGCTCGTGGCGCGGCCCGGCTACCCGTTCCAGATCGTCGCCCAGATCCGGTACAGCCTGTCCGACGCGGGGCTCGAGGTCACGCTGGACGTCACCAACGTCGGCGCCGACACCGCGCCGTACGGGTGCGGGTTCCACCCCTGGCTGTCCACGGGCGGCGCGTCGCTCGACGAGTGCACCGTGCGTCTCGACGCCGCCACGCGCGTCACGACCGACGACCGTCTGCTGCCGACCGGCACCGAGCCGGCGTCGGGCATCTACGACCTGCGCGAGCCGCGCAGCGCGGCCGAGCTCGACCTGGACGACGCGTACGTCGACGTCGTGCGCGACGGGGACGGCCTGTCCTGGGCCCACCTGACGGGCCCCGACGGGCGGACGGCGGCCGTCTGGATGGACGGGTCGCAGGACGTGTGGCAGGTCTGCACGGGCGACCACATCCAGCCCGAGCGGCGGCGCATGGGGCTGGCGGCCGAGCCGATGAGCTGCGCCGCCGACGCCTTCCGCACCGGCGAGCGGCTGGTGCACCTCGCGCCGGGCGACCGGCACGCGGTCCGCTGGGGCATGACGCTGCTCTGACCTGACGCTGCTCAGCGGCGTCGGCGCGTTGTCACCGGTCCGCCCCGGTCGGTGCACCACAATTGCCCACATCGGGGAACCGGCCGTCCGCCAGGCTGCCGGGACAAGGCAAGGAGAGTCCGTTGCAGGATCGCGAGGTGCGCATCTGCGTCGTCGGTGACGAGCTGGCCACGGGGGTCGGCGACGCCCGTGCGCTCGGCTGGACCGGGCGTGTGGTCGCGCGCACCCATTTCTCCCGGCCCGCGATGCTCTTCACCCTCGCGGTGCCCGGCGAGACCAGCACGCAGCTCGGCGCGCGCTGGGAGGCGGAGACCGCTGCGCGGTTCGGCCCGGACTCCGAGGTCGAGAACCGGCTCGTGGTGGCCCTGGGGCGGCACGACGTCGCCTCCGGGCTGACCGTCGCGCGCTCGCGCCTCAACCTCGCCAACATCCTCGACGTCGCCGACGCGAACCGGACAGCGGCCTTCGTGGTCGGTCCGCCGCCGGGGCGGCCCGAGGAGGGCGAGCGGATCGCCGAGCTCTCCGACGCGTTCGCCGACGTCGCCAGCCGCCGCCGCGTGCCCTACGTGGACACGTACACGCCGCTGGCACAGCACGAGCAGTGGCTGGCGGACATGGCGCAGGGCGGGGGCGTGTACCCGGGACAGGCGGGCTACGGCCTCATGGCGTGGCTGGTCCTGCACACGGGCTGGCACGCCTGGCTGGGCCTCCCCCAGGACGAGGTAGCCTGACCCGCTCCCCGCCGAGGTAGTCAGTTGGCGAGGTAGTCAGTTGGCGAGGTAGTCGCGTGGCGAGGTAGTCACGTGGCTACGAGCAAGCAGGCAGCGAGGTAGCCACCGGGTTCGCCCCTGTGACTACCTCGCTGCCTGTCTACCTCGCCGGGTGACTACCTCGCCACCTGACTACCTCGGCGGGGTTGGGGTCAGGAGCGGGTGATCGTGGCCGTGCCCGAGACCGTGTTCGTGGAGATGTACGCCGCGGCGCCGGGCTCCGCGTGGTCGACGACGACGGTGCGCTGCGCGCTCGACGTCGCCTGCGTGCCGTCCACGACGACCTTGCCCGTCACGCTGCGCGCGCGGAGGTTCACGGGCGAGCCGGCGTCGAGCCGCACGGACGCGGCACCGGAGACCGTCTTGGCGTTGACCAGCGGCGTGGTGCCGACGGCCGTGACGTCGACGGCGCCGGACACGGTCTGCGCCGAGACGCGGCCCAGCGCGCCCTCGATCGACACGGCGCCCGACACGGTGGTGGCCGACGCGTCACCCGAGTGCTCGGCGATCGCGATCGTGCCGGTGCCGGACTTGGTGGTGACCGAGCCCGTCGTCCCGGTGACGGTGATCGCGCCGCCCGCGGTCTTGACGTTGACACCGGCCTGCGCGCCGGTCACGACCACCTCCGCCCCGACGGTCGCGACGTCGACGACGGACGTGGCGGGCACGGTGATGCGCACGACCGCGCTGTCCTGGTCCTTGAGGCCCCGGAAGCGGTCGACGAAACCCTCGAGGCCGGGGAAGTCGTAGGCAACGCGGAGCGTGCCGTGCTCGGCGAGCACCTGCAGCGGCCGCGAGGAGACCTCGACCACCTCGACGACGGCGCCGGACGTGCGGGCGGGGTCGGCCACGATCTCCGCGCGGCCGTTGGTCAGGCGGACGGTCAGGGTCGTGGCGCTGCCGACCTCGATGGTCTGCGGGGCGGCCACGCTCCAGGACTCGGTGGTCATCACTGTGCTCCGTTTCGGTGGGGAGATTCAGGGGCTGGTACGGGGTGGTCGGTGTGCGGCAGCGTCCCGCGGACCGCGGTGCGGGCCGAGTCGAGCACGGTGCGCAGCGTCTCGACGGTCAGCGCCGTCACCGTACCGGCGGCGTCGGCCTCCCGCAGGTCCGCCAGCACGTCGTTGCGGAAGCGCTGCAGCACCGCCTCGGCCTCGTGCCGCAGGGTGTTCGACCGGGTGCGCCGGGGATCGGGTGCGGAATCCGGCGCGGGCCGCGGCCGGGACCGCGCCTCCTGCGCCGCCGCGGCCAGCTCGGCGCGCAGGCCGCGCATGGTGTCGCGGATGTCGGCGCGCACCTCGTCGGCCAGGCTGCGCACCGTCTCGGCGACGGAGCGTTCGAGCCGCCGCACGTCGTCCCGGCGGGCCTCGACCTCGGCCCGGCCGGCGGGCGTCAGCTCGTAGCTGGCCTTGCGCCCCGCGGCCGAGCCGCCGTCGGGGACGGTCCGGCGGACCAGGCCCTCCTCCTCGAGGCGGGCCAGCCGCGGGTAGATCGTGCCGGCGCTGGGCCGGTAGGTGCCGCCGAAGCGCTGGGTGAGCTCGGTGATCAGCTCGTAGCCGTGCCGCGGGCCGTCGAGCAGCAGCACCAGGAGGTACAGGCGCAGCTCGCCGTGCGCGAAGACGGGAGGCACTAGAGCTCCCCCACGGGTGCGGGGGCGTCGTCCGCCGCACCGTCGTCGGCGGCGGGCACGGCGTCGTCAGGGACCGACCCGATGACCGTGACGTCCCCCGACACGCCCGTGACGCGGAGCTGCGTGACGCCCGGGTTCCCGGTCCGTCCGGCGCCGCTGACGCGCGCGGCGCCGCCGCCGGTGACCTGGAGGCCGCCCACGGTGACGCGCCCGCTCGCGCTCTGCACGGACGCCTCGACGGCGCGGTCGTCCGGGACGCGGAGCAGCGCGTCACCGGACACGGTGTTGATCCGCACCTGTCGCGGCTGGGTCGCCAGGTCGAGGGTGACGGCCCCGGAGACGGAGGTCGACGTGACGACGTCCGCCGAGCCGCTCACCACGACGTCGGCGGAGACGGTGTTGCTCGTGACGTCGCCGTCGTGGCCGCGCACCGCGACCTCGCCCGACACGGTGTTGATGCGCAGGTCGCCCGCGGTGCGGGAGACGAGGAGCGAGCCGCTCACGGTCGAGACCGAGGCACCCGCCGTCGTTCCGGCGAGGAGGCATTCGCCCCGGACGGTGCCGAGGCGGACCGTCGTCGCCGCGGGCACGGCGACGTGGATGTCGGCCCGTGCCTTGCCGCCGAAGTCGACGAACCGTTTGACGAACGAGCCCCAGCCCGACAGGCCGCTCTCGTGCTCGATGACGAGGCGGCCGTCGACGAGGCGCACCTCGAGGGACCGGCCCTCGACGGAGTGCACCTCGACACGGACCACCGGGTCGTCGTGGGCCACGACGTCGAGCCTTCCGTCGACGACGTGCGCGTCGACGCCGGTCACGCCGTCGAGCTCCAGGGTCTGCGGACCGGTGACGGTCCAGCTGTCCGCGCTCATGGCTACCTCCGCTGCTGGGTAGGGGACACGATATATCGCGTCCGTGGCGGACACGATATATCGCGTCCCAACCCGGGGCAACCCCTTTGTCGCGCCCCGATGCCGGACGGCGCCGCGATCTGTGGGATCATGGCGTGCATCCAGTCCGTCACCTGTCAGGAGACATCCATGAGCAAGCGCGGTCGCAAGCGCCGTAGCCGCAAGGGCTCCGCCGCCAACCACGGCAAGCGTCCCAACGCCTGAGCCACCGCCCGCAGGGCACACGAAAGGGCCGGCCCCCTACCGGGGTCCCGGCCCTTCGTCATGCCCGCGAGGTCTCGGCATCCGCCGACGGCGGACGAGGCACCTACCGGGCGACCGACATCACCGTCAGCTGCTGGTGGATGCGCACCCGGAGCGTCTCCGGCGCCCGCTCCTTGCACGAGCGGCGCACGAGCTGCTTCACCAGGTCCTCGACGCTGAGCTCGGACAGGCACGGCGAGCAGTGCGCCACGTGCGCGCGCATGCGCTGCTCGTCCTCCGGGGTCATCTCCGAGTCGAGGTACTCGTAGAGGTGCTTGAGCACGTGGTCGCACTCGGACTCCCCCGCCGTGTCGTGCGGGATGGGTTCGACGTTGTTCACTGCGCACCTCCGGGCGCCTGGCTGACGAGTCCTCGCTGGGCCGCGTAGTCGGCGAGGAGCTCGCGCAGCTGCCGACGTCCGCGGTGGAGCCGGGACATCACGGTCCCGATGGGAGTTCCCATGATCTCTGCGATCTCCTTGTAGGGGAAGCCCTCGACGTCGGCGTAGTAGACGACCATCCGGCGGTCCTCCGGCAGCTCGGCGAGCGCCCGCTTGACGTCGCTGTCCGGCAGCCGGTCCAGCGCCTCGGCCTCGGCCGAGCGCAGGCCGGTCGACGTGTGCGACGCCGCGCGCGCGATCTGCCAGTCCTCGACGTCCTCCGCCTGGGACTGCTGCGGCTCGCGCTGCTTCTTGCGGTAGCTGTTGATGAAGGTGTTCGTGAGGATCCGGTACAGCCAGGCCTTGAGGTTGGTGCCCGGCCGGTACTGGTGGAAGGCCGCGAACGCCTTGGCGAACGTCTCCTGCACCAGGTCCTCGGCGTCCGCGGGGTTGCGCGTCATCCGCAGCGCCGCCGAGTAGAGCTGGTCGAGGTACTGCAGCGCGTCGCGCTCGAAGCGCGCGGCCCGCGCCGCGGCGTCCTCCTCGGCGGGCGAACGCTCGGTGCTCTCGTCGTCGGAGGCCGGGGCCTCCGCCGTGCCCGACGCTGCCTTGCCGGCCTCGCTCGCGGAGGCGTCGGGGCGCGCCTCGACGTCGGCCCCGGCGTCGCCGGTGCCCTCGTTCTGCTCGCGGGAGGTGTCGGTCATCGTCCTCGAGCCTAGCCGGGTCGGCCAGGCCGTGTTGGCCAGGGCCACGGACAGGCCGTCCGTGACACCCTTCGCGCCGGTCTCCTCACCCACGCACCACAGGTGCGCGGGGACGGCCCCGAACTGCACGGGGGTCTGCGTGTTCGTGTTCGTGCCGGTCGGAGTGCCTGCCACCGTGTCGATCACCCTGTTTCTCACCGCATCCTTCTCGAGGCAACGCTCCACGACCCGTTCAACCCCTTACCCCCGCGCGGAATTCCCGGGTGAGAGCCGGGGACGCTGCTGCGACAGGGGCGCGGATCTGCGATGGTGGGTGCATGCTGCTCCGACACATCGCGCGTCCCCTCCTGGCCTCGTCGTTCATCTACGACGGCGTGCAGGCCGCCCGGAAGCCGAGCGAGCACGTGGCCGCCGCCCGCACCGGTTCGGCCCTCGCCACGAAGGCGCTCGGCGCCGAGCCCCTCAGCGAGAAGCAGGTCGCCACGCTCGTGCGCGCGCACGGGGTGGCGACGGCTGCGGCAGGCACCCTGCTCGCGCTCGGCAAGGCGCCCCGCGCGTCCGCCGTCGCGCTGGCGCTGCTCACGCTCCCGCTGGCGGTCGTCAACCAGCCCTTCACCGCGCCGTCGCAGGAGCGCCCGGCCCGCACCGAGCGGTTCCTGCGCAACGTCGCGTCCGTGGGCGCCGCGCTCATCGCGGGTGCCGACCTCGAGGGCCGTCCCGGCATCTCGTGGCGCGTCCAGCAGGCGCGCGCCGCCCGTGCCGAGGCCAAGGCCGCCGCGGCAGGCTGACCTCGCGATAATCTCGGCACATGACCTCATCGACCACCGCGCCCGCACCGACCTGGGAGGCGCCGCTCGCCGGCGCACCGCTGGACGCGACGGTCGAGATACCCGGCAGCAAGTCGCTCACGAACCGGCTGCTCGTGCTCGCAGCCCTCGCCGACGCGCCGGGCACGCTCCGCGGTGCGCTGCGTAGCCGCGACGCCGACCTCATGATCGGCGCCCTGCGGGCGCTCGGGGCCGGCGTCGAGGAGGGTGACGAGCCGAGCACCCTGCACGTGACGCCGGGCACCGTGACCGGGGACGTCGACGTCGACACCGGCCTCGCCGGCACGGTCATGCGGTTCCTGCCGCCCGTCGCCGCCCTCGCCGACGGCCCCGTCCGATTCGACGGTGACCCGGCGGCCCGCGTGCGGCCGATGCTGCCCGTGCTCGCCGCCCTGCACGCGCTGGGCGTCGCGGTGCACGACCCGGGGTCGGTCGGCCCCGCGGCTCTGCCCACATCCCTCCCGTTCACCGTCGAGGGCCGCGGGCGCGTGCCGGGCGGCGCCGTCGACGTCGACGCGTCGGAGTCCTCGCAGTTCGTCTCCGGCCTCCTGCTCGCCGCCGCGCGGTTCGAGCGCGGCCTGACCCTGCGGCACATCGGCGCCACGCTGCCGAGCCTGCCCCACATCGAGATGACCGTGGCGACGCTGCGCGACGCGGGGGTCGAGGTCGACGACTCGCGCGACGGGATGTGGACCGTCGCGCCCGGGCCGATCGCCGGCCGGGACGTGCGCGTCGAGCCCGACCTGTCGAACGCGGCGCCGTTCCTCGCGGCCGCGCTGGTCGCGGGCGGCACCGTCCGCGTGCCCGGCTGGCCGACACTCACCACCCAGCCCGGCGCCATGGTGCCGGAGCTGCTCGAGCGCATGGGCGGTTCGAGCTCGCTGGCCGGCGGGGTGCTCGAGGTCACGGGGACGGGCGAGGTGCACGGCATCGACGTCGACCTGCACGCCGCGGGCGAGCTCGCGCCGACCTTCGCGGCCCTCGCCGCCCTCGCGGACTCGCCCTCGCGCCTGCGCGGCATCGCGCACCTGCGCGGGCACGAGACCGACCGGCTGGCCGCCCTGGCCCGTGAGATCACGCGGCTGGGCGGGCAGGCGGAGGAGACGCGCGACGGCCTGGTCATCACGCCGAGGCCGCTGCACGCCGAGACCGTGCAGACGTACGAGGACCACCGCATGGCGACGTCGGCCGCGCTGCTGGGCCTGCGGGTGCCCGGCCTGCGGGTCGAGAACGTGGGCACGACGGCCAAGACGCTGCCGGGCTTCACCGGCATGTGGCTGGACATGCTGGGCCTGGGGTGAGGGCCGCCTGATGGGCCGGCGCGACGTCCGTGACGAGTCGGACTTCCGCTCCCGCCCCTCCAAGCGGGGCTCCCGGCCGCGCACGAAGCAGCGCCCGCAGCACTCCGACGCCGTCACCGGGCTCGTCACCGGGGTGGACCGCGGCCGGTACACGCTGCTGGTGGGGGGCGCCGACGGCACCGTTGTCACCGCGATGAAGGCGCGCGAGCTCACCCGGACGCGCGTGGTCGTGGGCGACCGCGTCGACGTCGTCGGCGACACCTCGGGTGCGGAGGGCACTCTCGGGCGCATCGTGCGCATCCAGGACCGCACCTCGGTGCTGCGGCGCACGGCCGACGACACGGACCCGTACGAGCGGATCGTCGTCGCGAACGCCGACCAGCTCGTCGTCGTCACGGCCCTGGCCCAGCCCGAGCCGCGGACGGGCATGATCGACCGCTGCGTCGTCGCCGCGTACGACGCCGGCATGTCGGTGCTGCTGTGCCTGACGAAGGCCGACCTCGCCTCCCCCGACGCCCTGCGCGCGCTCTACGAGCCGCTCGGTGTCGAGGTGGTGGTCACCCGGCGCGCCCCCGCCGACGAGGGCGCGGACGGCACCCTGATGCTCGCACCCGACTCGGTCGAGGAGGTCCGTGATCGGCTGCGCGGGCTCGTGTCCGTGCTCGTGGGGCACTCGGGCGTGGGCAAGTCGACGCTCATCAACGCCCTCGTCCCCGCGGCCGGTCGTGCGACGGGCGTGGTCAACGACGTGACCGGCCGCGGCAGGCACACCTCGACGTCGGCGGTGGCGCTGCAGCTGCCCGTCGGCCCCGGCCGCGACGACCACGACGGCTGGGTCATCGACACGCCCGGCGTGCGATCCTTCGGGCTCGCGCACGTCGAGGTCGCGCACCTGCTGCACGCCTTCGAGGACCTCGACGAGGTCGCGCAGGAGTGCCCGCGCGGCTGCACGCACCTCGCCGACGCGCCCGACTGCGCCCTCGACGAGTGGATCGAGGCCTCG
>DATGOB010000127.1:0-4637 GCA_036010205.1 Promicromonospora sp. | reverse complement strand
TCAAGACGCGACATCGCCCCCGCAGCACTGTCGATCGAACGCGCCACCTCCCGATACTCCTGCCCACCAGCAAGCACCAGCACCGGATCACCCGGCGTCGGATCAGCATCCAACCCCACCGGCGACCAATCCGACGGCCTCGACATCGCCCACCCCTGTTGTCCGTACCGACCACGATCCGGACGGACATTATGGGAGAACTCGCACGTCAGGCAACGGAAATGCGCCGCCTGTGGACACCCCGCCCGGGCCCGGCTACCGTTCCTGCCATGACGTCGCCCCGCATCTGCCTCGACTGGTGGCCCGCCGACTAGGCGGGCTCGCGACGCATCCACTCACACGTCCACGACCGCCTCGCCCCGGGGCGGTCGTTCTCGTTCTCCGACGAGGACCTTCGGTCCGGGCAGGGCAGCCCGCACCAGAAAGGTCCCGCGCATGCATCCCCTCCTCGACCGCGTCCTCGCCTCCGACGGGTCGCTCCCCTTCGCGCTCCTGCGCCGCCACGGCGGCACCGACGTCGAGGTGCTGACCGGCGACGTCGTCGACGCCGACCTGCTCGGCGACATCCCCCTCGACGGCGCGCCCGTGCTCGCCGTCGTCCCCTTCCGGCAGGCCCGCGAGCGCGGCTTCACCGTGCACGACGACGGCGCGCCGCTGCGCTGCCTCGTGGTGCGCGAGAGCGAGCGCGTGCCCCTGGCCGACGCGCTGGCCACGCTCCCGCCCGAGCCGGTCCCCGCCGAGCCGCTCGGCTTCGACATCGCGGACGACGAGTACGCGGGGATGGTGCGCCGCGTGATCGACGACGAGATCGGCCAGGGCGCCGGCGCCAACTTCGTGCTGATGCGCCGCTTCGAGGCCCGCACGGATGCTCCGCCGGTGGCCACGCTGACGTCGTGGTTCCGGGCGCTGCTCGTGCACGAGGTCGGCTCGTACTGGACGTTCGCCGTGCACGCCCCGGCACCGCACGGGGCGCAGGGCCCGGCCGCCGCGGGGGTCTCGCTGGCGGGGGCGACGCCCGAGCGGCACCTGACGCTCCAGGACGGCGTGGCCCGGATGAACCCCATCAGCGGCACGTACCGCCACCCGGTCACGGGCCCGACCCGCGAGGGCGTGCTGGAGTTCCTGCGCGACACCAAGGAGAACGAGGAGCTCTTCATGGTGGTCGACGAGGAGATGAAGATGATGAGCGCGCTGTGCCCGGACGGTGGCCGCATCCTCGGCCCGTACCTCAAGCAGATGGCGCGCCTGAGCCACACCGAGTACCTGCTGGAGGGCCGCACCGCCGCCGACCCGCGTGACGCGCTCCGCCTGACGATGTTCGCGCCGACGGTCACCGGCTCGCCGATGGAGAACGCGTGCACCGTCATCGCGCGGCACGAGACGCGCCCGCGCGGCTACTACTCCGGCTTCCTCGCCCTGTTCGAACCGGCGCCGGGCGCCGGACCCACCGCCTACTCCCTCGACGCGCCCATCCTCATCCGCACGGCCTACCTGCACGGCGACGGTCGCGTGTCCGTCCCGGCCGGCGCGACGCTCGTGCGGCACTCGGTGCCGGAGCACGAGGTCGCCGAGACCCACGCGAAGGCGGCAGGCGTGCTCGCCTCGCTCGGGCTGGTCGAGCGCGGCGCCGGGCCGGACGCCGTCGTCGACCTCACCGCGCAGGACGGCGTGGCCGAGGCGCTGACGGTACGCAACCGGCAGCTCGCCGAGTTCTGGGTGCGGCCGCAGGACGACGCGCCCGCCGTCGTGGACGCCTCACCGCTCTCCGGGCGCAGCGTGCTGGTCGTCGACCACGAGGACCAGTTCACGACCATGCTGGCCCACCAGCTGCGACACCTCGGCATGGACGCGCGCGTGGTGCGGTGGGACGCGGTGACGGACGTGCTCGCCGACGACCTGGTCGTCCTCGGCCCCGGCCCGGGCGACCCGCGCGACGCCACCGACCCGCGCATCGCCGCCGTCGCCCGCCGGGTCGAGGAGCGGGTCGGGGCCGGGCGGCCCCTGCTCGCGGTGTGCCTGAGCCACCAGGTGCTCGCGGGGCTGGCCGGGTTCCCGGTGCGCCCGCTGCGCGCGCCGCGCCAGGGCGTGCGCCTGGAGTCCGACGTGTTCGGGACGCGGGCCGCGGTCGGCTACTACAACACCTTCGGCGCGGCCGTCACCACGCTCTCGGCCGCCGACGCCGGGACGCCGGTGACGCGGCTCGCGCTCGAGCCGTCCGTCGATGCCGACGGCGTGGTCACGTCGCTGCGCGGGCCGGGCGTCGCGTCGGTGCAGGGCCACCTGGAGTCGGTGCTGTCGTCGGACGGCTTCAGGGTGCTGGAGTCCGTCGTCCGGCACGCGCTCGGGGCCGACGACCGGGCGGTGACCGGCGCGCTGCACGCGCCCTGACCGCCGTGACCTCGGCGCCCCCGGCCCGGCCTGGGCCGGGGGCACCGCCCCGGTCGGTACCCTGGGCGCCGTGGAGGACGCCGTGCAGGACCGGGACGAGCCGCGCTGGCTGACCGCCGAGGAGAACGAGGCGTGGGTCGCGCTGTCCTGGCTGATGCTCAAGCTGCCCGGCGCGATCGAGGCGCAGCTGCAGCGGGACGACGGACTCACGTTCTTCGACTACATCGTGCTCGCGGCCCTCTCCATGGCCCCCGACCGGAGCATGCGGATGAGCGACCTCGCCGAGTTCGCGAACGGGTCCCTGTCGCGGCTCTCGAACGTCGCCAAGCGCCTCGAGGCCCGCGGCCTGCTCGTGCGCGCCCCGTCGCCGTGCAACGGCCGCATCACCGTGGCGACGCTCACCGACGAGGGCATGGCCGTCGTCGTGAAGGCGGCCCCCGGCCACGTCGAGACCGTGCGCCGGTACGTGTTCGACGGGCTCGAGCACGAGCACGTCACGGCGCTGACCGAGATCGGCCGGCGCATCGCCGCGCAGGTGGAGCCCGGCCGCGTGTGGCCTCCTTCGTCCGACCGCGTGGCGCGCTGACGACCACCGCCCTCTTCCCAGGAGTCCTCGCCCCTGTTAACTTCAAGCTTGAAGCGTTCCTAGGATCGAGGCACCCACCAGCGGAAAGAGCACATCGTGAAGCTTGGCATCATGCTGCCCGTCTCGGGCCCTCACGCCTCCCCCGAGGCCATCACGACCATCGCGCAGGAGGCGGAACGGCTCGACTACGACTCCCTGTGGACCTACGAGCGCGTGCTGCGTCCCACCGCCCCGGCCCTCCCCGGCCCCGACGGGACCCTCCAGCCGGTCTCGGAGATCTACCGGACCGTGTACGAGCCGCTCCAGACCCTCAGCCACGTCGCGGCCCTCACGAAGCGCATCACGCTCGGCACGAGCATCATCAGCGTGCTGCTACACCCGCCCGTGGTGCTGGCGCGCCGCTTCGCGACGCTCGACCGGTTCAGCGGGGGCGGGCGCGTGGTCGCGGGCGTCGGCCAGGGTTCGCTGCCGCAGGAGTTCGCGACCGCCAACGTGCCGTGGAAGCGGCGCGGCGCGGGGCTGGACGACGCGGTCACGGCCATGCGAGCCGCCTGGGGCCCCGACCCCGTCGAGCACGAGGGCCGCTTCTACTCGATCGAGTCGTCCGAGATCAACCCCAAGCCCCTGCAGCCCATCCCGATCGTCATGGGCGCGTTCACCGACGCGGGCGTCGACCGCGCTGCTCGCATCGCCGACGGCATCACGCCGGTGACCCTGTCGCGGGAGCACGTCCTCGGCCTCGCCGCGCGGTTCCGCGAGGGTGCCGCACGCAACGGCCGGGACGGCGCGGCCCTCACGGTGACGGCCCAGTCGAACGCGCCGATCGTCGCGACGCCGACCGACGGCGAGCGCCCGTTCCTCGGCGGCACGCCGAAGGAGATCGCCGCGGACATCGAGACGCTGCGGGGCCACGGGATCGACGCCGTGATGTTCGCCTGGCCCTCGCCCGAGCCGCCGGACGTGCAGGTCGAGCTGCTCGAGGAGCTCCGCACGCTCGTGCCGCGCGACTGACGGGCCGGGTCGACCGCCTGATCAGGAGGACCCGGCCGCCGCCCACGCGGCGTCGATCATGTCGAACACCTCGTCGACAGCAGCGGCCGGGTCCTCGGCAGTGCGCGCGACGCCGAACGCGTCGACGACGAACCGCGCGAGCGCCCGCCGGGCCGCCTCACCGCGGTCCGGTGCCGCCGTCGCCAGCGCCTCCGCGAGCGCCTCCGCGTGCCGCTGGCGCATCGCCACCTCGTACCGGCGCAACGCTTCCGTCGCGTCGATCATGCGCCAGAGGCCGGCCGCCTCCCCCGCCGTGCAGTGCCGCACCAGGGCGTGGGTCTCACGGCGCAGCGCCGCCACCAGACCCTCGCCGGGCTCCCGCGCCGTGGCCGCGGCGACCAGGCGCTGCTCGAAGCTCTCGTCCTGGTCGAAGACGAGCGCCTCCTTGGAGGCGAAGTGGGAGAACAGGGTCGTCACCGCGACGTCCGCCTCGGCGGCCACCTCTCGGATCCCGACCGCGTCGTAGCCCCGCTCGAAGAAGAGCCGCAGCGCTGCGTCGGCGATGGTGCGGCGGGTCGCGGCCTTCTTGCGCTCCCGCCGGCCCGGCGTCTCGGTCATACGCACACCCTATCAACCCCGAAGACGCATCTGATCCGAAACACTAACGGGTAGT
>DATGOB010000126.1:0-2199 GCA_036010205.1 Promicromonospora sp. | reverse complement strand
CGGCGCGCTCCGTGGCGCAGCCGACGCGATGCCCGGTGGGGAGGTGGACGACCTGAACGTCTCGTTCGGAGTGGTCCGGGACCGCGTACGACGCCGCAGGGCCGCCAAGGTCGGCGGTCTCGCCGGTGCGAGCCTCGCGGTGGCGGGGGTGCTCGCCTTCGGCGTCACCCAGTCGTCCGTGTGGAACACGTCGGAACCGATCCTGCCCGGCCAGTCGTCGGCGTCGGCCTCGGCGGACCCGGCACCGAGCGGACCGCCCGCGACGAGCGTGATCCAGGACGGGTACCGGCCGTCGTGGCTCGAGAGCTTCGACCTGGCGTGCGGCATGCCGGTCGAGGACCTCACGACGACGGCGGACGGCTGGTCGCTGAGCCCTGCCGGAGACCTGTACGCCCGGACGAGCGACCAAGGCGGCGACCCCTCGACCACGTGGGGCATGGCCGTCACGGCGGACGGCGGCGAGCTCGACGTCCCGCCGGTGCTCGTGTGGAGCCAGGACGGCGTGGTGGTCGACCTCGGGCCGAACGTGTTCGAGGCACCAGGTCGCGTCGTGCCCCTGCTCGGTGGCGGGGACACCGCCGTCGAGGCCCAGGGCCTCGCGAACACGACGTGCGCGCCCACCGGGACCGAGACGCGCGACATCTTCGAGACCCCGCTCCCGGCGGGGGAGTACGAGGTACGGGCGCTCGGCTTCCCCGGCGTCGCCACCGGCGACGGCGAGCTGCTGGTCAGCGACCCGGTCGCGGTGCGGCTCGACGCCGACGGCGCGCACGTGCCCGCGGGCACGCGCGGCGGCGCGGCGACGATCGAGCCCTTCGACCCCGAGGGCGGCGAGATCACGCGGTTCGTGCTGGACCGGACCGGTGGCTGGGTCACCGCCGAGCAGACGCAGCGGGACTACTCCTCGGACGCCCCCCTGCGCGTGGTCGGGCAGTGCGAGAGCTCGAACCCGCAGGACGTGCTGCCGATCGAGATCGTCCTGCCGTCGACGGGGGAGGTCCTCGTGACCTCGCAGGTCACCTGCGACGGCGAGGCGGTGGGCGAGGAGGTCGGCGTCCTGCAGGGCGGCGAGGAGGTGCTCGACGTCCGGCTCACCGACGTGCCCGACGGGCTCGCGCGGGGCTGGGTGTCGCTCGAGCCCGCGACCCCGGCGGGCGGGGACGCCGGTGACTGCTCGGCCGAGGGCATGTCCCTGCGGTGGGACGCGGCCAACGCGCCGAGCGCGGAGGCGGGGGCCACGGCCGAGACGCTCGTGGACGCCGCGCTGGCCTGCGACTCCGACCGGCTCGTCGAGCTGGCCACGCAGCACGGCACGGAGCTGCAGCTCACGCTCGAGACGCCCGAGCAGATGTTCGCGCTGCCCGACACCGACACGCAGCGCTACCGCACCCTGGTCGCGCTGCTGGCCGGTACGCAGGGCGCCGTGAACGGCGGCGACCCGGGCAACGAGACGATCGTCTGGCCGCGGGTCGCCGCACAGGAGTTCCGGGACGACGACGCGGCCTGGCAGGAGGTCGTCGACGCCGGGCTGCTGACCCAGGAGCAGGCGGACGCCCAGCGTGCCGACACGTTCGGGTACACCGGGATGGCCGTCGGGATCGCGCAGGACGGCACCTGGCGGTACTACTCGCCGACCGACTGACGCTGTCCCGCCGTCTCCTCGTGTCCGGCTGGTGCGACCGGCCGGTAGCTCGCCAGGATCGCGTCGCTCCGGCGGCGTCCCCAGCGCTCGAGGCGCTCCCGCCCCCGGCGGGAGCGCCCCGCCACGCGGTACCGCCACGTGTTGAGCGGCAGCAGGTAGGCGTGCGCCCACGGCGGCCGGAGGGGCAGCCCCAGCTCACGCATGCTGCGCACCCCGAGGAACACGGTGAGCATCGACAACATCCGCTCGCGCTCCCAGCGCGCCCGCCACGGCCGCCACCACGCCGGGCCCGGGTAGGTCCGCTCCGCCTGGGCGGCGACGACCGCCCGGGCGAGCCGGGGCCCCGCGTCGGACACCCCGGCCTGTGCGAGCAGCACGTGGTGGTCGAGCCGGTGGCGCGCCCACTCGTCGTCGACCAGGAAGTCCGGGTGGACGCCCAGCAGGTGGCCCACCCACTTCCAGAGGTGCATGAGGGCCCGGCTGTCCGACGGCGGCACGGGCACCCCCAGCGCCCGGCAGCCGAGGATCACGGTGCCGTCGAACAGGCCGAGCGTCGC
>DATGOB010000125.1:0-10193 GCA_036010205.1 Promicromonospora sp. | reverse complement strand
CTGGCGTACGCGGACCAAGCGTACGCGCACCAAGCCTGAGTAGAGCATCTGCAAGTTCTCGCCCCACATGGTCGCAGCTCGTCCTGGTCACAAGAGACTCGGAGGTCGGCAGCCTTGAGTTGCTCTCGAGCTTTCGCTCGGTCCCCCTCGTACGCTGCCATCAGGACCAACGCAGCCTGGCACGAGACAGCAACACAGCAACACGCTGAGAACGCGCCATCCCGGTCGTGCCATTGGTGTGCCATTAGCCCTGGCTAGGAGCGACCACTGGTGGCCGCTCTTGTCCACTCAGGTCCGCAGCGACCTGCGGAACAGGGACGGGCGAGCACAGTTCCCAAGCTGACAGCGCGGGTTCGATTCCCGTCACCCGCTCCACACGGAACGCCCCAGGTCAGGATGCAGATCCGGACCTGGGGCGTCGTCGTTCCTCCGGGCCTGGCCCGTCCGTCGTGCCGGCGTACGGCCAGGCCGATCGTTGCACCGGGCACGATCGCCGCCCATACTCGAGCCACCGTGACAGATCGCGCTCACCGGGTGTGGTCCTCGCCGGCCGTATGCCCTCGACGGAACTTGAAGAAGACGACACGATGACCGACGGCGGACCGGCTGAAGCGACACCTGGCGCTCGCGATGACGCGGCCGGTGGCGACACCGCCGACGAACGATTCGCGGCGATCATGCGAGCCCCGAGGCGAGGTGCTCTGATCAGCGGTGCACTGGTTCCACTGACGGCAGCGGTGAACCTCCTGCTCGAGGACATGTCCGGGCTGCTGTTCGCCGGGACGGTGATCTCGGCGTTCGTCTGCGCCCTTGCCCTGTGGAACGTCGTCAACTTCTCGCCCCGGGCGATCACCCGGCTGGAGGCACTGGCGCCCCGGGTGAACGGGAGGTTCACGCTGTGGAAGGCGGGCACCGGTGGTCTTGCCGGCGTGCCTTTCGCCTACGGCGTCGATCACCAGCGCTTCGGTCTGCTCAGCTACGTCGCCCACGGCATGCCGATCGAGATCGGTCATCTGTCTTCCCAGGTCTCCGACCGCTACGTCGCACCGACCGGCCGCCTGCATGCGTATGCCGTCGTCCGCCTGCCGGAGCGCTGGCCGCACATGATCCTGAGCTTCGGGCACCTCTCGCGGATCCTGGGTGTGCGGGTGGCACCGGACCAGTGGCACCGTGCGCAGCGCCTGGACGTGGGGTTAGGACGCAGGGCACGTGTCTTCGTGGCCGACGGCGGCGACCAGATCGCCCGACGCCTCTTCGACCCCGAGACGGTGCAACTGGTCCAGAGAGTCGGACGGTTCTTCGACATCGAGCTCAAGGACCGGAACCTCTACCTCTTCCCGAGCAGACCGGTGATGGCGGGCAGCGAGCGCCGGTGGAACGCGCAACGGGAGCTCGTCGAAGAACTCGCCGCCTCGATGGCCGGTTCGAGGGCTCGGGAGCTGGTGCGTCGCCAGAATCGCGGACGAGGTCCCGGCTATGCCGAGCTTCGCGCAGATCTCAAGCGGACGGGCGCGCTCGTCCTCGGCTTCGCAGCGGTGCTCGTCGTCGTGCTCTCGCTCATCGTGATCAACATCCAAGGCTGACAGGAGGGAGAGAAGCATGTCGCTTCCCGAGATCGGTCCCCGTCCTCTGAGACCGGGCCTGTGGGCCCGGCGGGTGAGCCGGTCGGCGCCGCACGGCCTCGATGTTCTCGAGGCCCATGTGCTTGCGTGGTCCAGTCAGGCGGACGAGCTCGCGAGGACGCCGTGGTGGCGCATCGCGTGGGGTGTGGCGCCGCTCCTGGCCCTGCTCGCCTCCATCGGCGGCTTCGCGGCTGTGTTCGGCAACCCTCGGGACATCGCGATCGGGCGCACGGATGCGCCGGATTCGGCTGACGTCCCGTGGGCGATGCTCTCGTACGGTGTCGCCGCGTTCGGAGTGGTGCTGATCCTCGTCCGCTGGTTCACGGACGGACGGCGTCGCAACGGCTCTCTGCAGATCATGCTCGGCCTCACGTTCGGCTTCGGCGCCGCCGGTGTGCCCCTCGCCTACCAGCTGGCGGCGGAGGACGGGATCGACCTGGGGCCGACGATGCTTCCCGCGTACGTGATGATGGCGCTGGCGCTGGTCGTGTTCCTGGTCATCCAGCTGTCCCCGCGGATGGAACCCGAGCCCGAGACGCCGCCCGTGCCGGTCGAGGAGCTCGGCGAGAAGGCGATGAAGTACCTGCTCCAGGAGCGGAACGAGGCGATCAAGACGCTCGCCGAGCGCAGGATGCTCCCGGACATCGACGTCGAGGTGCTCAAGGCGCGTCCGCTCGGCAGGCTGCACATCGAGGAGGACGTGTAAGCCCTCCGTGTTCGGCCCCCTGTCGAGCACGACGCACTGTGTTCGGCTCGATGTCACGAGATCGGTCCGACGGGCGACCGATCTCGTGACATCGGACCGAACAGCGCGAGTCAGGCCGGACATCCGACCGATCTCGTCAGGTCTGGCGGCGCGCCGTCACGTGCAGGGAGACCGGGAGGCCGCGGTCCGCGGCCGCGACCCAGCCGCTCCAGCAGCGCCACGCCGACCGGTCGCCGTCGTGGTGGCCGAGGCGCTCGGCGAGGTGGAGCAGGCGAGCGAGCCGGACCGCGTCGCCGAGGCGGGCGGCCACGACGTCGACCGTCAGCACGCGCACCATGTCGTCCTCGAGGTCCAGGTGGTCGACACCGGCCCGTACGTCGAGCGTGCGGATGTCGAAGACGTGGGCGACGAGGGCGGTGACCCCCACCAGCTCGGCGAGGTGCGCGCCGGGCACCTGGTCGGCGGCCGTCACGCCGGCCACGCCCGGACCGCCCGCGACGCCCCGCGCAGCTCGGCGTAGACGAACAGGTCGAGATCGCGCCAGCGTCCGCTCCACACCGTGAACCCCGGTCGGGTGGACGGATAGTCGGTGCAGGCCATGATGCCGAGCCTTGCCGCGATGTCCGCGCCCTCGCTCATCCGCTCCGGGTGCACGACCAGGCGGTCACGGAACACCTCCACCCACTTCACCCTCGCCTCGCCGACCTCCGCCAGCAGCGTGCCGGCTCCGGCCATTGCACCGGACAGACCGGCCGTGATCGCGTCCATCTCGCCCACCTCCCCGCGCCCCGCGACGCCATCCGTTGGCGCCATCTCTCTAGGCACCTAGACAGGGTGCGAGCAGCACGCGGGCGGCCGCAACCGCTACGCGGAAAAGTTGCGTATATGCACTGGCTGCGGGTTAGGTGGGTTCCGTGTCTAGAGAGGGACGTGTGACTGCCGCCAGCATCGCCAAGGACCTTCGAGCCGCGATCCGCTCCGGGACCTACACGCCGGGCGACCGCCTGCCGAGCGAGGCGGCGCTCATGGCGACCTACGGCGTCGCGCGCATGACCGCGCGCCACGGCCTGTCCATGCTCAAGGACGAGGGGCTCACCGTGACGCGGCACGGTTCGGGCGTCTTCGTGCGCGCCTTCGAGCCGATCATCCGGGACACCACGGGTGCGCCCGCCGACGAGTCGACGGTCACCGCGGAGATCGACGAGACCGGCGCGGGGCTCACCGTCCGGACCCTCGCCGTCACGGCGGAGGCCGACGCGCCCGAGAAGGTGCGCACGGCCCTCGGCCTGGCCGACGGCGACAAGGTCACCGTCCGCGAGCGCCTGCACCTGCGGGAGCGCAAGCCGGTCCTGTTCGCCACGTCGTACCTGCCCGCGTCGATCGCCGCGGGCACACCGATCGCCGAGCGCGAGGTCGGCGAGGGCGGGACGCACGCCCGCCTGGCCGACGCCGGGTACGCCCCCGCGCGGTTCCGGGAGGACGTCGTGGCGCGCATGCCGTCCATCGAGGAGATCGAGGAGCTGCGCATCGAGCCCGGCACCCCGGTGCTCGCGGTGACACGGACGGCCTACACGGCGGACGGCACGCCGGTCGAGCTGAGCCACGTGGTGCTCGACGCGGGCGAGTTCATGCTCCGCTACGACATCGACTGAGGCGCGGTCACGGCGTCGGCCGGGGTCGCACCCGGGGCTTGAGCCGAAGCTCGGGCAGCGCGGGGGCGCGCAGCGGGCCGCTCGCGTACCCGACCACCTCGCCGAACCGGCGGCCGGCGGCGCCTGCCGTGTACGCCGTCGTCCCGTCGGCACGGTCGGCGACCTGCGCCATCCAGTCGGCTCGGGCCCTGGCGACGTCCTCGTGCGTGCGGCCCATGAAGTTCCACCACATGACGACGTCCTCGGGGAACGGGAGCCCGCCGATCAGCACGGCCCGGGCGGGGGACGACGCACCGGCGCGCACGGTGAGCGCCCTGCGGCCCGGCGCCAGGTAGCCGAGCGACGACGCCGGCACGCCGTGGCCCTCGAACGTCACCTCGCCGGTGTCCACGAGCAGCGCGTGCTCGTGCCCGGGGTCGACGTCGAGGCGCACCTCGGCGCCGGGCTCGAGGTCGAGCTGCGCGCCGACCAGCGGCGTGTAGGTCGTGGCAGGCGACTCCAGGCGCTCTGCCCCGACGGCGAGCCCGCCGACGAACACCTGCACGACGGCGCCGTCGTGCCGGGCGACCGGCAGGTCCGCGTGGTGCTCGAAGTGCGGGTCGATGCCGAGGGCCTCCCCGGGCAGCGCCGTCCACAGCTGCACGCCGTGCAGGCGAGGTGGACGCACGCCGGTCGGCGACTCCTCGGAGTGGGAGATGCCTGCGCCCGCGGTCATGAGGTTGAGCTCGCCCGGGCGGACGGTCTGGAGCGATCCCACGGAGTCACGGTGCAGGATCTCGCCCTCGAAGAGCCAGCTCACGGTCTGCAGACCCGTGTGCGGGTGCGGCGGCACCTGCATGCCCTCGCCGTCGGTGACGTCGTCGGGGCCGTAGTGGTCGCTGAAGCACCATGCGCCGACGAGCGACCGCGCACGCTGCGGGATGGTGCGGCGGACGGTCATGGCCCGGGGACCGCCGAGCGGCACGTCCCGGGGGCCGAGGAGCTCGACGCCCTCGCCCTGCGCGCCCGCCGCGCAGACCTGGGTGTCCGGGCGGGTCTCGAGGTTGCTCATGCTGCGAGCCTAGGACGCCGTCGCGCCTGTGGACAGAGCAGGCCCGGACACGGGCCAGGGCCCCCGGGGCAGGCCGGGGGCCCTGGCTCCACCGCGCTCCCGGACCCGGCCGCAGCGGGGCCCGGACGTCGTGTCGACGTCACGACTCCGACGTGCCTCTCGGACCCGGGGCGCCAGGTCCGCGTCTGGGCGGTCACGTCGGACGCGGGTGGTCTTCCGGCCCCGTACAGTCACCTGTGGCGTCATCCACAGCCCGCGCCGCGGCACGGGGCGTCCTGTCGTTCTCCGGTCGACCACGTGTGCCCGAGGTCCGGGCCGGTCGGTACTGCTGCAGCGCACCGCGTCGGCGTCGGACTCGAGCCACTGCCCACGTTTCTATCCGCGTGTCGGGGCCGCGGCAACTGCTCCACCGTTGTAATTTTCACCCGTCCGTCGCCCACAGTTCTGTCCACAGGCGGAGCCGCCATTTCCCCGCGTCACACACAGGGTTGTGGACCAAGTCTGTGGATAACTTCGCAGGGTGGGGACGAGCTCAGACCCAGGCCCTGGCACCCTGGGCGCCGCCCGCCGTCGGGTCGTTGCGGCCCTCGAGCTCCTCGGGGGCGGTGATGAAGCCGCCGTCGTCGACGAGGACCCCACCGATCCGGCCGTGCAGACCGAGCGCGAGACGCGCGAGCGAGGCCCGCATGCGTGAGCGGGCGATGACGTGCAGCCCGGACGGCTGCTCCAGCTCGAGCTCGTACGGGTCGGCCGGCCGCCAGCTCAGGCGGTAGGCGAACGGGCCGTAGCTGCGCCAGTCGAGCGTGCCGAGGGCGCGCGGCACCCGGTCGACGCGCTCGACGTCGACGACGATCGAACCGTCGTACGGGGTGCTGCCGACGAGGGTGTAGCGCGGCGAGCCGTCGGGCGTGGGCTGGTCGGCCGTCACGTCGGCTGTCGCGATGAGCGAGCGCAGCATCGGCAGCACGTCGCCGGGCTGGAGCGCGTGCGCGGAGTACAGGCCGAGGTCCACCGAACCCGTCGGGTCGGGGACGAGCGGCTGCCTGCCGTCGGTGAGCACGCCGCCCGCGGTCCTGCGCGCCGCCGCCACCATCCACTGGACGACGCGCAGCTCCTCGCCCTGTGGCAGGGCGTGGGGGAACGCCCGCGCGATACCGTCACGGTCGCCGTAGGCCGTCGGTGCGGCGCCGCGCACGTCGCGCAGACCGTCCGAGCGGGCGACGGCGTAGGCCTCCGCCGCGGTGGCGGCGATCCCCAGCTCTGCGAGGTGTGCCTCGCCGACCTCGAACGGTCCGGTCGCGACGTGCCCGGCACCCAGCCGCAGGACGCCGGGAACGAGCGCCTCCGGTTGCGCCATCCCCCGGAACCGGGCGCCCGCCACCCGGCGCGGCCCGGCGGCGCGCGAGGGTTCCCTGAGCCACTCGACGTCCGCGAACCAGGCGGCGGCGAGCTGGCTGACGGCCACGGGGCCGTGGGTGCTGGGCAGGATCAGGATGTGACCCGACGCATGCTCCGCCGGAATCGCGCCCGCCAGGAATGTCATGCGGAGACTTTACTGGTGCCTTTGTTCACCCGTGATGCGGGCGTGTTACAAAGAAGAAACACGCAGGTGACAGAGGGTGCACACGACGCAGACCGCCGCGTGGGAAAGCATTTCCTTGCTGCCAGAAAATGGATGAGAACGGATATTTTTTCGCGCCGGAACGTGCGACCACGTCTCACCGCCGCGCCCGCGCGGTTCGGGTTACCTGACGAGCGGTGCCTATGATGTCAGCATGCCCAAGATCATCGGCAAGAGCCTGCACGAGCACCGCCAGATGACGAGGCACAAGCTGTTCACCGCTCTGTCGACCCTCATGGCGGAGCGCGGGTTCGACACCATCACGCTGGCCGACATCGCCGCCGCAGCGGACGTGGGCCGGACCGCCGTCTACAACCACTTCCACGACAAGGAGGCGCTGCTGCTCGGGTTCATCACCCACGAGACCGAGCAGTACGCCCACACGCTCGAGCGTGCCCTTGACGGGGTGACCGACCCGGTGGAACAGCTGCGCACGTACATCCGGCAGCAGGCCCAGCTCACCCGCGTCTTCCACCTCGCGCCCGGCCCCGACCTGCGGACCGTCCTGTCCCGCGCCACGCAGCAGCGGCTGCGCGAGCACGCCGACATCGTCGAGGCGATCCTGCGTCGCATCCTGGCCGCCGGCATCGAGGCGGGCACGTTCCCGCCGCAGGACATCGATCCAACGGTGCACCTCGTCAACGCGTGCCTGTCGGGCCGCCTCATCCCCGACGAGCCCGTGGCGCGCGAGCGCACCATCCGCGCGGCCGAGGCGTTCGTGCTCCGCGCGGTGGGCGCCCGCCTGCCCGACCCGGTCCCGGCCTGACGCGGTCCGGCGGTGACCGCAGGACGGCGGCACGAGCGCGACCGGGCGGGCGATAGCCTCGGGCACGTGTCCTCCCCCTCCGTGAGCAGGCCCGCGCCGCTCGGGGGCGCGTTCTCCCGGGTCGTCGCCGCCAACCTCAGCTCGAGCCTGGGCGACGGCGTCGCACGCGTTGCCGCGCCGCTGCTCGCCGTCCAGCTCACCGACGACCCGCTGCTCGTGTCGCTGGTCGCGGTCGCGGCACTGCTGCCGTGGCTGCTGCTCGCCATCCCGGCGGGCGTGCTCGTGGACCGGGTCGACCGGCGGCTCGCGCTCGGCCTGGCCGGCGTCGTGCGCGCCCTGGTGGCGGGCGGCCTGCTCGCGCTGCACCTCACGGGCGCGCTGACGATCTGGTGGCTGCTGGGCGTCGTGCTGGTCTACGGCGCGCTCGAGACGGTGTACGACGGCGCCGTCCGCGCCGTCGTCCCGTCGATCGTCGGCCGGCCGGACCTGCCGCGCGCGAACTCGCGCATCGAGGCCACCGAGATCGTGGTCCAGCAGTTCCTGTCGCAGCCGCTGACGTCGTGGCTGCTCGCGGCGTCGGCGCTGTGGGCGCTGGGGCTCAACGCCGCCGCGTACGCCGTGGCAGGCGGGCTGGCGCTCGCGCTGCCCGCTGTCGCGTCCGGCCGCACGGCCCGCCGGGCCACGCCCGCCACCGGGACCCCGCAGGGGCGGGCGACGGGGTGGCGCGCCGACCTCGCCGCCGGGTTCCGGTTCATCTGGGCCGACGCGATGCTCCGGCCCCTGTGGATCGTCAGCGTGCTCATCGGCATCTGCCACGCCGCCGTCACGTCGACGTTCGTGCTGTTCGTGCTCGAGCGGCTGGACGTGCCGGAGGCCTGGTACGGCACGTTCATGCTGTCCGGCGCGGCCGGGGCGCTCGTCGCCGCAGCGGTCACGGGCCGCCTCAAGGCCCGGTTCCGGACGGGACCCGTCATGGCGACGGCGAACGCGACCGGTCTCGCGGCCTGGTTCCTCGCGGGGGCGTTCCCCATGGTCGGGGTGGGCGCCGTCGCCGTCTTCGTGGCGTTCGGCTGCACCACCACGTGGAACGTGCTGATGATGTCGCTGCGCCAGGCCGCTGTGCCGAACCGCCTGCTCGGGCGTGTGCACGGCACCTGGCGGACGGCGCTCTGGGGCGCCATGCCGCTCGGCTCGCTGGCCGGCGGGCTGCTCGCGCGGGCCGGCTACGGCACGCCGCTGCTGGTCGGCGCCGCCGCGGGGCTCGTGGTCGCCCTCGTGGGGCACCGGTACCTCGTGTCCCTGCCGGACCCGGAGGACCTCGACCCCGAGGGCGCCGACCTCGAGCGCGACCCCGCCGGCCGGGCCTGACCGCTCAGATCCAGCGCTTCCAGCGGAACACGCCGAACAGCCCCACGCTGACGGCCAGCATCGCGACGAGGGCCGCCGGGTAGCCGTAGGACCACGCGAGCTCCGGCATGACGTCGAAGTTCATGCCGTAGACCGTGCCCACCAGCGTCGGCGCGAAGAGGATCGCGGCCCAGCCCGAGATCTTCTTGACCTCCTCGCCCTGGCGGATGCTGACCTCGGAGAGGTGCTTCATCTCCTCGTTCTGCCGCTGCGCGACGAGCGTCGCGGCCACGGTGAGGATGTCGCGCAGCGCGGCGCGGAAGACCTCGATCCGGTCGGCGACCTCGATGAGGTGGTCGGCGACGTCGCGCAGGAAGGCCTGCAGCTCGGGGTCGACGTCGTACTTGTCCGCGCCCTTGGCGAGCGACGCGCACACCTTCTGCTCGGGGCGCACCGCGCGCTGGAAGTCGATGACCTCGCGGGACAGCTCGTAGATGCGGCGGGAGACGTCGGGGGCGCCGCCCCACACGTCGGCCTCGATCTCGTCGATGTCGTGGTCCAGGCCCGCCACGACCGGCGCGTACCCGTCCACGACGCTGTCGAGGATCGCGTACAGCACGGCCTCGGGTCCGCGGGCCAGCATCTCCCGGTCGCCCTCGAGGCGGGCGCGCACCGCCGCGAGGTCGGGCGAGGCGCCGTGCCGCACCGTCACCACGAAGTCGGGCCCGACGAAGACGTGCAGCTCGCCGAACTCGACCTGCTCGACCGCGTCGAGGTAGCGCGCGGCGCGCAGCACGACGAACAGGGTGTCGCCGTACCGCTCGATCTTGGGGCGCTGCTGCGCCTGGACCGCGTCCTCGATGGCGAGGGGGTGCAGGTCGAACTCGCGCGCGAGCGACGTCAGCTCGGACTCGTGCGGCCGCTCGAGCCCGATCCAGGCCATGCCGCCCGGCCGCGAGCGCAGCGCGGAGAACGTCTCGGCGAGGTTGTCGTAGCGGTCGGTGAGCACGCCCTCGTCGTAGATCGCCGCAGCGACGACCGACGAGCGCGGCTCGGGCTCCTCGACGGGGCGCTGGGGGACGACGTCGGGCGGCGTGCCCGGGGCGCGACGCGGGCGCAGGGCGCCGAGGAGGGGACGCACGGGGCGTGCGGGGCGCGAGGGAAGGAAGGTGGCCATGAGGAAGCTCCTGGGGTCGAGCGCAGGTGAAGGACTGCGAACGGACACCGCAGCAGGGACGGCCGACCGGCCGGTGCGTGGTCGCGCCCCCTCACGACGGAGGAGGGCGGGGCGCACCGGTGCGCGGGAACCCGCGGGGAGGCGGGAGGGGAACCGTCAGCTCAGCTGCGGTTCGGACTACTCGGAGGCTCGCTACGGGTCATGCGCGCCACCTCCTTCGTCCGTGCGGCGGGTCGCCGCTGCCGTTCTCC
>DATGOB010000124.1:0-26670 GCA_036010205.1 Promicromonospora sp. | reverse complement strand
CTCCATCGGCTTCCTCGTCGCGTGGCTCGTCGCGCTGCTGCTGGTCGCCGAGCTGCTGCGCAACACCGGCAAGTTCACGATGGCCGACGTGCTGTCGTTCCGGCTGCGCCAGCGCCCGATCCGCATGGCGGCGGCACTGTCGACGCTCGCCGTCGTCTTCTTCTACCTGCTCGCCCAGATGGCCGGCGCGGGCGGCCTCGTGGCCCTGCTGCTCGGCATCACCGACAAGGCGGGTCAGGGCCTGGTCATCGCCGTCGTCGGTGCCCTGATGATCCTGTACGTGCTGGTGGGCGGCATGAAGGGCACCACGTGGGTGCAGATCATCAAGGCGACCCTCCTCATCGTGGGCGCCGGCGCCATGACGATCTGGGTGCTCGCGCTGTACGGCTTCAACCTCTCGGCCGTCATGCAGGAGGCCGTGAACATGTCGGGCGACCGCGGCGAGGCGATCCTCGAGCCGGGCCTGCAGTACGGCGCGAGCGCGCTGTCCCAGCTCGACTTCCTGTCCCTCGCGCTGGCCCTCGTGCTCGGCACCGCGGGCCTGCCGCACGTGCTCATGCGCTTCTACACGGTGCCATCGGCCAAGGAGGCCCGGAAGTCCGTCGTCGTGGCGATCTGGCTGATCGGCATCTTCTACCTCTTCACGCTCGTGCTCGGGTACGGCGCCGGCGCCCTCGTCGGGCCGGACGCCATCCTCGCCGCGCCGGGCGGCCAGAACTCGGCGGCCCCGCTCCTGGCGTTCGAGCTGGGCGGCGAGATCCTGCTGGGCATCATCGCCGCGGTCGCGTTCGCGACCATCCTTGCGGTGGTCGCCGGCCTCACCATCACCGCGGCGGCCAGCTTCTCGCACGACATCTACGCCTCGATCATCAAGAAGGGGCAGGTCTCGGCCGACGGCGAGGTGCGCGTCGCCCGCTGGACCGTCGTCGTGATCGGCATCATCGCGATCATCGGTGGCATCTTCGCCAACGGCCAGAACATCGCGTTCCTCGTGGCGCTCGCGTTCTGCGTCGCGGCGTCGGCCAACCTGCCGACGATCATCTACTCGCTGTTCTGGAAGCGGTTCAACACGTCCGGCGCGCTGTGGAGCATCTACGGCGGCCTGATCTCGACGATCGTGCTGATCATCTTCTCGCCGGTCGTGTCGGGCAAGCCTGCCGACCCGGTGACGGGGCTCAGCAAGTCGATGATCAGCAACCCGGACATCGACTTCCACTTCTTCCCGCTCGACAACCCGGGCATCGTGACGATCCCGCTCGCGTTCGTGCTCGGCATCGTCGGCACGTACCTGAGCAAGGAGCGGTCGCACCCGGAGAAGTACGCGGAGATGGAGGTCCGCTCCCTCACGGGCGCGGGCGCCGAGAAGGCGGTCGAGCACTGACCTCTCGGTGAGCGCCGGGTGTCCGCCTCTCCGGAGCCGGAGGGGCGGACACCCCGCACTCAGCGGGCGGGCTCGAGGCGGATCACGACCGACTTCGAGGCCGGGGTGTTGCTCTGGTCCGCCGTGTGGTCCAGCGGCACGAGCACGTTCGTCTCGGGGAAGTACGCCGCGGCGCAGCCCCGCGCCGTCGGGAAGGAGACGGCCCGGAATCCCTCGGCGCGGCGCTCGGCGACCTCGCCGTCGGCGCCCGGCCACTCGCTGACGAGGTGCACGGTGTCGCCGTCCGCGAGGCCCTGCTCGGCGAGGTCGTCGGGGTGGACGAACACCACGCGGCGCCCGTCCTTCACACCCCGGTACCGGTCGTCCAGGCCGTAGACCGTGGTGTTGAACTGGTCGTGCGAGCGCACGGTCTGCAGCAGCAGCCGCCCCTGGGGCACGCGCACCACCTCGAGCTCGTTCACGGTGAAGTTGGCCTTGCCCGTGGTGGTGGGGAAGACCCGGGCGTCGCGGGGTGGGTGCGGCAGCACGAACCCGCCGGGCTCGGCCACGCGGCGCTCGAAGTCCTCGAAGCCGGGCACCACGCGCGAGATGGCGTCGCGCACGCGTGCGTAGTCGGCCGCGAACTCCTCCCACGGCGTCGGGTCCTCGGGGCCGAGCGTGCGGCGCGCCAGGTCGCACAGGATCGCCGTCTCGCTCCGCAGGGACGCCGAGACGGGCGCCAGCCGGCCGCGCGAGGTGTGCACGACGCTCATCGAGTCCTCGACGGTGACGACCTGCTCACGGCCACCCGTGAGGTCCCGCTCGGTGCGGCCGAGGCACGGCAGCACGAGGGAACGCCGGCCGGGCAGCACGTGCGAGCGGTTGAGCTTGGTCGACACGTGCACCGTGAGCGGCACCTCGCGCAGCGCGGCCTCGGTGACGGCGCTGTCCGGCGTCGCGGCGGCGAAGTTGCCGCCCACCGCCATGAACACCCGCAGGTGCCCGTCGCGCAGCGCCCGGACGGTCTCGACGACGTCGTACCCCGGCTCGCGCGGCGGCTCGAAGCCGAACTCGGTGGCGAGCGCGTCGAGGAAGTCCGGCGTCGGGCGTTCCCAGATCCCCATGGTGCGGTCGCCCTGCACGTTGCTGTGCCCGCGCACGGGGCAGGCGCCCGCGCCGGGCCGTCCCACGTTCCCGCGCAGCAGCAGGAAGCTGACCACCTCGCGGATGGTCGCCACCGACTGCTTGTGCTGCGTCAGGCCCATCGCCCAGCACACGATCACGTTCTTCGCGGCCAGCACGTCCTCGACGAAGCCCTCGATCTCGGAGCGGTCCAGCCCGGTGGCCGCGTCGACGTCGGCCCAGTCGAGAGCGCGCCACGCCGCAGCGGCGTGCTCGAAACCCGAGGTGTGCTCGGCGATGAACTCGCGGTCGAGCACGCCCGGGTGCCCGGCGGTGCGTGCGTCGTCGTCCGCCTCCAGGAGCAGCCGGTTCACCGCCTGGAACAGGGCCAGGTCGCCCGCGAGGCGGACCTGGAGGAACCGGTCGGCCAGCTTCGTGCCCGCGCCGACGACGCCCTTGACGCGCTGCGGGTTCTTGAAGGTCTGCAGACCCGCCTCGGGCAGCGGGTTGATCGCGACGATGCGGGCCCCGCGCTCCTTGGCGTGCTCGAGCGCCGTGAGCATGCGCGGGTGGTTGGTCCCGGGGTTCTGGCCGACGACGACGACGAGGTCCGCGTGGTCGGTGATGTCCTCCAGCGAGACGCTGCCCTTGCCGATGCCGAGGGTCTCGGTCAGCGCGGTGCCCGACGACTCGTGGCACATGTTCGAGCAGTCCGGCAGGTTGTTCGTGCCGAGCTTGCGGGCCAGGAGCTGGTAGAGGAACGCGGCCTCGTTGCTCGTGCGGCCCGACGTGTAGAACGCCGCCTGGTCGGGGGAGTCGAGGCCGCGCAGCTCGCCGGCGACGAGGTCGAGCGCCTCGTCCCACGACACCGGACGGTAGTGGTCGGAGCCCTCGTCGCGCAGCATCGGCTCCGTGAGCCGCCCCGCCTTGCCGAGACGGTGGTCGGTCCAGGTGGCCAGCTCGGAGATGGGGTGCTCGGCGAAGAACGCGGCGTCCGCGCGCTTGCGCGTCGCTTCCTCGGCGATCGCCTTGGCGCCGTTCTCGCAGAACTCCGCGAGGTGCGGCTTGCCCGGCTCGGGCCAGGCGCACCCCGGGCAGTCGAACCCGCCGTGCTGGTTGAGGACCGGCAGGGTGCGCAGCCCGCGCGCGACGCCCGCCTCGTCCAGCACGTGCGCCAGGCCGTGCACGACGCCGGGCACGCCCGCGGCGCTGGTCCGCGGCGGACCGATCCGCAGGGTCGTCTCGGGGGCGTCGGGCCGGGCGTCGTCGCTCACGTCGGTCACAGGGCGACCCTACGCCGGTTTCATCCGGTGGGGGAGGGGTGACGGCCCGTGCCGCCCGGGTGCGAGACTGGCGGCATGGGAGTGGTCACCGACCGGCGCCGGGTGGTCCGTGTGCGCACCGACGCCCGGACCGAGCGCCCGGACACGCTCGCCGTCGAGGAACCGTTGATGGTGCGGCTCGTCCCCGCGGTGGCGCGGTCGCGCGCGCCCGCGCAGGTCGCGGCCGTCGGCCCGGTGCGGCCCGTGGTCCCCGTGGGCGGGCCGCCGTCGACGCCCGGCGAGACGCTGACCGTGACGATGCGGACGCCCGGGCACGACTTCGACCTCGTCGCCGGGTGGCTGGTCTCCGAGGGTGCCGTCGCCGCGCCGTCGGACATCGCGGCCATGCGGTTGTGCCCGGACGAGGACAACACGGTCGAGGTGGCGCTCGCGCGCGGCGTGGAGCCGCCGCGGGCGCGCGCCTTCGCGACGACGAGCGCGTGCGGCGTGTGCGGGTCCGACACCGTCGTGGAGGTGCTCGCGGACCTGCGGTGGCCGGTCGCCGCCGACCCGGTGACGGTGGACCCCACGGTGATCGCCGCGCTGCCCGATCGCCTGCGCGATCAGCAGCGTGCCTTCGACCGCACGGGCGGCCTGCACGCCGCAGGCCTGTTCACGGCCGACGGCGAGCCGCTGGTCGTCCGCGAGGACGTGGGCAGGCACAACGCCGTCGACAAGGTGGTCGGCGCGGCGCTGCGCGACGGGTTGCTGCCCGCCGCGGGGACGGTGCTCCAGGTGAGCGGGCGTGCGTCGTTCGAGCTGGTGCAGAAGGCCGCGCGGGCGGGCATCCCCGTGCTGTCCGCGATCTCGGCGCCGTCCACGCTGGCCGTCGACCTGGCGCAGGAGGCGGGCGTGACCCTCCTGGGGTTCGTGCGCGGCGACTCGATGAACGTCTACGCCCGGGCGGACCGGCTGCCGGCTACCCCGTGAACAGCGGGACGACGCCCTTGATCGTCTGGAACAGGCCGTAGGCCAGCGGCACGGTCACCACGAGCCACGTGACGACCAGCCGCACGGTCTGGTTGCCTACCGGCCGGTGCGTCTGCTGATCCGGCATCTCCTACACCTTCCCCTCGGCGAGCGCGCCGGACGGTCCTGCCGGCTCGTGGAACCGCGCGGCCACGGGCCGCACGAGCGCGTTGGCGACGAACCCGACCACCAGCACGCCGACCATGGTGAACAGCGCCGGCCGGTAGTCGGCGGCGACAAGCTCGCCCGGTGTGCCGCGGGCGTCGAGGAACCCGTTGATGATGAGCGGCCCGGCGATGCCTGCGGCCGACCAGGCGGTGAGCAGGCGGCCGTGGATGGCGCCCACCTGGAACGTGCCGAACAGGTCGCGCAGGTAGGCGGGAGCGGTCGCGAAGCCGCCGCCGTAGAACGAGATGACGACGGCGGCGAGGAGAACGAACACGGCCGTCGACGTGTTGCCGACCGTCGCCAGCAGCACGTACAGCACGATGCCGACGCCCAGGTACAGGACGTAGGTCGGCTTGCGGCCGATGAAGTCGGACGTCGAGGACCACGCGAACCGGCCGGCCATGTTGAACAGCGACAGGAACGCGACGAAGCCCGCCGCCGTCGCCGGTGCGACCGACGAGGTGCCGCCGTCGCGGAAGAAGTCCTGCAGCATCGGCGCCGCCTGCTCGAGGATGCCGATGCCCGCGGTGACGTTGCAGAACAGCACGGTCCACAGGAACCAGAACTGCGGCGTGCGGATCGCGTTCGCCGCCGACACGTTCGCCGTCGAGACCAGCGGCCGTGCGGCCATGGCGCTCGCGTCGAAGCCGGGCGGCGTCCAGCCCGGCGCGGGCACCCGCACCGTGAAGACGCCGAGCATCATGACGAGGAAGTAGGCGATGCCGAGCGTGACGAACAGCGACGTCACCGCGCTGCCCGAGGCGACGGAGGTCGGGTCGGACGGGTCGTACCCCGCGTCGTAGACCGCCATGAGCTGCCGGGACAGCGGCGAGGCCACCAGCGCGCCGCCGCCGAACCCCATGATCGCCATGCCCGTGGCCAGGCCGGGCCGGTCCGGGAACCACTTGATGAGCGTGGACACCGGCGAGATGTAGCCGATGCCCAGCCCGATGCCGCCGATCACCCCGTACCCGAGGTAGACGAGCCAGAGCTGCGACGTGGCGATGCCGAGCGCGCCCATGAGGAAGCCCGACGCCCAGAAGCACGCCGAGGTGAACATCGCGGCCCGTGGACCGACCCGTTCGACCCACGTGCCCATCACGGCGGCCGACAGGCCGAGCATCACGATGGCGATCGAGAAGATGACGCCGACCGCCGTGAGGCTCGTGCCGAAGTGGGCGACCAGCGCGTTCTTGTACACGCTGGTGGCGTAGGCCTGGCCGATGCACAGGTGGATGGCGAGTGCCGCCGGCGGGATCAGCCACCGGCTGTAGCCGGGCCGGGCCACCGTGTGCTCGCGGTCGAGGAACGACAGCGCCACGGAGTACCTCCTGCTGCTGTGCGGGCGCCCGCCGGAATGCGGTTTCACCCTGGTGGGAGCGCACGCTACTGGCGGGCCGGTGACCCGGTCAATGGTTTCCGCGCGGTCAGTGCTGCGGGGAACGGACCGCCGCGAGGAAGAGCGGCAGACCGGTCTCCGTGTGCGCCACACGGAGCAGGTACGGACGGTCGACGAGCATCCGCACGGACTCGACCGGCATGACGCCGCTCGCCTCGGCCGCGAGCTCGGTCACGGCCGCCGCCACGGTGCCCTCCTCGTCCAGCCGCAGGTACGACTGCTGCACCGCCTGGCTCACGCGCAGCGACTCCGTCGTCGTGACGCCGGACAGGTCGGGGGAGTCGAAGAGGCCGCCCAGGCCCGCCCGCTCCAGCGCAGGGGCCACGTCGAGCGCGGGCGGCTCGATCTCGAGCGTCGGCATCGAGAGCTCGACCGCGCGCGGGGTCGCGCCGTCCAGCGCGCGGGTGAGCGCGGCCAGCGCCTCGAGGGCGACGTCCGCCGGGTCGGTGCCGATCGGCGGCAGCAACACGTCCGCGTGGAACGCCTCGGCGTACGGCAGCCGCACCGCGGACCAGCCGTCCCGCTCGGCGTACGCCTGGTGCTGCGTGCCGTGCACCATGGGGGTGGGCGCCGTGCCGCCCGGCCCGGTGAAGTCGACGTCGTGCGTCGCGATCTCCGCGAACGGGGTCTCCCACCGGGCCGCGAGCAGCACCGCGTTCTGCAGCACGAGCCGCAGCGACGGGTCCGGCTCGACCGCCGACTCCTCGACGAGGCCGCCGGTGTTCTCCCGGACCCACGCGTCCAGCACGTCCTTGCCGTCCGTACCGCCCAGGTCGGTGCGCTGGACCCCCGCGTCGAACGACGTCGCGAGCGCGTCGAGGTAGTCCTGCTCGACGTCGAGCCGGTCGTCGAGCACGGCCTGGTTCGCCAGGTGCAGCAGCGGGCGCTCCGGCAGCTCGGCCTCCTGGACGACGGCGGGGTCGCCGTCGTACGCCCCGAGCGCAGTCGCCAGCGCGTTGTACGCCGCCGTGCGTTCCGCACCCGCGGCGCCGAGCGCGGCGTCCAGCTCGTCGGCCGTCGCGCCCCGCGCGCCCTCGGCAAGCAGTGCGAGCGCGAACGACAGCGACGCCGGGGAGACCAGCGCGTTCTCGTCCGGCTCGGGCGCCGAGCGCAGCGTGAGCAGGCCGAGGCGCTCGGTCGCGGCGACGGCGCCGGCGGTCGCGGGTGCGTCCGCGACCGCGACGGGCACGTGGTCGGTCTCGGAACGCAGCAGGCCGGCGTCGGGGTCGACGCCGGCGCACGCCGTGAGGGCCGCGGCGAGCGCGAGGCCGAGCGCGCTGCCTGCGCGGCGACGGGTCGGGGTGGTCCGGGGGTTCCGCTGCACGACGTCCTCCAGGGGGCCGGGCCGCGCCCGCGCGCGGCGTCCTGCCTCTCCTGTGTCGCAGGCCGGGAGCGCCTTGCACGAGGCCGCGGGTGATCCCGCAGGTCGCGCGCGGCGAGGCGGATGCGACAGATGTCGGTGGCGCCGGGCACAATCTGCTGCGACCGGAGTGCGACGAGAAGCGAGGTAGCGAGACGGTGTCAGGGATCAACCGGCGGATCGCCGAGGAGCTGGGCGTCAGGGAGGGGCAGGTGGCGGCGGCGGTCGACCTGCTCGACGGCGGCGCGACGGTGCCGTTCATCGCCCGCTACCGCAAGGAGGTCACGGGCACGCTCGACGACGCCCAGCTGCGCACGCTCGAGGAGCGCCTGCGCTACCTCCGTGAGCTGGAGGACCGGCGGGCGGCGATCCTCGGCTCGATCGAGGAGCAGGGCAAGCTCACCGACGAGCTGCGGGCCCGGATCCTCTCGGCGGAGACCAAGTCGCGCCTCGAGGACATCTACCTGCCGTACAAGCCGAAGCGGCGCACCAAGGCGCAGATCGCGCGCGAGGCGGGCCTCGAGCCGCTCGCCGACGCGCTGCTCGCCGACCCGACGCTGGAGCCGGCCGCGACGGCCGCCGGCTACGTCGACGCCGACAAAGGCGTCGCCGACGCGCAGGCCGCGCTCGACGGAGCCCGCGCGATCCTCGTCGAGCGCATGGGCGAGGACGCCGACCTCATCGGCACGCTGCGCGAGCGGCTGTGGGTCAAGGGCCGCATGCTGTCGGCGGTGCGCGACGGCGCGCAGGAGAAGGGCGCCAAGTTCTCCGACTACTTCGAGTTCTCCGAGGCCCTGTCGAGCCTGCCCTCGCACCGCGTGCTCGCGCTGTTCCGGGGCGAGAAGGAGGACGTGCTCGAGCTGACGATCGAGCCGGAGGAGGGCATCGAGCCGGGCGTGCCGACGTCCTACGAGGCCACGATCGCGCACCGGTTCGAGATCGCCGACCAGGGCCGCCCCGCCGACCGCTGGCTGCTGGACACCGTGCGCTGGGCGTGGCGCACGAAGATCCTCGTCCACCTCGGCATCGACGTGCGTCTGCGGCTGCGCTCCGAGGCGGAGGACGAGGCGGTGCGCGTGTTCGCCGCCAACCTGCGCGACCTGCTGCTCGCCGCGCCCGCGGGCACGCGGCCCACGATGGGTCTGGACCCGGGGCTGCGCACGGGCGTCAAGGTCGCGGTCGTCGACGCGACCGGCAAGGTCGTCGAGCACGCGACGATCTACCCGCACGCCCCTGCGAACCGCTGGGACGAGTCGCTGGCGGTGCTCGCGCGGCTCGCGCAGAAGCACCGGGTCGAGCTCGTGGCGATCGGCAACGGCACCGCGTCGCGCGAGACCGAGCGGCTCGCGGCCGACCTCATGAAGAAGGCCCCGCAGCTCGGGCTCACCAAGGCGGTCGTGTCGGAGGCCGGTGCGTCCGTGTACTCGGCGTCCGCGTACGCGAGCGCCGAGCTCCCCGACCTCGACGTGTCGATCCGCGGTGCCGTGTCCATCGCTCGGCGCCTGCAGGACCCGCTGGCGGAGCTCGTGAAGATCGACCCCAAGTCGATCGGCGTGGGGCAGTACCAGCACGACGTCACCGAGTCGAAGCTCTCGCGGTCGCTCGACGCCGTCGTCGAGGACTGCGTGAACGGCGTCGGCGTGGACCTCAACACGGCGTCGGTGCCGCTGCTCTCGCGGGTCTCGGGCATCACCTCGACGCTTGCCGAGAACATCGTGGCCCACCGCGACGCGAACGGGCCGTACCCGTCGCGTGCAGCGCTGAAGGACGTGCCGCGCCTCGGGCCCAAGGCGTTCGAGCAGTGCGCGGGCTTCCTCAAGGTCACCGGGGGCGAGGAGCCGCTCGACGCGTCGGCCGTGCACCCGGAGGCGTACCCGCTGGCGCGGCGCATCGTCACGGCGTCGGGCGCGGACGTGCGGGCGCTCATCGGCAACGGGGCCGCACTGCGCACCTTGCGGCCCACCGACTTCGTGGACGAGACGTTCGGTCTGCCCACCGTCACGGACATCTTCGCCGAGCTGGAGAAGCCCGGCCGGGACCCGCGTCCCGCGTTCACGACGGCGTCCTTCGCCGACGGTGTCGAGACGCTGAACGACCTGGTGCCCGGCATGGTCCTCGAGGGACAGGTCACCAACGTGGCGGCCTTCGGCGCGTTCGTCGACGTCGGGGTGCACCAGGACGGGCTCGTGCACGTCTCGGCGATGTCGAAGACCTTCGTGAGCGACCCGCGCGAGGTCGTGAAGTCGGGCGACATCGTCAAGGTCAAGGTCATGGACGTGGACCTGCAGCGCAAGCGGATCTCGCTGTCGCTGCGGCTCGACGACGAGGTGGGCGCCGCGCCGGGCGGACGTGGTGGACGCGCGGGTGACGCGGGCGGTTCCCGCGGCGGCGGGGACCGTCGGGGCGGTGGCCGCGGGCGTTCCGGCGCCGACCGCCGCGGCGGCACGGCGCGCCCGGCCCCGGCGGACACCGCGATGGCCGACGCCCTGCGCCGCGCGGGCCTGGCCTGACACGAGCCGCGCGGACGAACGCAGGGTTCGTCGCCCCACGAGGACTCATGGGGCGACGAACGCTGCGTTCGTCGGTGCTGGTTCGTTCGTGCTGACCGCGGTCACGCCATGTGGCGGGCCAGGAAGTCGAGCTTCGGCTGCGGGTCGCGCTGGAGGTCGAGGTAGCCGTCCCAGCGGGCGGTCGTGCCCTCGATCCACTGCAGGTGCTTCTCGGCGACCGGGATGGCGTCGAACATGCCCTGCACGTCGCTCGGGTCGGTGAGCAGGTCGTCCCGCACCTGGTACAGGTAGGTGGGGGTGCGCACGCTGCTTGCCCAGGCGACAGGTGTCATGTCCGCGAAGCGGAAGCTGACCTGGAGCTGGATCTCCCGCTCCAGCTCGTCGATCCGCTCGGGGATGCCGAGCAGGTCCAGGGTGCGCTGCATCGTCACGCCGACCGACAGGGGCTGCGGCGCGAGCAGGCACCGCACGTCCGAGAACTCCTCGGGGTGCTCCTGCATGGCGAACATCGTGGCGTTCGCGCCCTGACAGCGGCTGAAGAGGCCGATCGTCATGCCCTGCATCCGCTCGTCCGACCGGGCGAGGTGCAGCGAGCCGATGACGTCGCGGGCCTCGAACCGGCCACCGGACCCGCTACCGCCGTTCGCGCTGCCGCTCAGCCCGAGGTTGCGCATGTCGTAGGTCAGGACGTTGTACCCGGCGTCGTGCAGGATGCGGTAGTCCGGCAGGAAGTCGACCTCGAAGTCGTTGCCGCCGAGCGCGCCCAGCGACCGCCACGGTTCGAGGTGCGCAGGCAGCCCCGCGCGGCTGAACCACAGGGGGTGGTTCGCGACGATCAGCTTGTCCGACCCCTCGCGCGGGATGAACCACGCCTCGAGCGGCGTGCCGTCCTGCGAGGGGAACGTCACGTCCTGGTAGGCGAGGCCGACGTCGGCGGGGGTACGCAGCACGGGGGAGCGCAGGAGGGTGCCGTAGCCCGCGGCGATCTGGCGGACGGTCTCGGTGGCCTGCGCGTCGGTCAGGCGCCGGGTGGTGGGCTGATCCGTGGTGGGCTGGTCCGTCGTGGTGGTCATGAAGAGGTCCTTCCGTCGTGCGCCGGGCGCGCGGCGAGCGTGCCCAGCCACTGACGCAGGAGCGCGAGCTCCGCGTCCGTGAACGGCTCCTGTGCGGAGCCGAGTCGGGCGAGCAGGGCGCGCGCCGGGGAGGCGGGTCCTTGCTCGGGGGTGTCGTCGGCCGGGCGGGTGCCCGCGATGTGGCCGACGAGGACGGTGCGCATCGTGCGCGAGAGCGGGCCGTCGGCGGTCTCGCCGAGGTAGGCCAGCTGCCCTACGCACCCGACGGCCATCGCGGTCGAGAGGTGCAGCGCCTCCTCGACGCCGACCACGAGCAGGCCGGCGTCGTCGAGGCGGACCAGCGACGCGCGCAGCTCCTCCTCCGCGACGCGTGCGGCCCTGGCGCGGCGCCCGCTGGTCCGGCCGAACATCACCGCGTAGAGCGCCGGGTTCTCGACGCCGAACGTGACGTGCATCTCCCAGCCCGCCTCGAAGTCGGCGACGAGGTCTCCCGTGCTCGGGACGGCGCGCTTGCGCTCCAGATAGGCCGCGAACGCCTCGTCGACCGCTGCCTCGACGAGGCCGTCCTTGTCGCCGAAGTGGTGGTACAGGGTGGGCGCGGAGACGCCCGCGGCCTCGTAGAGCTCGCGGGTGGTCGGCTCGTGGTCCGGCCGCTCGGCGAGCAGGGTGCGCGCCGCGGCGAGGAGGTTCTCTCGTCCGGATCTCATGTATATCGACGATACATCTACGGCGCGCAGACGTATATCGCTGATACAGAGAGGTCGGTCACACCTGACGGCCACCTGTCGGGGTGGGTGACGTGCCTGGCGCGACGGCCCGAGCGGGGACACCATGGCGACATGACTGTTACCGAGGAGTCGTTCGACGTCGTGGTGGTCGGCGGCGGTCCGGTGGGGGAGAACGCGGCCGACCGCGCCTCGCGGACCGGCCTGTCCGTCGCGCTCGTCGAGTCCGAGCTGGTGGGCGGCGAGTGCTCGTACTGGGCCTGCATGCCCTCCAAGGTGCTGCTGCGCGCCGGCGCGGTCCGCGCCCTGGCGCGGGACACGCCGGGCCTCACCGACCCCGGGGCTCCCGACGCCGCCGCGGTCTTCGCCCGGCGCGACGAGATCACGAGCCGGTGGGACGACGCGGGCCAGGTCTCCTGGGTCGAGGGCGCCGGTCTGACCCTCGTGCGCGGACACGGGCGGCTCGCGGGGGAGCGGCTGGTCGAGGTCACCGCACCGAAGGACGGCCCGGCCGCCGGGTTCGGCGCGGCGTCCGAGGGCGACGACGCCCCGGTGACCCGGCTGCTGCGCGCCCGGCACGCCGTGATCGTCGCGACGGGGAGCGTGCCCGTGCTGCCCGACGTGCCGGGGCTGGCGGAGGCCGCGCCGTGGTCGAGCCGTGAGGCGACGTCGGCCGACGCGGTGCCCGAGTCGCTCGTCGTCGTCGGTGGTGGCGTGGTGGGCGTCGAGATGGCCAACGCCTACGCGGACCTCGGGTCGCAGGTCACCCTGCTGGCGCGGGGCGGCCTGCTGTCGAGCGCGGAGCCGTTCGCGGGCGAGATGGTGGGTGAGGCGCTGCGCGCCGCGGGCGTCGACGTGCGGCTCGGCGTCGAGCCGACGGCGGTCGAGCGCGCGGGCGGCGCCGTGACGGTCACGCTGTCCGACGGCGGGACCGTCACGGCCGCCGAGATCCTCGTGGCCACGGGCCGCGTGCCGCGGACGGCGGACCTCGACGTGGCCGCCGTCGGCCTCGACGAGTCGGCGCTCGGCCGGGGCGGCGCCCTGGTCGTCGACGAGTCGCTGCAGGTCACCGGCGTGCCCGGCGGCTGGCTGTACGCGTGCGGCGACGTCACGGGCCGCGCGCCGACCACGCACCAGGGCAAGTACCAGGGCCGCGTGGTGGGCGACCTGGTGGCGGCACGCTACGGCACGCAGGAGTCGGACCGGTCGCCCACGGCCGGTGACCCGGCGCCCGACGTCGGCCAGGAGCCCCCGCGCTGGTCGCGCTACGCCGCGACCGCCGACCAGGACGCGCGCGTGCAGGTCGTGTTCACGCGACCGCAGGTGGCCTGGGTCGGTCCGACCGAGCGCGAGGCACGGGCTGCGGGCCGCCCTGTCGAAGCGGTGTCGTACGACCTGTCGTGGGTGGCCGGCGCGAGCGTCGAGTCGCCCGGGTACGCGGGACGTGCCCAGGTGCTCGTCGACACGCAGCGCCGGGTGCTCGTGGGCGCGACGTTCGTGGGTCCTGACGCGGGCGAGATGCTGCACGCCGCGACGATCGCCGTGGTCGGTGAGGTGCCGCTCGACCGGCTCTGGCACGCCGTGCCCGCCTACCCGACCGTCAGTGAGGTCTGGCTCCGCTTCCTGGAGTCCTACGGCCTCTGACACACGTGAGTGCGGGGTCTTCGCCCTTTTCGCGGGTCCGGAAGGGCGAAGATCCCGCACTCAGCGGGTGGTCACTCGTTCGGGGTGAGTGAGCCGTCCGAGCTGAAGACCAGGCCAAGGGTGATCTCGCCCTGCTGGAGCGCCGACTTGGTCAGCGGACCGCCCGCGTCGAGCGACGTGAACTCCGCGAACTCCAGGCCGTAGGTCTCCTCGAGGCCGGGCTGGCAGAACGGGCGCTCCGTGCACTCCGGCGGGCCGCCCAGCACGAGACCGCCGCAGGCCTCGGCGAGCTCGCTCAGCGTGCTCACGTCGTGCTCGTCCGCGAATGCCTTGGTCACCGCGAACGCGTTCTGGTCCTGCGCCGGGGAGGGCTGGCCGAACACGAGGCCGACCTCCTCGCCCAGACCGGTGAGCCCCTCGACGGTCGCGTCGAGGTCGCTGCTCGCGACCGGCTCGGCGTCGGCCCCGTTGACCTTCTTGTTGAGGAACTCGGTCAGCGTGCCCACGTACTCCGGGATCACCTGGACCTGCTTGCCGTCCTCGAGCGCCGGCAGGTAGGCCTCGCGGTTGCCGATGGTGGTCACCTCGGCGTCGTACCCCGCCGCCTCGAGCACGGTCGCGTAGACGGTGCCGAGCGTCGCGCTCTCGGCGAAGTCGGCCGCGCCGACGACGACCGAGCCGCTGCCGGACTGCTCCGGCGAGTCGAGACCGGCGTCCGCCACGAACTCCTCGGCGACGTCCTGCGACGTGCGACGGTCGACGTCGACGGCCTTGTTCAGGCTGATGAGCGTGTCGGTGTCCAGGGCGGCCGACACGCTGTCCAGCAGCGGAACCAGGGTGTCGTCACCCTCGACCGCCGCCGCGTTGACCGCGGGGATGATGTTGTCGACGGTCTGGAGCTGCTGGTCGTCCTCGAGCACCACGAGCTCGTCGCCCGGGACGGCCTCGCAGGCGGCGAGCGAGCCGCCACCGCCACCGCCGGCGTCGGTGCTGCCGCCGTTCCCTGCCGATCCGGGCTCGCCGCAGGCGGTGAGGAAGGCGAGTGAGACGACCGCCGCCGCTGCGCCCAGGGCGCGAGGCAACGAGACGTGCGAACGGGCGAGCTTCATCGGGTGTCTCCGTAGGTGAGTGGCGTACAACTGTTCTACGCTCTGGCAGGTCCCATTCGACCCCGGAGCGGGGCGGATGGCAAGGGCTGTCGCGGGGACACCGCGACCCGTCAGGAGATCGTCATGTCCTGACTCCGCGCAGCGGCGCGGGCGTGGCGAGCCGTTGGCCGACGGCGAGCACGCCGTCGATCGCGAGGCACAGCGCAGCCACCAGCACACCGCCGGCGAGCACCTCGCCGTACCGCTGCGTGCCGAGGCCGAAGGTGATGATCTTGCCCAGCCCTCCGCCGCCCGCCAGGGCCGCGAGGGGGATGGTGGCGACCACCTGGACGATGGTCGTCCGCAGCCCCGCCGACACGAGCGTCGTCGCCAGCGGCAGCTCGACGCGCAGCAGCACGCCCGCGCCGGTCATGCCCATGCCGCGCGCCGCGTCGCGCGCGTCCGGGTCGACCCCGCGCACGCCCTCGTAGGTGTTGACCAGCAGCACGGGGGCCGCGAAGAAGGCGGCGGCGATCACCGCCGCCGTGTTGCCGAACAGGCCGGTCGAGGCGAGCAGGAAGATGATGCCGAGCGTCGGCAGCGCGCGCGAGGCGTTCGTGAGCCACACGACCAGCCCCGCGCCGCGGTCGGCGTGACCGAGCCAGGCGCCCACGGGGATCGTCACAGCGGCCGCGATGCCGACGGCGGCGACGGTCATGAGCAGGTGCTCGCCGGCCAGCTCGAGCACGCCGCCCCGCCGCGTCCAGGTCAGCGGGTCGTTGAGCCAGACGAACGCCTCCTGCAGGACGCCTGCGGGGGCGCTCATGCGGCCCTCCGGCGCAGCCACGGGGTCAGCGCACGGCCGGCCGCCCACAGGGCGAGGTCGAGGACGAGGGCGATGAGGATGGTGCCGATCGTCGCCGCCATGATCTCGGCCCGGTACAGGTTGTTCCGGAAGCCCTGGAACATGATCTGCCCCAGCCCTCCGAACCCGACGACGACGCCCACCGTCACGAGCGCGACCGACGACACCGTGGCCAGCCGCACGCCCGCGATGATGCTGGGCAGGGCACTCGGCAGCGACACCTGCAGCAGCAGCCTGCCGGGGCCGTAGCCCAGGCCCCGCGCGGCGTCGACGACCGCGGGGTCCACCGTCGCGAGGCCCGCCGTGGTGTTCCGCAGGATGATGAGGATCGAGTAGACGACCAGACCGACGAGCACCGGCGTACGGCCGATACCGATGAGCGGCGCGAGGATCGCGAACAGGCCGAGCGACGGGATCGTGTAGGCGACGGCCGCGACGCCCAGGACCGGACCCGACAGCCAGCGCCGCCGCGAGACGAGCACGCCGAGCGGCACGGCGATGGCCGTGGAGATCGCCACCGCCTCGACCGACACGCCGACGTGCTCGACCGTGCGCTGCCACAGCGCCGGCGCGTTGCCGACCACGTACGACCAGGAGAACCACGGGTTACCGGGCATGGGTCCGACCGTACCGCGGGCCACCGACACGCACGCGGGCGTGTCCGGCACCCGACGTGCCGGTGGCGCCGTGCGTGTCGGTGGGGCGCTGTAGGTTCGTCGCATGGCAGAGCGCACCGTCATCGAGCTCGACACCGTCCGCAAGGCGTACCCCGACGGCACCGTGGCCGTCGCGGGGCTGAGCCTGGCCGTGCGCGAGCACGAGGTGCTCGCGCTGGTGGGGCCGTCCGGCTGCGGCAAGTCGACCACGCTGCGGATGATCAACCGGCTCGTGGAGCCGACCTCGGGCCGGATCCTGCTCGACGGCGAGGACGTCACGCGGACCGACCCGGTGCGGCTGCGCCGCCGCATCGGCTACGTCATCCAGAACGTCGGCCTCTTCCCCCACCGCACGGTCGAGGCGAACATCGCGACCGTACCGGGCCTGCTCGGCTGGGACCGCCGCAGGACGCGCGCCCGTGTCGCCGAGCTGCTCGACCTCGTCGGCCTGCCCGCCGCGACGTACGCCAAGCGGTACCCCCACGAGCTGTCGGGCGGCGAGCGCCAGCGGATCGGCGTGGCCCGCGCGCTCGCGACCGACCCGCCCGTGCTCCTCATGGACGAGCCCTTCGGTGCGGTCGATCCGGAGTTCCGGCGTCACCTCCAGGCGGAGTTCCAGCGCATCCAGCGCGAGACCGGCACGACGGTCGTGCTCGTCACGCACGACATCGACGAGGCGGCGCGGCTCGGCGACCGGATCGCCGTCCTGTCCCGCGGCGGCCACCTCGAGCAGGTCGCGAGCCCGCTGGCCGTGCTCGCGCACCCGGCGTCGGACCGCGTGCGCGACTTCATCGGGGACGGCTCGGCGTCACGCATGCTGGCGCTGGCCCGGGTGCAGGAGGCCGACCTCGAGGGTGCCGACCAGATCGTCCAGCCCGCCCCGCCGCCCGTCCGGCTCGGGGCGCGGCTGACGGACGCGTTCGAGGCCGTCGCGGCGCTGCCCGGCTCGGCCATGGGCCGGGTTCCGGTCGTGGGGGAGTCGGGCGGCGTGGTCGGCTCGCTCACGGCGGACGGCATCCTCGGGGCGTTGCGTCGTGCCGGGGACGCCGCGGTGTCGGACGACGCGTCCGACGCAGCGCCCGCAGAGACGTCCGACGACGACGCCGCTGTGGCGGACGCCGCTCCCTGACCGGGGGTCGCGGGCCGTGCCCGGCGCTAGTCTCAAGGGCGTGACGAACCGACGCGTAGCCCTCGCGACCTGCTCCCAGCTCCCTGACCTCGACGCGGACGACGTCCCGCTGATCGCCGCGCTCGGCGGGCGCGGCATCACGGCCGAGCCGGTGGTCTGGGACGACCCGGCCGTCGACTGGCAGGCGTACGACCTCGTGCTCGTGCGCTCGACCTGGGACTACTCGCCACGGCACGACGAGTTCGTGGCCTGGGCGCGCTCGCTGCCGCGCGTGGCCAACCCGGCCTCGGTCATCGAGTGGAACACCGACAAGCGGTACCTGCGTGACCTCGAGGCCGCCGGCGTGCCCGTCATCCCGACCATCTGGCTGGACCCGGCGCGCCACCTCTCGAAGCGCGCCGTGCACACGCGCATGCCCGCGTTCGGCGACTTCGTCGTGAAGCCGGTGGTCAGCGCGGGTGCCCAGAACACGGGCCGGTACCAGCCGGTGTCGGCGCAGTCGCGCGGCAAGGCCATCGCGCACGCGACGCGCCTGCTCGACGACGGTCGCTGGGTCATGATCCAGCCCTACGTCACGTCGGTCGACACCTCCGGCGAGACGTGCCTCGTCTTCGTCGACGGCGAGCTCACGCACGCCGTCCGCAAGAACGCCCTGCTCACCGGGCCTGCCGAGGACTCGGAGGACGAGCTGTACGCGCGCGAGGAGATGACGCCGTACGAGGCGACACCCGCGCAGGTGGACGTCGCGCGGCGCGCGCTGGACGTCGCCCGGCAGGCCACGGGCGCCGAGCTCACCTACGCGCGCGTCGACCTCGTCTCGGGCGACGACGGCGTGCCGATGGTCCTCGAGCTGGAGCTCACCGAGCCGTCGCTGTGGATGAAGTACGGGACGGGCGTCGAGGAGAAGGTCGCCGACGCCGTCGTGAAGCTGCTGGACTGACCCGGGACACGGCAAAGGCCCCTCGCCGAGGCGAGGGGCCTTTGCCGATGGGGTGAGCGACGGGACTTGAACCCGCGACCCTCGCGACCACAACGCGATGCTCTACCAGCTGAGCTACGCCCACCATGGACCCCGGTCGTGGACCGGCGGCCGTCGAAAAGCATACATGCTCGGGGACGACGGACCGAACTCGAATCTACGGGGCGAGCTGGTTCGTGACGGACGTCTCGGCGACGCGCGCCGCGGCGGCCCGTGCGGTGGCCGTGTCGGGCCCGGGCTGGGGCGGGAACAGCACCTCGCGGTAGTAGCGCAGCTCGTCGATCGACTCGAGGATGTCGGCCAGCGCGCGGTGCCCGCCCTCCTTCTTCGGCGACGCGAAGTAGACGCGCGGGTACCACCGGCGGGAGAGCTCCTTGATCGACGAGACGTCGATGATCCGGTAGTGCAGGTACTCGACCAGCTCGGGCATGTGCAGGTCGAGGAACGACTTGTCGGTGCCGACCGAGTTGCCGGCGAGCGGCGCCTTGCCGGGCTCGGGGACCCACTCGCGGATGTAGGCGAGGATCTGCTCCTGCGCCTCCTGGAGGGTCAGCCCGCCGTCGAGCTCGTCGAGCAGGCCGGAGGTGGTGTGCATGGTGCGCACGAAGTCGCTCATCTGGGCCAGCGCCTCGGCCGGGGGCTTGACCAGGACGTCGACGCCGGTGCCGAGGACGTTCAGCTCGGAGTCCGTGACGATCGCGGCGACCTCGACGAGCGCGTCGGCACGCAGGTCCAGTCCCGTCATCTCGCAGTCGATCCAGACGATGCGCTCGTGGGGGTTGGGAAGGCTCACGGACTCACCCTATTCCGTCCGCCGCAGATCTCCTGCGGTCGCTGTGGTCGGTCGTCGTCGGCGGTCCGCCTCGAGAACGACCTGGGGGGCGGGAACGGGCTCACAGGTGTCCCGCAGGTCGTTCTCGAGGGATCCGGCCGGGGTGGGGCGGCCGGGGCACACTGAGGCCCTTCCGGCGGAGGGGTCCGGGGAAGGGCCAGGGGGTGCTGGGCGATCAGGCGGGTCGACCGGGGGTGTCGACCGGCGGGTGATCAGGTGCGGCGGTGGTCAGGCGCGGCGGCGACCAGGTGAGACCGCGATCAGGTGGGACCGCGATCAGATGAGGCGGAAGCGCTTGGTGCGCTTGGCGGCGCGACGCTCACGGCGCTCGCGCAGGGCGCGCTCCTGGGCGCCGGCGATCTCGGCGCGGCGGGCGACCTCGGCGACCTGGGCACGGCCGATGTAGTAGGCGGAGTTGGCATCCATCACGGTGACTTTCCTTCCAGGGGTGGGGAGAGGTGACGGGCGCAGCGGGCGTCTCCGACCGGGTCTCGGTGGGGTGCTCCTCATTGTTTCCGTCGTGTTACATCCTCCCCGACGGGGATATCCCTCGCAAGGCGGGCAGCGGTGATGTGCAGCACGTCTGCGCAGGTCACAGGTGTGATCCGGCCCACTGCCCACACAAAGAACGAGGCAGAGCGTGCGGGGATCGCACGCTCTGCCTCGGCACGGGGCTGGCGCCGTGCGCCGGAGGTCCTCCGACGGGCGCCGTGCGGGTCATGCGGACCGGGCGCGCAGGGCGGTTGCCGGTGCGCGGTGGCTGGCCCGGTGTGCGGCGCGGGCCTCGGCCCTGCGTCGCTTCTGCTCCTCGCGGAGCCGGCGGAAGCGCCGGTTCTCCTCGGCGTCCCGGAGGCGCTCCCGGTGGAGGGTCTGCGCCAGGTCGTACTCGGTGTGCACGTGAGTGCCTTTCGTGACGCTGGAAGTCGGTTCCCCGACGTGAGGTCTGGCCGGACCTCGTCCACCGCCCGGCACGGACCGGACGGACGTCACCGCGGTGTGCCACCAGCGTCGCAGCGCGAACCGTCCGGGTGCACGTCTTTATTCACGGCACCCGACCGGGTGAAAACGCTAAAGAATCCTTGCGCAAGTCTTCTTTAGCGTCATAGCGTGGACGCATGACCGATCCGGCGGACCACCCGCACCAGCCCGGATTCACGCGCCCCGACGTCCCCGGCGACACCGTCGTCTCGCGTGCCGACGCGATCAAGGCGCTCACCCACCCGCTGCGTCTGCGCCTGCTCGGCCTGTTCGGCCCGGGTGACGAGCTCACCGCGACGGAGTGCGCGCGCCGCACGGGGGAGTCGGTCGCGAGCTGCTCGTTCCACCTGCGGCAGCTGGAGAGGTACGGGCACATCGAGCGCGCGACGGCGCAGGGCAAGGAGCGCCCGTGGCGCCTCGTCAGCACCGGTCTCAGCGTGCGACCCGACCTGTCCGACCCGGGCTCCCTGCCCGCCGCCCAGGCCTTCGGCAGCATGTTCGTGGCCGAGCAGTTCGCCGTCCTCCAGCGCTGGCTCGCCGACGTCGACCGCGACGACCCGTCCTGGCTGTACGCGAGCACCCAGACGCACCAGGAGTTCTGGGCCACGCGCGACGAGCTCGACGAGCTCTCCCGTCGGCTCGAGGAGCTCACCGCACCGTTCCGCGGTCGCGCGGAGCACCCCGACCAGCGGCCCGACGGCGCGCGCAGGGCCCATCTCTTCGGCGCCGCCTGGGCCGAGATCCCCGACCCGGAGGGCGGCGACGCATGACCGCGACCCTGCCGCCCGCCGCGGACGACGAGGCGGCCGCTGCCACCGACCCCGTCACCGATCCCGCCACCGATCCCGCCACCGATCCCGCACGGCACCTGCGCACGCCGCTGTTCCGCACGCTCGTGCTGGGCTGGACGCTCGCCAACGTCGCCGACTCGCTGCTCACGCTCCTCATGGCGGTGTGGGTCGCCGACCTGACGGGCAGCGCCGCGCTGGGCGGCCTGACGTTCGCGCTGCTCGGGCTCCCCGCGCTCGCGTCGCCGTTCCTCGGGCACCTCGCCGACCGGCTGTCCCGGCGGCGCATGCTCGTGGCTGCCTACGTCGTCGGCGCGCTGGGGCTGGTGCCGCTGCTGTGGGTCGTCCGGCCCGACCAGGTCTGGGTGGTGTACGCGTCCACGCTGGTCTACTCGGCCGTCGCGTACGTGACGGGCGCGTGCCAGTCGGGGCTCCTCAAGGACCTCCTGCCCGACGAGGCCCTCGGCCACGCCAACGGGCGGCTCTCCATGATCGACCAGGTGCTCCGCGTGGCCCTGCCCGTGCTCGGCGCCGCCGTCTACGCGCTGGTCGGCGTGGCGCCGCTCGTCGTCACCGCGGTGGCAGGGTTCGTGGGGGCCGCAGGGGTGTTCCTCTGCGTGCGGATCGAGGAGTCGGTCTCGGTCGACGACCCGGGTGAGCCGTACCTCCGCGCGACCACCGCGGGGTTCCGGCACCTCTTCGGCACGCGCCCGCTCGGTGGCATGACGTGGAACGCCGTGGTCGTCTTCGCCTCCGTCGGGCTGGTCAACGCGGTCGTCTTCGCGGTGCTCGACGGGCTCGGGCTGCCCGCTGCCTGGCTCGGGCCGCTCACCGTGCTGCAGGGCGTCGCCGGGTTCGCGGCCGGTGCCCTGGCCCCCCGCCTCATGATCCGGTTCGGGCGGCCCACCGTGTACGCCGTGGGCATCCTCGCCGCGGGGCTGGGGCTGGTGCCCCTCCTGTTCCACTGGGTCGTCCCGGCCGTGGCCGGGCAGGCCGTGCTCGGGTTCGGGGTGACGGCGGCGATCATCGCCTGGGTCACCGAGCGCCAGGTCCGCACGCCCGACCGGCTGCAGGGCCGGGTCGCCGCGGCAGGGCACCTGGTGAACAACCTGCCCGGAACCCTGGTGACGGCGCTCGGGGCCGGCCTCCTCGCCGTCGTCGACTACCGGGTGCTCGTGCTGGTCAACGTCGTCGTGGTGCTCGCGGCGGGTCTCGCCGCGCTACGGCTGCGGGTGGCGGACTGACGCCCGCCGCCCGGGCTCAGACCTCGCCGGGCAGCGCCTTGCGGATCACGAGTCGCGTCCACGCGCCGAGGAACAGCCGGTCGCCCTCCTCGATCTCCTGGCGGATGCCCTGTGCCAGCGGGGCGTCGGGCAGCGGGTCGCCGGCCGAGGCGACGAACGTGCCGTTCGACGAACCGAGGTCCTCGACCCACCAGCGCTGACCGTCGGTCGTGAGCTGGCAGTGCCGTCGCGAGACGCCGGGGTCGCTGCCGCAGTCGATGTCGGGCGTGATGCCGCGCGACCGCGACGGGCGCCCCACCAGCAGGCTGCGCTGCCGCAGCGTGACCAGACCGGGGAGCCCCGCCGAGGGCAGCGGGTCCTCCGGTCGCTCGTGCGCGTACCAGTCGGGGTCCACCCAGATCTCGGCCACCCACGCCGTGGCCCCGGGGATCGGCGGCACCCCGGCCGGGCTCGGTGTCCCGGCGGTACCCGACGGCGGCGCGACACCGGCCGACGCCGGTTCGCCGGGCGCAGCGCTCGGCCCGTCGGGAGCACCGCCGGGCCCTCCGGCGGCGGCCGCCGGAGGGCCGGGAGCGGCCGGCGGCGGGGGAGGCGGCGCGGGCGTCCCTGTCGTGAAGTCGTACCCGCAGTTCTCGCAGAACAGCGAGCCGCCGGGCGACAGCTCGCCGCAGTTCGGGCAGGTCACCGGACCGCTCTCGGTCTCACCGCCCTCCGTGCTCGCAGCCGGGTCCGCAGCCGGGTCCGGCGCGGCGGGCGCGGCCGACCCCGCGGCGGGGATCGGCGTGCCGCACACGTCGCAGTAGTCCGTGGACTCGCTCGGGTGGCCCTCCGGGCAGGTGACGGTCATGCGCGCCGGACCCGGGTCGTCTTGGTGGAGGCGGTGTCGAGTGCCATCTCGTCCAGCTTGGCGGCGTTCCGCCGGAGCCGCACGGTGCCCTCCGCCTCGTTCTCCACGTCGACGATCTTGCGCAGCCGCGACGTCGCCTCGTCGTTGCCGGTCTCGGCCGCGAGCTGCACGGCCCGGCCGAGCTTCACGGTCGCCGTCGCCTCGTCGCCTGCCGCCTTGGCCGCAAGACCCTCCTGGATGGCCGAGGCGAGCTCGGCCTGTCCCGTGTAGTGGGCGACCTCGGGGCTGATCCGCGCGGTGAGCGTCGAGTCGTCGGACCACTTGGCCTTGACCAGCCCCGCCGCCGTGACGTCGCCGTCCACCGCTACCTGCACGCGCGCGGCGAGCTGCTCCGAGCCGACCGGCTTGGCGGGCACACGGACGGCCACGTGGTACTCGCGCGTCTCGTCCGCCCACGCCCCGGTCGGGTAGGCGCCGGTGAGGGGGTTGACCTCGGTGCGGCGCGCCGTGAGGTCGTCCACCTCGGGGGCCACCTGCCGCACGAACAGCACCTGCGCCCCCTGCGGTGCCCACACCCGCAGGTCGACGGCGGCGACGCCGCGCGCTGCCGACTTGCGGACGAGCGCCGCGAAGTCCTCGGCGATGTCCTCCGGCCGGGCGATGAGGTCGACGGTCCCGAGCAGCGCCGTCGAGATCTTGCGCAGCTCACCGACCACCCACCGGTCCCCGACGCCACGCGCGTCGCACTGGAACCGCCCGGTGACGTTCGCGATCATCTGGTCCAGGTGGGCGGAGGGCTCCGACTCGTTCTTGCCGTCCGTGAGGAGGATGAGGTGCTTGTTCGCGACCGGCGCCGTCGCGAACAGCTCGTCGGCGAGCCGCAGCCACGTCGAGATCGCCGTGCCGCCGCTCGCGGACATCGTCGCGATGGCGCGCCTGGCCTCGGCGCGCGCGCCGGGCTCCATGGCCACCATCGGTACGCGCGCGTTCGGGTACGGGAAGATCCGCGTGGCGACGTGCGAGCCACCGACGATCGCGAAGAGCGTGCCGTCGGGGATCTGGTCCACCGCGACGGCCGCCGCGTGCTTGGCCGCCTCCATGTTGCGGCCCTGCATCGAGCCGGAGGTGTCGACCGCGACGATCTCCGCGGCACCGCCCGGCCCCGCGGGGCCCGCCGTCCCGGCCGCCCCCGCGCCTGCGCAGGTCACGGACACCACGGCGTGCACGTCGGTCGCGCCGTCGGACAGGAACTCGTTCTGGAAGACCTCGGCGGAGAACTCGGCCACGGGGGCTCCTCTCTGGGGGTGGAGGCAGGTTATCGCTGCCCGGTGACAGCGGGGGAGACGCGGGCGAGCGCCGCGGTGATGTTGTCGCGACCGCCCTGCGCGTTGGCCCAGCGCACGAGGGCCGCGGCCGTCGACAGCGGGTCGTCGGTGGTCGCGTACCGGCGGACCAGCTCGCTCATGGCGTGCGGGTCGGAGCAGTAGTTCCACAGGCCGTCGGAGCACACGAGCAGCCAGCCCGGTCCCGTCGGCACGGTCGCGGCGCAGCGCGCGTCGGTGTCGGGTGCGTCCGGGCCCAGCCACCGGGTGATGGCGTGCGCCTGGGGCGACGACTCGGCCTGGGCGCGGGGCACGCCCGCAGCGATCATCTCCTGCGCCCACGAGTCGTCGACGCTGAGCTGCTCGGCCTGGCCGTCGTCGGGCAGCCAGTACACGCGCGAGTCGCCCAGCCACCCCGCCACGAGCACGTCGCCGTCCACGACGGCCGCGACGAAGGTGCACGACGGCGGGTCGTCCGCCACGTCCTTGCCCTTCGTCGCCGCGAGCTGCTCGGCCGCGCCCCGCACCGCCTGGCCCGCCGCACGGGAGGCGGCGACCATGGCGTCGGTCCAGCCGGCGACGCGGCGGCTCGTGGCCCCCTGCACCGTGCTGGAGCCCTGCGGGCCGTAGGCGACGAGCACGTCGCGCGCCGCGCGGCTCGCGGCGAGCGAGGCGACGTCGGAGTCGGGCGCGCTGGAAACCCCGTCGCACACCACGAGCGCCGCGAACGAGTCGCCCGCGGCCAGCGCCATCGCGTCCTCGTTGCGCGCGTGCCGTACACCGCGGTCGCAGACGCCGGCGACCCAGCCCGCGGGCCGTTCCTCGAAGTGGTCGCGCTCGGACAGGCCGGGCGCGCCGCAGTCCGCGCAGTACCCGTCGGGGGCGATCGTGCCGCCGCACGCGGTGCACGGGCGCTGGTTCGAAGCCTCTCCGGTCGCGGGATCGGGGTCCACCACCGTCGGGGCGAGCTCCAGGGTGACCTCGGAGGGTGCACCGGCGTCGGGGGCCGGAGCGCCCAGCGGCGTGCCGCAGTTCTCGCAGAACCGGGCGCCCGGCGCCCCGTTCTCCCCGCAGCGGGGGCAGCGGACGAGGCTGCTGTCGTCGGCACTCATGTCTGGGTCGTTCTCCTTGCCTCGTGGGACGGTGCGTACGGGCCGCCCCCGCGCTTCTTCTCGGTGGGGCGCCCGGTCAGCGCAGCGTCCACCGTCGTACGGAGTTTGCCCGGTCCACGATCGCCACGCGTTCCGAACGGTCCTCGGTGAGGCGGGCGAGCTCGCGCAGCGCCTGCTCGAGCCGGTCCCGGAGCGTCGGCTCGGTCGCCTCGGCGCCCGCCACACGCACGGCGGGGTCCGGGCCGTTGCGGGTGACGAGGCCGAGCGCACCCGCGAGGGCGTCGACCGTGACCTCGGCCCGCGGCCGGTCCGGCACGTGCGCGCCGCCCAGGCCGGCGACGGCGTCGGCCAGGTCGAGCAGGCTGCGCCGGGCGGAGACGAGGAGGCGGGCCCGCCGCAGGCGGGCGTCCGCGTACGAGCCGCGTGTGGGGCCGACGAGGTCGAGGGCGCCGAGCGCGCCGTCGACGTCACCCGCGCCCGCACGGACCCGCGCGAGGCCGAACGCGGCGGCGCCCGTGTAGTTGGCGTCGGCGCGCGCGATCGTCGTGTACAGCTGCTCGGCCACGCCGGGCTCGCCCGACAGCTCGCAGACCGTGGCGAGCGCGAGCTTCGGCGCGGGCTCGCCGGGCACCTGCCCGTAGACGGCGTTGAACGACGCGCGGGCCGAGGCCGGGTCGCCTGCCGCGAGGTGCCCGAGGCCTTCCATCCAGGCGGCGCGCCACTCCCAGGGGTCCTCCTCGAGGATCTGCGCGACGGTGGCCCGCAGCCGCCCGAGGTCGCCCGCCTCGATGGCGGCGCGGGCGAGCGCGAGGCGCACCTCGACGGTCGCCTCGGCGGCGCCCCCGAGGGCGACGACGCGCTCGGCCGGGTCGGCCACGTTCACGCCGGCCAGCCAGGACGCCATCGGGTCGGACGAGTCGACCTTGAGCAGCGGGAGCTGGTTCCACGGCAGCGGGCCCTCGGCGCCGTCGAGCGGCGGCACCCCGAACAGGAGCGACTCGGCCGACGTCGTGGCCGTGTGGCCAGGACCCCTGTCCGTCGCGACGACCTCGCGGAGCACACCGAGGAGCTGCACGCGGGCCTCGTCGACCGTCGCGAAGCGGTCGGCGGGCGCGGGCGCGCACGCCTTGGCGAGCCACCGGTAGAACGAGTCGTACCGCTGGAAGACGGGCGTCTCG
>DATGOB010000123.1:0-9110 GCA_036010205.1 Promicromonospora sp. | reverse complement strand
TGCGGGTCTGGGCGCACGGCGACCTCGAGCCCGCCCGGGCGTTCGCGCGGGCGCAGGGCCTGCGTCCGGTACGGGAGCTCCTCTTCCTGGCCCGGCCGCTCGACCCGGCGCCGACCACGGCGTCCGCCGACGTGCCCGGCTACCGCCTGCGGACCTTCCGCCCCGGCGCGGACGACGAGGCGTGGCTGCGGGTCAACGCCCGTGCGTTCGCGTCCCACCCGGAGCAGGGTCGGATGTCGCTCGACGACCTGCGTGCGCGCCAGGCCGAACCGTGGTTCGACCCGGAGGGCTTCTTCCTGCTCGTCCCCGAGGACGGGGCCGACCCGGCCGCGTTCCTGTGGACGAAGGTGGAGGAGCCGGCGACGGACGGCACGCGCGACGGCGAGATCTACGTGCTGGGCGTCGACCCGGACCACCAGGGCAAGGGGCTGGGTCGTCTGCTGACGGACGTCGGCCTGGCGCACCTGGCACGGTCGGGCGCGACACGGGCCGTCCTCTACGTGGAGGGCGACAACGCGCCGGCCCTCGCGACGTACCGGCGGGCCGGGTTCGAGCGGGCCGCCGTCCACGTGCAGTACGCCCGGGCGTGACGGAGGCTCCGGTCTGCGTATACCCACCGTGCACCCCGCGGTGACACGATGACCTCATGACGGACAGCGCGGGGCGACCGACCGCCAGGATCAGGGACAGGAGGGGTCGATTCGTGAAGCAGAGTCCTCGTTCGACGGCGCCCGTCGACGGCGCACCCCGCAAGAGCTCGGCCGACGACACGGCGGGCGTGCGGCCCGAGGCCACGGCGGCGGAGATCCTGGACCCGCGCTCCGTGGAACCGAGCCTCGCCGCGCACATCGCGGAGCACATCGCCGAGAGCCCCGAGGGCACCTCACTGCTGGAGCCGCAGCGTGGTGAGCCGCTGCCCGTCGACCGGTTCGCCGACCGCGAGCTGAGCTGGCTCGCGTTCAACCAGCGGGTGCTCGAGCTCGCGGAGGACACGAACATCCCGCTGCTGGAGCGCGTCCGGTTCCTCGCCATCTTCGCCTCGAACCTGGACGAGTTCTTCATGGTGCGCGTCGCGGGCCTCAAGCGTCGCATCGCCACGGGCATCGCCGTCACCAGCGCGTCGGGCCTGAGCCCGCGCCAGGTCCTGTCGGCCGTCTCCGAGGAGGCGCACCGCCTCATGGAGCGGCACGCGCGGGTGTTCGAGAACGAGGTGCGGCCCGCCCTGGCGGGCGAGGGCATCACGCTCGTGCACTGGGACGAACTGGACGGCAAGGAGCAGGAGCGCCTGCACAAGTTCTTCCGCAAGCAGATCTTCCCCGTGCTGACGCCCCTTGCGGTCGACCCGGCACACCCGTTCCCCTACATCTCGGGGCTCTCGCTCAACCTGGCCGTCGTCGTCGCGAACCCGGCGACCGGCAAGGAGCACTTCGCACGGGTCAAGGTGCCGCCCCTGCTGCCCCGCTTCATCGCGGTGGACGCGTCGGGCAAGCCGCGCCGTCCCGGCACGCGGAAGGCCGACCCGCAGCGCGGGCCGCTGTCGTTCGTGCCGCTGGAGGAGGTCATCGCCCAGCACCTCGACCACCTGTTCCCCGGGATGGAGGTCCGCGAGAACCACACGTTCCGCGTGACCCGCAACGAGGACGTGGACGTGGAGGAGGACGACGCCGAGAACCTCCTGCAGGCCATGGAGAAGGAGCTGCTGCGGCGCCGGTTCGGCCCGCCGGTGCGGCTCGAGATCGCCAAGGACATCAGCCCCCGCATCCGCGACCTCATCGTGCGCGAGCTCGGCGTCAAGGAGGAGGAGGTCTACGAGCTGCCCGCGCTGCTGGACCTCACCGGCCTCAACCTCATCGCGGACCTCGACCTCTCGGCACTGCACTACCCACCGTTCGTGCCCTCGACGCACCGGCACCTCGCCGAGGTGGAGAGCGCCAAGCCGACCGACGTCTTCGCCGCGATCCGCCGCCGCGACATCCTGCTGCACCACCCGTACGACAGCTTCTCCACGAGCGTGCAGACCTTCCTGGAGCAGGCGGCCGCCGACCCCGACGTCCTCGCGATCAAGCAGACGCTGTACCGCACGTCGGGCGACTCCCCCATCGTGGACGCGCTCATCGACGCGGCGGAGGCGGGCAAGCAGGTGCTCGCCCTCGTGGAGATCAAGGCCCGGTTCGACGAGGAGGCGAACATCTCCTGGGCGCGCAAGCTCGAGGAGGCGGGCGTCCACGTCGTCTACGGCATCGTGGGCCTGAAGACGCACTGCAAGCTCTCGCTGGTCGTGCGTCAGGAGCCGGACGGCTCCCTGCTGCGCTACTGCCACGTCGGCACGGGCAACTACCACCCCAAGACGGCGCGCCTCTACACCGACCACGGCCTGCTGACCTGCGACCCGGACGTGGGCCAGGACCTGACCCGGCTGTTCAACCAGCTCTCGGGCTATGCCCCGAAGTCGACGTTCCACCGGCTGCTGGTCGCGCCCCGCGCCGTGCGCTCCGGCCTCGTCGAGCGCATCGAGCGCGAGGCGGCGGCCGCCCGCGCCGGGCACGACGCGTGGGTCAAGATCAAGGTCAACTCGGTGGTCGACGAGACGATCGTCGACGCGCTCTACCGCGCCTCGCAGGCCGGCGTGAAGGTCGACCTCGTGGTCCGCGGCATCTGCGCGGTGAAGGTCGGCGTGCCGGGGCTCAGCGAGAACATCCGGGTGCGGTCCATCCTGGGCCGCTTCCTGGAGCACTCCCGGATCTTCGCGTTCGCCAACCCGGCGGGCCCGGCGCTCGGCGAGGGCGCGGAGACCGGCCCCGAGGTGTTCATCGGCTCGGCCGACCTCATGCACCGCAACCTGGACCGCCGCGTCGAGACGCTCGTCCGGGTCACCGACCCGGGACACATCGGCGAGCTGATCGGCCTCGTCGACGAGTCCATGGCCGACACCACGGCGTCGTGGCACCTGCTCCCGGACGGCCGGTGGGAGCGGCCGACCGGGCCGGACGGCACCGGCCTGCGCGACCTGCAGTCCGTGCTGATCCAGCGGCAGCGCCGTCGCCTCGAGCCGGCCCGGTGACGAGGCTGCGGTCCAGCGTGGGCACCGAACCCACGACACCGGCCAGGGCCCACACGCCCGTCGTCACGACGGCGGGCGCGCTGGTGTGGCGCCGTCGCGACGGCGAGCTGCAGGTCCAGCTCGTGCACCGGCCCCGCTACGACGACTGGTCCTGGCCCAAGGGCAAGGTGGAGACCGGCGAGTCGCTGCCCGGCACCGCGGTGCGCGAGGTCGCGGAGGAGACTGGACGCCAGATCGTCCTGGGGCGCCCGCTGCCGGGCCTGCAGTACCTCACTCCGGACGGCAGCGTGAAGCGCGTGCACTACTGGGCGGCCCGGCGCGCCCGGAAGAAGCACGACGCGGAGTCGCTCCGTGCCCGCGTGCCGGTCGCGCCGGTGGACCGTACCGAGGTGGACCGGACCGTCTGGCTCCCCGTCGCGGAGGCGGCGCGCCGCCTGACCCGTTCGTCGGACCGCGGGCCGCTCGAGGCCCTCGTCGACGCGGAGGAGAGGGGCGCGTCGCGCACCAGGGCCCTCGTCATCGCACGGCACGGCCGCGCCGTCCCGCGGACGGCGTGGCACGGCGCCGAGCGGGACCGGCCGCTGACGCCCGTCGGGCACGGCCAGGCGGCGGCGCTGGTGCCGGTGCTGGCGGCGTTCGGCGTCCAGCACGTGATCAGCTCGCGGTGGGAGCGGTGCGCCACGACCATCGACCCCTACGTGCGGGCCGCCGGCATGCGCCCGGGCTACAGCGAGTACCTCACCGAGGCGCAGCACGAGCGGTCGCCGTCCCGCGTGGCGGCCACCGTGCGCTACCTCATGGAGGAGGCCGACGAGTCCTCGGCGATCTGCACGCACCGGCCCGTCCTGCCCACGGTCCTCGACGTGCTGCGCCGGCACGCGTCGGACGCCGTCGCCGACGGCCTGCCGACCGCCGACCCGTACCTCGAGCCGGGCGAGGCCCTCGTCGCCCACGTCTCCGACACGCCGGGCGGGCCGCGTGTCGTGGCCGTCGAGACGGTGAGCCCGCCGGTCTGGTGACCGCGGTGGTGGACACACGTTCCATTTCGGCGCACCATCGGACACCATGAGCAGCGACCCACGCCCGCCCAGAAGGCCGGCCATGCTGGATCCCCGGGACGCCGAGGCCCTCCCCGGCGAGGTCGACCCCGCCCTGCGGGACGAGGTCGCGCACGCGACGGCGCGCGCCCTCGTGGACCGGGCGCGCACCACCGAGGACCCGCAGGTGGTCGAGCGGCTCATCCACCTCGTCGAGAACGAGGGCCTCGACACCGTCGCCGGCCTCTGGGCCGACGCGGCCCCCGTCTCCCTGCCCGGCTCGCTCTGGCGCCTGTACGTGCTGCGCGAGTGGGTCCGCCGGGACATGCCGACCGTCATGCTGCGGTATCGGCTCGGTGTGGACGCGGCCCCCGTCCAGGAGGCCGTCGCCGGCGTCCCGAGCCCGCCCGAGCCCCGTGACCTGCAACTTCTCGCCGACGCCGTGCTGTCGGGCGTCTTCACGGGGGACCTCGCCGTCGCGCTCGAGCGCGCCGGTGCCTTCTGCCGCATCCTGTCCACCGGCGCGGCCTTCGACGCCGACTCCCGCGAGGTCGCCGACCCGGGCGGCGCGACCCGCATGACCCGCAGCGCGAGCTCGCTCCTGCGCACCGCCGAGGAGCTGGAGCACGCGGGCGACCTGTGGCGGTCCGGGTCCCTCGAGTGACGCCGACGCCCCGGGTGTGACGTCCGACCCCCTTGGCAGATCCCTGCACACCATTAGGATGGTGCAGGCGACGCCGGGCTGCGGTAGCCCCGGGCTCCACCTCAAGCCGCTACGAGCGGCCCCGCGCCGAGAGGCGCTCCCGGTTCGGCGTCGCCCCACTCTCCCCGGCCCGACGGCCGACGTGCGCTCCCGCGCTGTGCGGGCAGGCCTGTGCCGTTCGTCACGAGTCGGCCAAGCCTGACCTTGCAAATTGGCGATAGTCGGCAACAGCCCTACGCTGAGCACGTTCCAGAGCACTCACACCGGGAGCCCTCGTGCGCCTTACTCCGCGCGACACCACGTACTTCGATCTTCTCGCCGCCTCGGCCCAGCACCTGGTCAGGGGGGCGTCGCTGTTGGCAGAGCTGCTCGGCGCGGACCGACCCGGGCGCGAGAAGCTCGCCGAAGAGATGCACGACGTCGAGCACCTGGCGGACGACGCCACCCACTCGATCATGCGACGTCTCAACCAGACGTTCGTGACGCCGTTCGACCGCGAGGACATCTCCGGACTCGCCTCGGCGCTGGACGACTGCATGGACGAGATGGACGAGGCCGCCGACCTCATCGTCCTCTACAAGGTGGACGCCCTGCCGGACCGCGTGTCCGAGCAGGTGCAGGTCCTCCAGCGGTGCGCGGAGCTGACGGCGGAGGCCATGCCCCGCCTGCGCTCGATGGACAAGCTGGCCGACTACTGGGTCGAGGTCAACCGCCTCGAGAACCAGGCGGACAAGCTGCACCGCAAGCTCATCGCCCAGCTCTTCGACGACCTCGCCGGCGACCCCGTGCAGCTCATGAAGCTGAAGGAGATCGTCGAGTGCCTCGAGAACGCGGCCGACAGCTTCGAGAAGGTCGCCAACATGGTCGAGACGATCGCCCTCAAGGAGTCGTGAGGTGGAGGTCGCTCTCGTCGTCCTCGTCGTCGCTCTCGCCCTGAGCTTCGACTACACCAACGGCTTCCACGACGCCGCCAACGCCATCGCGACCTCCGTCTCGACCAGGGCGCTGACCCCGCGCGTCGCGCTGCTCATGGCGGCCGTCATGAACTTCACGGGTGCCCTGCTGGGCACCGAGGTCGCCGAGACCATCGCCAAGTCGATCGTCAACCTCGAGGGTGCGGGCACGCACGCCGAGCTCGCCGTCGTCCTGTGCGCCCTGGTCGGCGCCATCGTGTGGAACCTCATCACCTGGTGGTTCGGCCTCCCGTCGTCGTCCACGCACGCCCTCATCGGTGGCCTGGTCGGCGCGGGTCTCGCCGGCGGCATGAGCGTCTACTGGTCCGCGATCGTGGACAAGGTCGTGCTGCCGATGATCGTCTCGCCGGTGGTCGGCTTCGGCCTCGCCTTCTTCGCGATGATCGGTGTCCTGTGGCTCTTCCGGAACGCGGCGCCCGCCCGGGCGCACCGCCGCTTCCGGATCGCCCAGACGGCGTCCGCCGCCGCGATGGCTCTGGGCCACGGCCTGCAGGACGCCCAGAAGACGATGGGCGTCATCTACCTGGCGCTGCTGACCGTCGGCTGGGCCGACCCGGCCGACGGCATCCCGCTGTGGGTCAAGCTGTCGGCCGCCGCCGCCATCTCCGCGGGCACCTACTCGGGCGGCTGGCGCATCATGCGCACGCTGGGCCGCAGGATCATCGAGCTCGACCCGGCCCGCGGCTTCGTCGCCGAGTCGGTGTCCGCGCTCGTGCTCTACGTCAACGCGTTCGCGCTGCACGCCCCGGTCTCGACCACGCACACGATCACCTCGGCGATCATGGGTGTCGGCGCGACCCGCCGGCTGTCCGCCGTCCGCTGGGGCGTGGCCAAGAACATCGCGGTCGCCTGGGTGCTCACCATCCCGGCCGCCGCCACGGTCGCCGCGCTCACCACGTGGGCGCTGTGGCCGCTGCTCACCTGACCCGCGTCAGACACCTGTCAGGTGAGGTGCCCGTCGCTCCCCGCGCGACCTGCGCGGGGTGCGACTTAGCATCGAAAACATGAGCACCGCCTCCTCGGCCCCGCAGGCCGACGCCAGATCCGCCCGTCGCAAGGCGACCGCCCTCGCGGTCGCCGCCGCGGTGGGCGGATTCCTTTTCGGCTTCGACAGCTCCGTGATCAACGGCGCCGTGAACGCGATCGAGGGCCAGTTCGAGCTCGACCCGTCGGTCACCGGCTTCGTCGTCGCCATCGCCCTGCTCGGCTGCGCCCTCGGCGCCTGGGCGGGCGGCCGGCTGGCCGACCGGTGGGGCCGCACCCACGTCATGGTGCTCGGCTCGGTGCTGTTCTTCGTCTCGTCCATCCTGTCCGCCATCGCCTTCACCGCGTGGGACCTGGCGCTGTGGCGCTTCATGGCGGGTGTGGGCATCGGCATCGCGTCCGTCATCGCACCGGCGTACATCGCCGAGATCGCCCCGGCAGCGATGCGCGGCCGGCTCGGCTCGCTGCAACAGCTCGCCATCACCGTCGGCATCTTCGCCGCGCTGCTCTCGGACCAGCTCCTCGCCGAGTCCGCCGACGGCGCCGCCAACGTGCTGTGGCTCGGCTGGGAGGCCTGGCGGTGGATGTTCCTCGTCGCGGTCGTGCCCGCCGCCGTCTACGGCGTCCTCGCGCTCCGCATCCCCGAGTCGCCCCGCTACCTCGCGAGCAAGGGGCGCGACGACGAGGCCCGCGCCGTGCTGGCGAGCGTGCTCGGCCCGGACGAGGACGCCGACGACCGCCTCGCCCAGATCCACCGCAGCATCGCGGCGGACGAGGAGAACGCCGAGAAGGGCACCCTGCGCGGCGGCACGTTCGGGCTCAAGCCGATCGTCTGGGTCGGCATCCTGCTGTCGGTCTTCCAGCAGTTCGTCGGCATCAACGTGATCTTCTACTACTCGACCACCCTGTGGCAGGCGGTCGGTTTCGACGAGAGCCAGGCGTTCCTGGTCTCGACGATCACCGCCGTCACGAACGTCGCGGTCACCTTCATCGCCATCGCGCTCATCGACAAGGTGGGCCGGCGGCCGCTGCTGCTCATCGGCTCGGCGGGCATGGCCCTGTCACTGGGCCTCATGGCCGTCGCGTTCACGCAGGCCACCGGCTCCGGCGAGGACATCTCGCTCAGCGGGCCCTGGGGTGTGATCGCGCTGATCTGCGCCAACGCGTTCGTCGTCTTCTTCGGCGCCTCGTGGGGCCCGCTCGTGTGGGTGCTGCTCGGCGAGATGTTCCCGAACCGCATCCGCGCCGCGGCGCTCGGTGTCGCCGCGGCCATGCAGTGGATCGCCAACTTCGTCATCACCATGACGTTCCCGCCGCTGCTCTCGGCGTTCGGGGCCGCCGTCCCCTACCTCCTGTACGCCGTGTTCGCGGCACTGAGCTTCGTCTTCGTGCTCACCAAGGTGCGCGAGACGAAGGGCGTGGAGCTGGAGGACATGGGCGAGGAGAGCCACTCCCGGGCCTGACCCGGCCACCGGTCACGACGACGGCGCCGCACCCTCTCCGGGTGCGGCGCCGTCGTCGTGTCGCGCACGTCACAGCATCCTCTGCCCGCAAGACCCTTGCATACGGCAACTATCGCGATATCGTTGCCTTAAGCAATCAAATGCGAGGCAGGATGACTTCCACCGAGCGCCGGGCACCGTCCGGCTCCACCACCATCACCGAAGAACCCGCCGTCGCCCTCATCACCGCGCTGCAGAGCCTGTCGCGCGCGCAGCGAGAGGCCGCGGCACGGATCGCGCACGAGCTCAGCTGGCCCCGGTCGGGCGTCGCGGTGCTGCACCTGCTCACCACGTGCGGCCCCACCTCCCTCACCGATGTCGCAGCGCACCTGCGTGTCGACCTCTCGGTCGCGAGCCGGCAGGTCAGCACCCTGGCCGACGGCGGCTACGTCGTCCGGACGGTTGACGCCGACGACCGGCGCGTCCGCACGGTCGAGCTCACCGAGGCCGGGCGGCAGCTCGCCGCCGAGGCCGCGCAGCAGTACACAGCCCTCATCGACCGGGCGTTCGCCGCCTGGTCGACCGACGACCTCGCCGAGGCCACCCGAACGGTGAACCGCCTCGTCGACGCCATCAGCGCGGACACCGCGCACCGGCGCTCGCCCCAGAACCAGCAGGAGTGTGTATGACCAGCACCGTCACCACGGAGGCCACAGAGACCGAACCCGGACACCTCGCGGGCGAACCGCCCGCGATGACGCACAGCGAGGTTCTCCGAGCGCTGTCCGGGATCCTCCTCGGCATGTTCGTCTCGGTCCTGGCGATGTCCGTCGTGTCGTCGTCATTGCCGAAGATCATCACCGACCTCGGCGGCGGCCAGTCCGCGTTCACCTGGGTCGTCACGGCCAC
>DATGOB010000122.1:0-19761 GCA_036010205.1 Promicromonospora sp. | reverse complement strand
ACGCCGTCGTGCGCCGCTGGGAGCAGGCGGGCGGCGACGTCGGGGCGGCCGGCCTGCGCGACGAGTACGCGGCGGTGTCGGCGACGCTCGGCACACGCGTCCGCGCGGAGCTCGCGGGCGACGCCGGTGTGCTCGAGGGCGTCGCCGTGGGGCTCGACGCCTCGGGCGCGCTGGTCGTCCGTGAGGAGTCCGGGCGCGAGCGTGCCGTGACGGCGGGGGACGTCTGGCACCTGCGGTGACTCCCGGGTGACTCCCGGGTGAATCGTGCGGCACTCCCTGCCGTGGACGAGGTGGCCTGCGGTAATGTCCGCCTCAGCGGCACAGGACAGGCAACGGGGCCTCTGACGGGAGCGGTCAGGAGATGTCGATGGACGCAGGCCGGGCGACGCTGGGCGTGGCCAAGGCGGTGGTGTGCGCCGCGGCGATCGTCACGGTGTACCTGATCAGCACGGTCCGGCTGGACCGCGGGTTCGTGCAGAGCGAGGGGACTCCGACCGCCGGCCTCGTCGCCGCCGTCGTCTCCTGGCTCATGGTGGTCTGGGTGCTGCTCTACCGGGACGACGGCCGCCGTGGCGTCCAGCTCGGCCTGTGGACCGTCGTCACCGTGGTCGGCATGCTGCTCGTGCTGACGGGGATCCCTCTGGTGCTCGCGCTCGTCCACTGACCTGCGCACGAGGCCTGGCGGAGCGGGTTGGTGCCGCCGCCTAGAGTGGTGACGTGCTCCACAACTCCGAGACCCCGCCGTCCCACCACCACGACGCCCCCGGGGCCGACACCGCCGCGCGCCTCGACGAGACCCTGCTGGGCGGCGCCCGGCGGTACACCCTCTCGCAGGTGCTGGAGATCACGGGCCTCGACAAGCAGTTCGTGACCCGGTACTGGCGCTGGATCGGCCTGCCCGTCACGCACCCGACCGAGACCTGGTTCACCGACGCCGACGTCGACGCCCTCAAGGACGCGGCCGAGCTGTTCGCGTCCGAGCAGATGGACGAGCGCGCCCAGATGACGTTCGTCCGCTCGGTGGGGCACACGGCGGACCGGCTGGCGCTCTGGCAGGTCGAGGCCCTCGTGGAGCACCTCGTCCGCCGGTACGACCTCGACGAGACCTCGGCGCGCCTGCTCGCCCTCGACCGGCTGCCGGAGATGACCGAGACGCTGCTGGGCCAGCTCGAGCACGCCTGGCGGCGTCAGCTCGCCGCACTCACGGGACGCATGGCCATCGAGTTCGCGGGCTCGCGGAGCGACGCGCGCAACGACAGCCACCAGCTCCCGCTCGTGCGCGGCGTCGGGTTCGCGGACATCGTCTCGTTCACCAAGCGGACGGCGGGCCTGGGCTCGGAAGAGCTCGCCGAGTTCGTGCAGCGGTTCGAGGCGGGCGCGCGCGACATCATCGTCAACGCGGGCGGGCGCGTGGTGAAGACCATCGGCGACGCCGTCCTCTTCGTCACCGACGACCTCGAGACCGGTGCCGAGGTGGCTCTCGGTCTGGCCGAGACGTCGGGCGAGGCGCTCGGCACGGCGGCCCCGGGCGACCCGGAGATCCCCGTGCGTGTCGGGCTGGTCTGGGGGCGCGTGCTGTCCCGGTTCGGCGACATCTTCGGCCCCACCGTCAACCTCGCCTCGCGCCTCACCGAGCAGGCCGACCCGTCGACCGTGCTGGTCGACACGGAGACGGCCGCCCAGCTCGCCGCGAGCCCGCGGTACGCCCTCACGGCGCAGCCGCTGCGCGACGTGCCCGGCATCGGCCCCCTCGCCCCGGTGCGCCTGCAGCGCGCGTACCAGGGCTGAGGGCCGACGCCCTGGGACCTCAGGGGAAGGTCGCGGGGATCGCCTGCGCCAGGTACGGCTGGAGCGTCAGCGCGAACGAGTCGGTGATGTGGCTCGTGTCGCGGTAGACGAGCACGTTGCCGACGACCTGCTCGCACTTCTCGGCACCGCAGAAGAGGTCCGTGAAGTCGACGACGTGAGCGCGCGGCGCGAGCTCCGCGGCCTTGTCGACGAGGTCGCGGCCCGCGGTCGCCTTCTCGCGACCGATCGCGCACCGCTCGGGGTGGTCGTAGTGCTTCGCCACGCAGGCCTGGGCCTTCTTCCGTGCCTCCGGCACCGCCTTGACGACGTAGACGTCCGACCCGAGCGCGTCCAGGTCGTTCCAGAGGTCGGCGAAGCCCTTGACGCCCGGCTCCATGCCCGTGCCGGTGTCCCGGAACTCGCTGCGGCCCAGGTACGACGTGACCACCGCGTCGGGTCGCACCTCGGCGAGCTGCTCCATCGTGGCCTCGTTGAGCGTGCGGCAGGAGTCGGCCCTCAGGTCGCGCTGCTCGTACGAGAAGGGGCACGAGTTGTGGAAGAACCCGAGCAGGCGCCAGCCGCGCTCCTCGGCGAGGTTCACGAGCGGTGTGGAGAGCATGCGGGCGTGCGAGTCGCCGATGAGCGCGACGACGGTGTCCGACGTCGGGTCGCCGTACTCGCAGACCGTGCTGCGCGAGGTGCTCAGGTCCGACTCGCACGGGGTCCGCAGGGCGATCTCCGTGTCGTCCTCCGCGCTGATCGGGTTGGGCCGGATCGCGGTGCTGCCGCCGGTGAGCACGTCCATCGTGCCGTCGGCCGCGGCGTGGGCGCCGAAGATGCCGTCGGCCTCGGTGGAGGCGTCGATCGTGGCGGCGCGCTCGTCCCACTGCCGCTCGACCGCCGCGGCGCGCGCCGTGGGGACGAGCGTCAGGGCGCAGGCGACACCCATCGCGGTGGCGGCCAGCCCGAGCGAGCGGGGGTCGTGGTTCTTCAGCCACGCGGTGGACCGCAGCGGTTGCTCGATGTACCGGTAGCTGGCGGCGGCGACGACGAGCATCAGGGCGAGCAGCCCGATGCCCTCCAGCTTCGTCGGTGCGCCGTTCGCGTACTCGGTGAACCACACGACGATCGGGAAGTGCCAGAGGTACAGGGAGTAGGACACGTTCCCGAGCCACTGCACCGGGGCGCGGTCGACGACCCAGGTCAGCGAGCCGAGGCCGGAGGTGCGACCGGCCGCGATCACCGCGGCCGTGCCGAGCACCGGCAGGAGCGCGGCGGCGCCGGGGAACGGCGTCCCGGCCGTCAGCGTCAGGGCGCCGACGGCGATCGTGCCGACGCCGGCGAGGGCGAGGGCCGACCGGGCGAGCCGGAACCGGTCGGTGTACCGGAGCGTGACGGCCAGCAGGCCACCGGCGCCGAGCTCCCAGAGGCGGGTCGTGGTGGCGAAGTAGGCGGCCGGGTCCTCGTTGCCGACCGACACGAGGTTCCAGACGAACGAGGCGGCGACCAGCACGCCGAAGGCCAGCAGGAGGCCGGCGGTGAGCGCGCGCGGGCCGCGGCGCGATCGGCGCACCGCGACGGCGGCGCCCAGCACGACCAGCGGCCACAGGATGTAGAACTGCTCCTCGACGGCCAGCGACCAGAAGTGCTGGAACGGCGTGGCCGCGGTGTCGGACGCGAGGTAATCGACCGCGTTGCCCACCAGCGCCCAGTTCTGCACGTAGAGCACCGAGGCGAGGCCCTGGCGACTGATCTCCGCCCAGTCCGTGATGGGCATCAGCACCGGTGTGGCCAGCAGCACCACGGCGACGACGAGCAGGCTCGCCGGCAGGATGCGGCGCGCCCGGTTGGCCCAGAAGTGGCCGAGCCGGAGCCGGCCGGTGGTGCGGACCTCGCGGAGCATGTGCCCGGTGATGAGGAAGCCCGAGATGACGAAGAAGACGTCGACGCCGATGTACCCGCCCGGCAGGACGTCGGGTCGCAGGTGGTAGACGACCACCAGGGCGACGGCGAGGGCGCGGAGCGCCTGGACCTCGGGGAGGAACCGCCGGGTCGAGGCCCCGGTGGAGGTGCGCGCTCGGGGGGTCTGCCCCCCGTTGCCGGGCTCCGGCGAGGATCCTGCGGACGCGGTGGAAGGAAGCGTGGCTGTGGTCATGACTCCAGGTCCGGCGGCTGCGGGGACGGGGCGCCTTGCGCCTGCACCGTCGAGCGTCTTCTGTCGGAAGAGCAACTTAGGGCGAAGCCCCCGACAGTAACAAACGTCCGTGTGATGACGGCGCAGGTGGAGCGTGCCTGGTCAGCGGCGCAGGCCCCGCATCGCGCCGGGCAGCAGGCGCAGCTGCGCGCTCCGCTCCGCCGCGAAGGTCCGCAGATCGCCCGCTGACCAGTGCTTGTCGAAGAGGCGCTTCGCGGCGGTGAGGGCCGCGGGCCGGTGCGCGGCGATCCGGGTGGCGAGGGCGAGAGCGTCCTCGCGCGGCGTGTCGCCGACCGTCCCGGCGAGCCCGAGCCGCACGGCGTCGGCGCCGCTGATCTCGTCCGCGGTGAAGGTGAGTCGCTTGGCCGTCTCGATACCGACGAGCTGCGTCAGTGCCCGGACCCCCGACATGTCCGGCACGAGGCCGTGCGCGACCTCCTTGACCGACCAGCGGGCGTCCGGTGCGGTCACGCGGAGGTCGGCGGCGAGGGCGATCTGCACGCCTGCGCCGATCACGTGGCCGTGGACGGCTGCCACCACAGGGACGGGCAGCCGGCGCCAGGCCCAGCAGGCCTCCTGGAACAGGTTGGTGCCGCGCGGGGACGGCACGAACGCACGCGCGACCGCCCCCGGCCTGCGCGCGGCCGACGCCAGGTCGAGCCCCGCGCAGAACGACCGGCCGTTCCCGGACACGACGACTGCCCGCAGCCCGGGCTCGCGCCGCAGCGCGCGGGCCGTGCCCCGCAGCGCCTGGAGCATGTCGAGCGACAGGGCGTTGAGCTTGTCGGGCCGGTCCAGGCGGACGTCGGCGATGCCGTCCGTGACGGTGCAGGTGACGTGGCTCCCGGACGGCGCGGGAGACGGGTCGGTGCTGGCGGTCATGGGCGCAGCCTATGCAGGCCGCCTCGCGGACCGTGTCGGGACGCCCGGGCGCCGTGTGACACGATGCGAGCGTGCTGAAAGTCGTTCTCTTCGATCTCGACGACACGCTCGTGGACCAGGAAAGTGCTGCGCGGTCGGCCCTGCTGGACTGGGTGCTCGAGCTCGGGCCGGACCTCGACGACCAGGACGAGCTCCTCGCGGCCTGGCTCGCCGTCTCCGAGGAGGCCTACGCGCGCTACTCCCGACGGGAGATCACGTTCGCCGATCAGCGCCGGCTCCGCGTGCGCGAGTTCCTGGGCGCCGACGCGTCCGACGAGGAGGCCGACGAGCTGTTCAGCGGCTACCTCACGCGCTACGAGCAGGCCTGGCGTGCCTTCGACGACGCCGTGCCGACGCTGCGCCGTGTGCGCGACGCCGGGCTCGTGACCGCGCTGCTCACCAACGGTGACGGCGACCACCAGCGCCGCAAGCTCGACCGGACGGGGCTGGCCGCGCACCTCGACGTCGTCGTCGCGTCCGGTGACCTGCCCGCGGGCAAGCCCGACCCCCGAGCCTTCGCCGCCGTGTGCGAGATCCTCGGCGTCGCGCCGGACTCGGTGCTCATGGTCGGCAACGACGTCGTCAAGGACTACCAGGGCTCGCTCGACGCCGGCCTGCGTGCCGTGCTGCTCGACCGCGCCGGGCTGCACCCGGAGGTCGAGCACCGCATCGCGGGCCTGGCGGAGCTGGACCTGCGGGGCTAGCGCAGGCGCGGGTTTCTGTGCCCGTGCTGCAGCCGATGGGCTCTGGCGTCCGCCGAGATCTGGTGCCCGCGCCGAGATCTGGTGGTGCACGACCAGATCTCGCCGGCGACACCAGATCTCGCACGCGCGACGCTCACACCCGGACCGGTTCCGGGTCCCGCGGCTCCGGGTCCTCCTCGATGAGCTCCGGGCCGTCGTTCTGCACCGAGCCGACGGCGTCGCGCACCGGACGGGTGGTCAGGCGGGTGGGCTCGATGTCGAGCAGCTCGGACGCGTCGGACACCGCCGGGTCGAGCCACGCGTCCCACGCGCTGTGCGGCAGCACGAGCGGCATGCGGTCGTGGATCGCCGTCATGCCCGCTGCGGCGGGCCGGGTGACCACCGTCGTGGAGACCAGCCACCGGTCGGGATCGGTCTCGCTCGCGGCCGGGTTCCGCCAGAACTCGTAGAGGCCGGCCAGGGCGGCGACGCCCTGCTCGGCGGGGTGGATCCAGTAGGGCTGCTTGGCGATCTTCCGCGAGCCCGGGGCGGCAGGCCCGAGCTTGCGCCACTCGTAGTAACCGTCAGCGAGCACCAGACAGCGGCGGGCGGCGAACGGCTTGGCGAACGCGGGCTTGTCGAGCAGCGTCTCGGACCGTGCGTTGATCATGCGGGCCCCCACGCCCGGGTCCTTCGCCCAGGACGGCACGAGGCCCCACCGCGCCACGCGCATCGACCGCGTGACGGCGCCGGTGTCACGCGCGGCGCGCTCGACGACGATCCGCACGGGGTCGGTGGGTGCCACGTTCCACGACGGCGGCAGGAGCCGCGCGTCGTCAGCGATCTCCGCGATCGCGAGCTCGTCGGCGAGATCCTGGTCGTTCGTGAAGGAGGCGAAGCGTCCGCACATGGGTCAAGCATGCCCCGAGCCACTGACACCCGCGGGGTCACGCCCGCGGCCCGGAGAGCGAGATCACACGGCGCGGTCGCTTCCCACGATCGTATCGATTCGATAGCATCGTCCGCATGCCATCCGCTGCGCCGTCGGGCGTCCCCTCAGCCATGCCCGCACGCCGCACCTCCTCCCGGTCGGCGGTCAAGTGGGTGCTCATGCTCGGCGCCCTCTCGGCGCTGCCCGCCTTCACCGTGGACATGTACCTGCCCGCGCTGCCGCAGGTCGCCGTCGACCTGGGCTCGACGGAGGCGCTGGCCCAGCTCACGGTGTCCTGCATGCTCATCGGCGGCGGTGTCGGCCAGCTCGTCATCGGCCCGCTCTCGGACCGGTTCGGCCGCCGCGCGCCGCTGCTGGTGGGACTCACCCTGCACGTCGTCATCTCGCTGCTGTGCGCGGTCGTGACGAGCATGCCCGTGCTCATCGGCCTGCGGCTCGCGCAGGGCTTCTTCAACGCGGCAGCCGGCGTGGCGTCCGTCGCCGTCGTGCGCGACCGGTTCGTCGGCGCGGAGGCGGCGCGCATCCTCTCGCGCCTCATGCTCGTCATCGGCGTCGCGCCGATGTTCGCGCCGACGCTCGGCACGTTCGTCCTCGCGCACGGCTCGTGGCGCTGGGTGTTCGCGGTGCTCGCGGCGATGGGGGCCGCACTGGTGGCCGTCGTGCTCCTCAAGATGCCGGAGACGCACCCGCCGCGCAGCCGGCTCACCGGCGGCGTGCGCGCCGTCGCCGGCGGGTACGGGCGCCTCCTGCGGGACAAGCACTTCCTCGCGCTGGCCGTGATCCCCGGCCTCGGCTTCGGTGTGCTCATGAGCTACGTGGTCGGCTCGCCCATCATCTTCCAGCAGGAGTTCGGGCTGAGCGAGGGCCAGTTCGCGCTGCTGTTCGCGGTGAACGGCGTGGGGCTCGTGCTGTCCGCGCAGGTCAACGCGGCCCTGGTCCGCCGGGTGGCGCCCGTGCGCCTGCTCCGGTTCGGCGTGGTGGCGCAGGCCGTTCTCGTCGTCGTGCTCCTCGTCGTGGTGCTCACCGGCGCCGGCGGCCTCGCGGGCCTGCTCGTCGCGCTGTGGGGCGTGCTCGCCTTCCAGGGCCTCGTCCCCGCCAACGCCTCGGCCATGGCGCTGTCGCGGCACGGTGAGATCGCGGGCACGGCGGCCGCGATGATCGGCGCCATCCAGTCGCTCGTGGCCGGGTCGGTGAGCTCGCTCGGCGGTTTCCTCGGCGGCGACGCCACGGCGATGGCCCTCGTGATGCTCGCCGCCGTCGTGCTGGCGATCAGCGTCCTCGCGATCGCGACCCCCGCGTTCCGGCGCGGGGGGTGGCACATGCCGGTCTGAGAGTTCACCCCGGGGTGTCAGGGGCGGTGGTTCTCGGACAACCCGGACCTCGGGGCGGCGGCCACGACGTGAGGATCCTGTGAGTTGACGGGCCGGGTGCCGGGGGACGTGCCTATGCTCCGCATGTGCCCCGGCACCTTCGTCACCAGCGCAGTCATCGCGTCGCGCGTGCCGCGGCGCTCGTCGTCGTCGGCGCACTGGTCCTCGTGGCCGCCGGCGGGACGGCGGCCTACCTCGACCTGAAGGGGCAGATCGGCGTCAGCGACGTGTCCGGACTGGTGCGCGGCGGGCCGACGCCGTCCGCCGGCCCCGACGACCCGTTCACCGGCCGCAGCCTCAACATCCTCGTCATGGGGACCGACCTGCGCGGCGGCGAGAACACCGAGATCGCCGGCGCGGGCGACGGCGGCATGCGGTCGGACACGACCATGCTCGTGCACCTCTCGGGTGACCGGACCCGCATGGAGGTCGTCTCGATCCCGCGCGACTCGCTCGTCGACATCCCGTCCTGCGCATTGGCCGACGGCACCGAGTCCGGCGCCCGGTACGGCATGTTCAACAGCGCGTTCACGATCGGCGGCGGCGCCGCCGAGGACCTCACCTACGCCGCCGCGTGCACCATCTCCACCGTGCAGACGCTCACGAACGTGCCGGTCACCAACCACATGGTCGTGAAGATGGACGGTGTGGTCCAGGTCGTCGACGCCCTGGGCGGCGTGCGCATGTGCCTGCCCGAGCCGCTCGTCCAGAACCCCGCCTACGGCCGCTTCGAGCTGCCCGCCGGCGAGCAGACCCTCGACGGCCGTCAGGCGATCGGGTTCCTGCGTGCCCGTCACGGCACGGGCCTCGGCCTCGAGCAGGGCAGCGACCTCACCCGGATCACGCGGCAGCAGGCCTTCGTCGACTCGCTCGTGCGCCAGGTGCTCGCCCAGAACGTCATCACCGACTCGCCCCGCCTCTACCGCACCGTGCAGGCCGTTCTCGGTGCCATCACCGCGGACCCCGGCCTGGCCGACCCGACGGCGCTCGCCGGCCTGGCCTTCAGCATCCGCGACATGGACCCCGACCGGATCGTGTTCACCGAGCTGCCGGTCGTTCCGGCACCGACGGATACGAACCGCGTGGTGTGGACGCAGGAGGCCGACGCGATCTGGGCGCGCATCGCCGCCGACGAGCCGCCCCCCGGGCTGCCCGGCGAGGGGCCGAGCGGGTCGCCGCCGACCGCGTCGCCGTCGGGCAGGACGGGTGAATTCTCCTCCTCGCCCGATGGCTCGGGCGAGGAGCGCGACGCGGACGAGGACGACGGCGCGGGCGCCGCGCCGTCGCACTCGCCCAGGTCATCGCCGTCACCCTCGCTCCTGCCGGGGGTCTGCGAGGGCTGACGGGCTGCGAGAGGCCGACCTGGACGTGGGCTGGGAATCGCGGACTTATTTACACGATTGTTGCGTCGAGGCTTTAGTCTCCCGTGCGTGGCGACTGACTTCTGGACGGCGGTCCGACCTGCCGGTGAGGTGCTGAAGGGCGTCCCCCGGCACGCGCGGACCGTCGAGCGCCAGCCCCGGCACGTCCGCAGCTGGCGCAAGACCGCCGTGGTCCGTGGGGTGACGATGAGCCTCGTCGGGGCCATGGCTTTCGGTTCCGCCGCCGTCGCGACCGCGTACCACACGGCCATCTCGCAGATCGACGTGCAGGACCTCGACGGCCTGGTGACCGAGCAGGTGAAGCCGAAGGACCCGGCCGACCCGTTCAAGGGTGCGCCCGTCAACCTGCTGCTCATGGGCACCGACATCCGCGACGGCTCGAACGCCGACATCGGTGGCTCGGTCGACGGCATGCGCTCGGACACGACGATGCTCGTGCACATCTCGCAGGACCGGCAGTGGATCGAGATCGTGTCGATCCCGCGCGACACCTTCGTCGACATCCCGTCGTGCCAGCGACCCGACGGCAGCCAGACGCAGCCGTACCGCGACAAGTTCAACGCCTCGTTCGAGGTCGGCAGCGGTGGCGAGTCGCTCATGCACGCCGCCGCGTGCACGATCAACACGGTCAACGCGATCACCGGCGTCACCGTGACCAACCACGCGGTGGTCAAGATGAACGGCGTCATCGACGTGGTCGACGCCCTCGGCGGGGTGAAGATGTGCCTGCCGGAGCCGCTGCACGGCAACCCGAAGTCGGCCCGCATCGACCTGCCTGCCGGGGAGAACCGGCTGGACGGCAAGACGGCCATCCAGTTCCTGCGCGTGCGCAAGGGCACAGGCATGGGGCTCGAGATGGGCAGCGACCTGACCCGCATCGAGCGCCAGCAGGCGTTCATCAACGCGACGCTGCGACAGATCCTCTCCGCGGAGACGCTGGCCGACCCCACCAAGACGTTCCGCCTGATCAACGCGGCCCTCGGTTCGCTGAGCGCCGACCCCGACATCGCGGACCCCGGCAAGGTCGCCGGCCTGGCGTGGTCGCTGCGCGAGATCGAGAAGCGCAACATCGTCATGACCAAGATCCCGGTCTACGACACCACCGAGGGAACCGTCGGGGGACTCGGCTGGTCGCCGGAGGCCACCGAGATCTTTGCCCGCATGGCCGAGGACCAGCCGCCGCCCCAGGTCGTTCTGCCGGACGCCGCGCCGTCGGCGACGCCGGGCGAGGGCGGTTCCGAGGGTGGTTCCGACGGCAGCTCCGAGGGTGGTTCCGACGCCCCGAAGAGCCCGGACGACACCGGCTCCGAGGACACCGGCTCCGAGGACACCGGCTCCGAGAGCGAGGCCGGGGAGGACGAGGCAGGCGGCACCGAGCAGCCCGCGTCGCCGAAGCCGAGCCCGAGCCCGGAGGTCCTGCTCGAGGGCGTCTGCGCCTGACCGTGGGCTGACCGAGCGTCAGGCGTTCGCGATCAGGGATGTCGCGACCACGACCATCGTCACCGCCACGATGCTGTCCAGCACGCGCCACGCGCCGGGCTTCTCGAGCAGCGGCGCGAGGTAGCGAGCGCCGTAGCCCAGCGCGACGAACCAGACGGTGCTGGCCACGCACGCGCCGAGGCCGAACCACCAGCGGTCGTCGCCGTGCGCCGCGGCGAGCCCACCCACGAGCACCACGGTGTCCAGGTAGACATGCGGGTTGAGCCAGGTGAGTGCGAGCGTGGTCGCGACGGCGGCGCGCACGGTGCGGTGCGTGACGCTGTGCCGGCCCATGACGACCCGCTGCCCCTTCACCGCCCGGTACCCCGCCATGGCGCCGTAGGCGAGGACGACGACGGCGCCGGCCCACCGTGCGATCTCGACGACCAGCGGGGCGCTCTGGATCAGCGAGCCCAGCCCGCCGACGCCTGCCGTGATGAGCACGAAGTCGCTGACCACGCAGATGCCTGCGACGAGTCCGACGTGCTCGCGACGCAAACCCTGGCGCAGGACGAAGATGTTCTGCGCTCCGACGGCGACGATGAGCGACAGGCCGAAGGCAAGACCGGCAAGCGCGGAAAGCATGGCTGCACGGTATGGACTCGTCGGCGCGATGTCCGGTTCATGATTCGGAAGTGCGGAACGACTGGATCGGGGTTAAAGATGGGGTACGTCCAGATTCAACACGGAAGCAAGGAACGTGTTGCTTCTTTTCGCAGCGCCTCGGCGACGCGGTCGAGCACGGCGGAGCGCAGCTTCCACTGCTGCAGGTGCAGCGGCACGTCCACGACGGTCTCCGGTTCGAGCGGGACGATGCCGGAGTCCCCGCCGCCGTCGGGCAGGCCGCCGACGGCCGGCCGCTCCAGCAGCATGCCCCAGCCCAGGCCGAGGCGGACCGTCTCCTCGAACTCGGCCGTGCTGGGGACGTGGTGCCGCGGTGGCCGGGCCCGCGGCGCACGGTCGCGCAGGTAGGAGTCCTGCAGGTCGTCTGTCCGGTCGAAGACCACGACGGGCGCTGCGTCGAGGGCCTGCGGCGTCGCACCGTGCGGGAACCAGCGACGCGCGAAGGCCCGCGTGCACGCGGGCCGGTAGCGCATCACGCCCAGCGGTGTGCTCCGGCAGCCCTGCACGGCGGTGGTCTGCGACGTGACGGCGGCCATCACGACGCCCTCGCGCAGCAGGTCGGCGGTGCGGCTGTCGTCGGCGCGGTGCAGGTCGAAGGTGACGCCCTCGACCCGGGTCAGGGCGGGCAGCACCCAGGTGGCGAGGGAGTCGGCACTGACGGCCAGCGGCACCGTGACGAACCCGCCCGATCGCGGCGTCGTCCCAGCGCCCAGCTCCGCCGCCACCTCTGCCCCGAGCAGCTCCGTCTGCCGGGCGAGGCGCAGCAGCGCCTGGCCGGCCGCCGTTGCGGCCACCGGCCGGGCACGCCGCACCAGCACGCTGCCCGCCGCCGTCTCCAGCGCGCGGATGCGCTGGCTGACAGCCGACGGCGTCACGTGCAGCACCCGCGCCGCTGCCTCGAACGACCCCTCGGCGACCACAGCAGCCAGGGCCTCGAGCTGGCGGGAGTCCCATCGCATGAGCCCAGGATCCCACAATCTTAGTTCTGCTCAGGTACGCGAAGAAACATGAACTGGTCTTCAGGTCGGCCCGTACCTAGCGTGAGGAGCATGCTCACCCTGCTCGCCGGACTCGGGTTCGGCCTCTCGCTCATCGTCGCCATCGGCGCACAGAACGCCTTCGTCCTGCGCCAGGGGCTGCGCCGGGAGCACGTGGGCGTGGTGGCCGCGATCTGCGCGGCGTCCGACCTCGTGCTGTACGCCGCCGGGTCCGCCGGGTTCGGGCCGCTCGTCGAGCGCTGGCCCGGCGCGGTCGAGGCCGTCCGCTGGCTGGGCGCCGCCGTCGTGCTCGGCTACGGGGCGACGGCCGCCTGGCGGGCCGTGCGGGGCGCCGCAGCCCTCACCGCGGCTCAGGACGGCGCCCTCGGGGACCGTCCGGGCCGTCGGCTCAAGCCGGTGGTGCTCACGGCGCTCGCGCTCACCTGGCTCAACCCGCACGTCTACCTCGACACGGTGGTGCTGCAGGGCTCGGTCGCCGCGACCTACGGCGCGGACCGGTGGTGGTTCACGGCAGGTGCGGTCGTCTCCAGCGTCGCCTGGTTCGCCGCCCTCGCGTACGGGGCGCGGCTGCTCGCCCCCGTGCTGCGCCGGCCGTCCGCCTGGCGCGTGCTCGACGGCGTCATCGCGCTGATCATGCTCGCCGTGGCCGTGTCGCTGCTGACGGGCGGGTGACCATCACGCGCCCCGCAGGCCCGCGAGCCGGGCCACGGCCTCACGGAGCACCTCCTCGCGCTTGACGAACGTGAACCGCACGTGGGCGGACAGGGCACGGGCCGTCGGCGACCCCGGTCGGCAGAACGCGGTCGCGGGGACGGCGACGACGCCCGCGAGCTCCGGCAGCGCCCGGCACAGCTCGACGCCGTCGCGCAGGCACAGCCGGGGTAGCAGGTCCGCGGCGTCGGCCATGACGAAGTACGTGCCGGCAGGCCGGGTCACCCGGAAGCCCGCCGCCTCCAGGCCGGAGCACAGCAGGTCACGGCGCTCGGCCAGCGACGCCGCCAGGGCACGCGGCGTCTCGTCGTCGTCCAGGGCGCGGGCGATCGCGGGCTGGAACGGGGAGCCCGAGGTGTAGGTGAGGAACTGCTTGACCGTGCGGACCGCCGTGACGAGCTCGGCGGGCCCGTGCAGCCAGCCCACCTTCCAGCCGGTGAACGAGAACGTCTTGCCCGCCGACGAGATCGTCAGCGTCCGCCCTGCCATGCCCGGCAGGGTCGCGACGGGCACGTGCTCGGCACCGAAGGTCAGGTGCTCGTAGACCTCGTCCGTCACGACGATCGCGTCGCGCTCGCGGGCGACGGCCGCGACGGCGGCGATCTCGTCGCGGGTCAGGACCGCGCCGGTCGGGTTGTGCGGCGAGTTGAGCACGATCATCCGCAGCCTCGGCGAGGCCGCCGCGCGCAGAGCCTCGACGTCGAGGCGGAAGCCGTCCGGGCCGGGAACGAGGGGTGCGGTGACGTGTGTCGCGCCCGACATCCCGATCGCGGCGGCGTGCGAGTCGTAGAACGGCTCGAGCGTCAGCACCTCGTCGCCCGGCCCGGTCAGCGCGAGGATCGAGGCGGTCAGCGCCTCCGTCGCTCCGGTGGTCACCAGCACCTCGGTGTCCGGGTCGACGGCGAGCCCGTAGTGCCGCTGCTGGTGGGCGGCGACGGCACGGCGCAGCTCCGGGACCCCGTCGCCCGGCGCGTACTGGTTGCGGCCGTCCTCGATGGCCCGGATCGCTGCCCGCTTCACGGAGGCAGGGCCGTCGACGTCGGGAAATCCCTGGCCCAGGTTGATCGCGCCGGTGCGCACCGCGAGCGCCGACATCTCGGCGAAGATCGTGACGGCCACGCTGCCGTCGTCGGCCAGGAGGCCCGCCGCGCGTGCGGTGGCCTGCCAGCGGTCGGTGCGGTCGGTGGGCCGGGAGGAGGTGCTCATGCCCCGACGATAGCGACGACCGGTGACACAGGCGCCGGCGTTCCGACCCGGACAACCCGTCCGACCTGCACATTTGTGGACAAGCCTGTGGATTCATGAGCAGACCGCCGCTCCGACGGAAAGTTATCCACAGGGTGGTCTGCGCGGGTGAAGGTTTGGCTCTAGCGTTTCGGCCATGGGTGAAGAGGGGGCTCGCATCCTCGAGCACGAGGTGCGTGAGCTGGTGCGGCGCAGGGGGCTGGATCCGATCGGTGACCGGGCGGGGTTGTCCGCGCTCGTCACCGACGCGGTGGGGGACTACGCGGCCCGGGCCAGTGCCGGCGCCGTGCCTGCGCTCGCCGACCCGGAGGAGGCGGTGCGCGCGGTGATCGACGCCGTCGGCGGGTTCGGCCCGCTGCAGCCCTACCTCGACGACCCCGAGATCGAGGAGATCTGGCTCAACGCCCCGACCCACGTGTACGTGGCGCGGCACGGCGTCGCCGAGCTGACCAGCACGGTGCTCGACCCGGAGCAGGTGCGCGACCTGGTGGAGCGCATGCTCAAGACGTCCGGCCGCCGCCTCGACCTGTCGAGCCCTTTCGTCGACGCACGCCTGCCGGGCGGGGAGCGGCTGCACGTCGTGATCCCGGAGATGACCGGCGGCGAGATGGCCGTGAACATCCGCAAGCACGTGGTCCGCGCGGGCTCGCTCGGCGACATGGTGCGCCTCGGCTCGCTGACGACCCACGCGGCGACCTTCCTCGACGCCGCCGTCCGGTCCGGGCTCAACGTGCTCGTGTCCGGCCAGACGCAGGCGGGCAAGACCACGATGCTCAACGCCCTCGCGGGGTCGATCCCCGGCACCGAACGGGTCATCTCCGCCGAGGAGGTCTGGGAGCTGCGGCTTCCGGTGCGCGACCACGTCGCGCTGCAGACCCGCCCCCCGAGCCTCGAGGGCACGGGTGAGGTGCCGCTGCGCCGCCTCGTCAAGGAGGCGCTGCGCATGCGGCCCGACCGGATCGTCATCGGCGAGGTCCGCGAGGCGGAGTCGTTCGACCTGCTCATCGCCCTCAACAGCGGCGTGCCCGGCATGTGCACGCTGCACGCCAACACGGCACGCGAGGCGGTGGCGAAGATGACGACGCTGCCCCTGCTCGCGGGCGAGAACGTCTCGGACCGGTTCGTCGTCCCCACGGTCGCCTCGGCCGTCGACCTCGTCGTGCACCTGGCACTCAGCCGCGGGCCCGACGGCGTGGTGCGGCGCCAGGTGCAGGAGATCGTCGCCGTCACCGGGCGCGTCGAGGAGGGACGGATCGAGATCGCAGGCCTCTTCGACCGGTCACCCGACGGCGACCTGCGGCGCGGGGACGGGATGCCGCCGGGAGAGGACCGGTTCGAGCGGGCCGGGTTCGACGTGCGCGCGCTCCTCGCCGGCCGCGTCGCCGCGCCGGGTGCGTGGTCGGGCGGAGCAGGTGCGGGCGGCGCGGTGCCGCGGGCCGGGGCGGCCGAGCTCGGTCGCCCTGCGGGGCCCGGGGCGCAGGCGGTGTCGACCGGCTCCGCGGCGCCCGGTGCGTCCGCTGCGTGGGCCCACCCCGCCGCGCACGCAGCGTCCCCCGCACGCCCGACGTCCGCGGCGCGCCCCGTCCCGGTCGTGCCATCGGCACCTGCCGCGCGCTCGGCCGGCCCCTGGTCCGGGCTCGTCGCGCGCCCCGACCTTGGTTCGGCCGTCCGCGACACCGCCCCCGACGCCGGACCCTGGGCGGTGCGCTGATGGGCGTCGTCGTCGGCCTGCTCCTTGGCGCGGGGCTGTTCTGCGTCTGGTGGTCGTTCTGGACCCCGACACCTCCGCCCGCCGGTCGCGTGACCTGGCAGGCGCGCACGCGGGACGTGCTCGTCCAGGCGGGCGCCCCGTCGGTCACACCGGCGATGCTCGTCGGCGCGTGCGTCGCGCTCGGGGCGGTCACGCTCCTGCTCGGGCTCGCGATCACGCGCTCGCCCGCGATCTCCTGCTGCTTCGCGCTCCTCGCCGCGCCAGGGCCCGTCGTGCTCGTACGGTCCCGCGCCCGGCGGCGGCGCCGTGCGCTGCGCGAGGCGTGGCCGGAGGTCGTCGACCACCTCGCGTCCGGCGTCCGCGCGGGCCTGTCCCTGCCGGAGGCCGTGGCGCAGATCGCCCGGCACGGCCCGGCCGAGCTGCGCGAGCCCTTCGCCCGCTTCGCCCACGACTACCGCGCGGGCGGCCGGTTCGGCGAAGCGCTCGACGCCCTCAAGGAACGGCTGGCCGACCCCGTCGCCGACCGCATCGTCGAGGCCCTGCGCCTCACGCGCGACGTCGGCGGGCAGGACCTGGGCCGTCTGCTGCGCACCCTGAGCGGCTTCCTGCGCGAGGACGCCGCGACCCGCGGCGAGCTCGAGGCCCGGCAGAGCTGGACCGTCAACGGCGCGCGCGTCGCCGTCGCGGGCCCGTGGGTCGTGCTCGCGCTCCTGTCCACGCGGCCGGGCACGGCCCAGGCCTACGACACACCCGCCGGCGTCGCGGTGCTCGTCGCCGGAGGAGCCTGCGCGCTCGTCGCCTACCGGGTCATGCTGCGCATCGGCCGCCTGCCCGCCGAGCGCAGGGTGCTCCGGTGACCGGCTGGGCGGCCGGGGCGCTCGCGGGCCTGGGCGTGGGTGTCGGCTCGCTGGTCGTCCTCACGCGCCTGCGGGCGCGCGCCGTCACGCTCGACGAGCGGCTGGCCCCCTACCTCAGCCCACGCGACGCCACCTCGACGCTCCTGCGCGAGACCAGCCGCACCTCGGCGGTGGTCCGCCTGCTCGGGCTGCACGACGTCGGCGCGTGGCTCGAGCGCCTCGGCTCGCCCCGCGCGGAGATCCGGCGCCGGCTCGACCGGGCCGGATCCGCCGAGACGGTCGAGCACTTCCGGGCGCGCCAGGTGGTCTGGACGCTGGCAGGCGTCGTCGCGGGGCTCGGCCTCGCGCTGCTGCTCGCCGCGACCCGGGGCGCCGCGGTGGTGCCGCTCGTCGTGCTCGTCGTGGTCGCGGGCGCGTGCGGGCACGTGGCATGCGATCAGGCCCTGACGCTGCGCGTCCGGCGGCGGGAGGAGCGGCTGCTCGCCGAGCTGCCGACCGTCGCGGAGCTGCTCGCCCTCGCCGTCGCGGCCGGGGAGGGTCCCTCCGCGGCCGTGGAGCGCGTCGCCTCGACGGCGCGCGGCGAGCTCGCGGCGGAGCTGCGCCGTGTGGTCGCAGAGGTCCGCGCGGGCGCCTCCGTGCCGGCCGCGCTGACGGCGCTCGCCGACCGTACCGGCCTGCCGCCGCTCACGCGGTTCGCCGAGAGCGTCGTCGTCGCCCTGGAGCGCGGGACCCCGCTGGCCGGGGTGCTGCGCGCCCAGGCGGGCGACGTCCGCGAGGCGGGGCGGCGCGCGCTGCTCGAGGCGGGTGGCCGCAAGGAGGTCCTCATGATGGTCCCGGTGGTGTTCCTCTGCCTGCCGGTGACGGTCGTCTTCGCCGTGTTCCCCAGCCTCTCCGCCCTCCGGGTCGGGCTCTGACCCGGTACTCGCCGGGCCGACGAAAGGAAGCACCATGTCCCACACCACCACCGATGACCGGTCCGCCCGCGAGCGTGGCGACGTGCCCGGGTGGGTGCTCGTCACCCTCATGACGGCGGGCCTGGTGGTCGCGCTCTGGGCCGTCGCGGGCCCGCTGCTGGAGGGCGCCTTCCGGCAGGCGATCAGCAGCGTCACCGGCCAGGGGTGAGGCCGGGCACCACGCCGCCCCGCACGGACGACGGGTCGGCCGTGGTCGAGTTCGTCCTCGTGTCGGTGCTCGTTCTCGTGCTGCTCCTCGGCGTCGTCCAGGTGGCGCTCGCGATGCACGTGCGGTCGATCGCGACCGACGCGGCCGCCGAGGGTGCCCGTGTCGCGGCGCGCGCCGACCGGGGGCCCGCCGACGGCGTCGCGCGGACGCGGGACCTGCTCACCGGCGCGCTGACCGGGGCGTACGCCCGCGACGTGACGGCGGGGCGCACGGCGCTCGGCGGCGTGCCGGTCGCGGAGGTCACGGTGCGCACGCCGCTGCCGGTCGTCGGGTTGCTCGGCCCGGGCGGGACGATGACCGTGCGCGGGCACGCGCTGGTGGAGGAGCCGTGAGCCGGTGCCGACGGCCGGTGGACGGCGAGCGCGGCTCGGCGATGGTCGAGTTCCTCGGCATCGCGCTGATCCTGCTTGTGCCCCTCGTCTACCTCGTGGTGACGGTCGGCCGCGTGCAGGCAGGCGGGTTCGCCGCGGAGGGTGCGGCGCGGGACGCGGTGCGTGCCGTGGTCACGGCGGACTCGTCAGCGGTCGGAGCCGCACGGGCGAGCACCGCCGTCGGGATCGCCCTGGGCGACCAGGGCTTCGCGCGCGACGTCGGGGCGCTGACCCTCGAGTGCTCGGACAGCCCGTGCCTGACGCCGGGCGGGACCGTCGGCGCCGTCGTGCGCGTGGAGGTGCCGCTGCCGCTCGTGCCCGGGGCGCTGCGTGCCTGGGTGCCGCTGTCGGTACCGGTGGAGGCGCGCCGCACGGCCGTGGTCGACGCGTACGCGCCGGCGCGCCCGTGAGCGCCGGACGCCCACCCGTGCACGACGGAAGGCGGGCGCCCGGCGCTCAGGACGCGGCTCGGATCAGGTGGTCGAGCAGGTCGCGCTCGGCGTTCCGGTGCTGCCGTTCTTGTAGAGCGTGATGCCGAACGAGTTGCCGTTGCCGTTCGGCGTGGCGGTCAGCGTCCCTGAGGTGCCTGAGACGTCGGCGTTCCACGAGTTCTGCAGGCTCTGCCCGCCCTGCAGCCTGATCGCGACCCGCCATGCCGACGCGTCCGTGACCGTGAAGGTCACGTTGAACCGGTCGTTCCACTCCTCGGCGCGGGTCACGGTGACGGTGCAGTCACCGGCGCCCGGGTTGCCGCCGTCGCCGTCGCCGTTGCCGCCCGCGTTCAGGGCGTCGAGGACGTAGTCGTACGCGAGCTTCTTGTTGCCGTTCCCGTCGAACAGGAGCGGGGTGTCGCTGGCGCGCCACGAGTCGCTGTCCCGCACGCCCCACACGCTGATGCCGGTGCAGCGCTCCACGGCGAGGCAGGCCTGCATGATGCCGCGGTACTGCTCGGCCTGCGAGGTGCCGGAGCCCGCGATGTCGAGCTCGGTGATCTGCACGTCCACGCCGAGGGCCGCGAAGTTGCCCAGCGTCTCGTGGTAGTTGTTCGGCACGGGGTTGCCGCTGTTGAAGTGGGCCTGGAAGCCGACGCAGTCGATCGGCACGCCGCGGGACTTGAAGTCGCGCACCATGTTGTACACGGCCTGCGTCTTGGCGTGGCTCCAGTTGTCGGTGTTGTAGTCGTTGTAGCAGAGCTTGGCGTCCGGGTCGGCCTCGCGGGCCGCGTAGAACGCCGCCTCGATCCAGTCGTTACCGGTGCGCTGCAGGTTCGAGTTGCGCCGGGCGCCCGACGAG
>DATGOB010000121.1:0-3136 GCA_036010205.1 Promicromonospora sp. | reverse complement strand
TCGACCGGCTGCGCCAGCGCGGCGGACTCACCGGCTACCCGAGCCAGGCAGAGAGTGAGCACGACATCATCGAGAACTGCCACGCGTCGACCGCGCTGTCGTACGCCGACGGCCTGGCCAAGGCGTACGCGCTGCGCGGCGAGCGGCGGCACGTGGTGGCCGTCGTCGGCGACGGCGCGCTCACCGGCGGCATGTGCTGGGAGGCGCTGAACAACATCGCCGGCGCGAAGAACCCGGTGGTGATCGTCGTCAACGACAACGGGCGCTCCTACGCGCCGACCATCGGCGGGCTCGCCGACCACCTGGCCACGCTGCGGCTCAACCCCGGGTACGAGAAGGTGCTCGACCTGGTCCGCGACGCGCTGGAGCGCACCCCGCTGGTGGGCAAGCCGCTGTTCGACGCGCTGCACGCGGTCAAGAAGGGCATCAAGGACGCCATCGCCCCGCAGGCCCTCTTCGAAGACCTGGGGATCAAGTACGTCGGGCCGGTCGACGGGCACGACCTGACGGCGGTCGAATCCGCGCTGCAGAGGGCCAAGCGGTTCGGCGGCCCGGTGATCGTGCACGTGGTGACCCGCAAGGGGTACGGCTACCGTCCGGCCGAGGACGACGAGGCGGACTGCCTGCACAGCCCGAGCGCCTTCGACCCGGCCACCGGCAAGTCGCTCGGCTCGTCCGGCGTGAAATGGACCAGCGTGTTCGCCGACGAACTCGTCGCGCTCGCCGACGAGCGGGCCGACATCGTGGGCATCACGGCGGCGATGGCCGACTCCACCGGGATCAGCAAGCTGGCCCGCAAGTACCCGGATCGGGCGTACGACGTGGGCATCGCGGAGCAGCACGCGGTGACCTCGGCCGCCGGCCTGGCGCTCGGCGGGCTGCACCCGGTCGTGGCGATCTACGCGACGTTCCTCAACCGGGCGTTCGACCAGGTGCTGCTCGACGTGGCCATGCACAAGCTGCCGGTGACGTTCGTACTGGACCGGGCGGGCATCACCGGTCCGGACGGCCCCAGCCACTACGGCATCTGGGACATGTCGGTGCTCGGTGTGGTGCCCGGCCTGCGGATGGCCGCGCCGCGCGACGCGGCCACCCTGCGCGAGGAGCTGCGCGAGGCGGTCGCGGTGACCGACGGACCGACCGTGCTGCGGTTCCCGACCGGTTCGGTGCCGGCCGACCTGCCGGCGCAGCGCCGGGTGGGCACGGTCGACGTGCTCGTCGAGGCCGCCGCCGACCGCCGGGACGTGCTGCTCGTCGCGGTGGGCGCGTTCGGGCACCTGGGCGTGGAGGTGGCCGGGCGGGTCGCCGAGCAGGGCTACGGCGTCACGGTCGTCGACCCGCGCTGGGTGCGCCCCGTGCCCGAGGAGCTGGTCACGCTCGCCGCCGGGTACCGCCTCGTCGTCACCGTCGAGGACGGCGTGCGCGCCGGCGGCATCGGCGACGCGCTCGCCAAGGCGATGCGCGATGCGGACGTCGCCACCCCGCTGCGTGATCTCGGCGTGGCGCTCGGCTGGCACCCGCACGGCACCCGCGCGGAGATCCTCGCCGACCTCGGGCTGACCGCGCAGGACGTGGCCCGGGAGGTCACGGGGTGGATGTCCCGGCTGGAGGAGGCGGCCGAGCCGGCCGTGTCCGCCCGCGGTGGCGAGGCGGCGCGCGCCTGATCCCCGTTACCTTCTTCCTAGTCCTGACGCAAGGCGATGCGAGAATGTCAGGGCTCGCTGGTCACCAGGGCCGGTATGACTCCCTGCCCCTGTCGATCCCATGATCCGGGGGGTGTTGTCGCCGGCTCTGGTGGCACCGGTGGACCGCTGATAGGGACACGGCCATCCTGTCTGGGATAGGTCTCCTCGTAACGTGGCTGCCGGCCGCTGGTGCCGACCGGTGACTCGCGACGCGATCCCGAGACGACCCCTCGAAGGACGGCTATGACCGAGTACGACGTGTACCTCGGGCTCGACGTGGGCAAGGAGGCCCATCACGCCTGTGCCCTCGACCGCGCGGGCAAGCGGCTGCACGACGCGCCGCTGCCCCAGGATGAGGCGAAGCTGCGAGCCCTGTTCGACAAGCTGGCCCGGCGCGGCCGGGTGCTGGTCGTCGTTGATCAGCCCGCGACCATCGGCGCCCTGCCGGTGACCGTGGCGCGGGCCTGCGGCGTGGAGGTGAGCTACCTTCCTGGCCTGGCGATGCGCCGCATCGCCGACCTGTTCCCCGGATCGGCCAAGACCGATCCGCGTGACGCCTACATCATCGCTGAGGCCGCCCGCACGATGCCGCACACACTGCGCCGCGTCGACGTCGGCGACGACGCGCTCGCCGAGCTCAACGTCCTCGTCGGCTACGACGACGACCTCGCCGAGGAGGCCACGAGGCTGAGCAACCGCATCCGCGGCCTGCTCACCCATATCCATCCCGCCCTGGAGCGCGTACTCGGCCCCAAGACGGACACCAAGGCGGTGCTGGAGCTGCTGTCCCGCCACGGCGGCCCCGCCGGCCTGCGCGCCGCCGGCAAGCGCAGACTCACCACCACGGCCATCAAACATGCCCCCCGCGCCGGCGCCGCCCTCGTCGAGGACATCCTCGCCGCCCTCGACGAGCAGACCGTCGTCGTGCCCGGCACCGCCGCCGCCGAAGCCGTGCTGCCTCGCCTGGCCAGCTCCCTGCGCGACGTACTCGCACGTCGCGCCGAGCTGGCCAAAGAAGTAGAAAAGATCCTCGATGATCACCCTCTTGCCGAGGTCCTGATCTCCATGCCAGGCATAGGGATCAGGACCGCGGCCCGCATTCTCCTCGAAGTCGGCGACGCCAGCGCCTTCCCCACGCCCGGCCACCTGGCCGCCTATGCGGGCATCGCCCCGGTCACCCACCGCTCCGGCATCTCCATCCGAGGCGAGCACCCCGCGCGGAGCGGCAACAAGAAGCTCAAGCGCGCGTTCTTCCTTGCTGCCTTCGCGTCGCTGAAGGACCCGGCCTCCCGGACCTACTACGACCGCAAGCGCGCCGAGGGTAAGAAGCACAACGCCGCCCTCATCTGCCTGGCCCGACGCCGCTGCGACGTCCTCTACGCCATGATCCGCGACAAGAAGCCCTATCAACCTCGCCTCGCCACTTGACAACCGCCATAGGGACACCCCCC
>DATGOB010000120.1:0-27366 GCA_036010205.1 Promicromonospora sp. | reverse complement strand
TGGTGCGCGAGAGCGAAGCCGAGCAGGACGCCGCACGTCACGGCGACCGTCGAACCCATCACGAGTACGCGGGTCATCAGGAGCCTCCCTGCCAAGGTGTCTCCGAGGAGCTGTGCCTGACCCCAGGGGGATGCCGTCGGTCACCGGACCGTTCGTGACCTCGCCGCGTCTGGGGACGGACGATCGTGAACGGCCGGCTGAGCTGGGGCTCATCAGATTGTGTGCGGCGAGCCTGCCTCGCCGTCTCCTCCAGGAAACCGCACCCGGTGCGGCCTCGCACCTCGAGAGGCCCCGGGCGGGGTCACGACTCGGTCACGGAAGGGTCGGCAGGACTCAGGTCGGGTTGCAGCCCGCCGTGGCGGTGAGGATCAGCCCGACGTCGGGGCGCCACGGCTCGAGGTTCCACGTCGCCTTGTCGGGCGCGCCCACCGCGTGGCACACGAGCTGGTCGTACATCGTCGCGCTGTCCGCCTCGGGCTCTGCGGCCACGAGCTGCGTCCGGATGAGGGCGAGTCCCGCCTCGCCGGCGTGCCGCGCCCAGTCCGCGGGGTCGACGGCGAGGGACCGGCCGCCCTCGTTCTCGCCCCAGGTCGCCCGGTCGATCGCGTGGTCGCCGACGGCGAGCGTGAACCGGACGGGCTGCTCGGCCGCCGCGCGGTCCTCGCCGGGCCGCACGCGGTCGTCGAGCCGGAGTCGTGCGTGGGTCGCGTCGACGTCGGACACCTTGACGCGAGGCGTGCTGCCGTCGCCGCGCTGCCCGGGTGCGGGCGGTGCGACCGCTGCGACCGGCGTGCCCGCGCCGTCGAGCACGGTGACGCTGCCGTCGGAGTCGACGTCCAGCGCGCCTGCGGACGCCAGCGCGAGGTCCGCCGTCTCGCCCGGCGCGAGCTCGAGCGCGACCGTGTGCAGCCCCTGCGTCTCCCCGTCGGCCTCCACGGCGGCGGCGTGCGGCGCGGCCACCTCGAGCGTCGCGCCGCCGACGGTGAGCGTGCTGACGGGCCGGGCGGCGGCAGGCTGCTCCGTGTCCGTGTCCGTGTCCGTGTCAGTGCCCGTGCCGGTGCCAGGGGGCGGCGTCGACGCGGCGGGGGAGGGCGCGCCCGACCCCGCGGCCTCGCGCTCCCGCACGGCGTCCTCGACGAGGGTGCAGCCGGTCAGCCCCAGGAGTGCGGTCGCGAGCGCGGCCGAGAGCGCGGCGGCCGCCGCGCGCGCACCGGGCGGCCGGGTCTCGGCGGGTCGGGTCCCTCGGGTCGGCACGGACCCATTCTGGGGCAGGCCGGTGCCGGGCCGCTCGCCGGGCAGGTGCCCGGACGGCAAGCGGCCGGCTGCGGCCGACCGCGGGACGGTCCCGGGTGGCGCGCGTCACCCGGATCCCCTACGGTTAGAACATGCGTTCGAACAAGGTGCTGGTGAGTCGAGGTCCGGCCGACGTGCCGGACCGCTCTGCGCGCGGTGCGGTGGCGCCGCGCGAGTCGGGGTTCGCGGACCTCACGGAGGCGGTGGACGCGGTGGCGGCGGTCGACGCGCTCCTCGCCTCGCTCGCCGCGTCGCGCGCGGTGCTGGTCGAGTCGGTCCGCGAGTGGGCGGCCGCCCGGCCCGAGCTGTTCGACGACACCGTCGTCGACGCCGACGACGTCACGGGCCTGGTGCCCGAGCTCGTGGGACGCCTGGCCCGGGCGCTGCGGGCCTCGGAGGGGTCCGTGGTCGCGCTGCTCGAGGAGTCGCGCGCCCTGGTGCACGAGCACCCGCGGACGCTGGCGGCGCTGCGCGGCGGGCACATCAGCCACGCGCACGCGCAGACGATCCTCGGCTACACCGACGGGCTGCGTCGTGGCGGCCGGGTGGCGCTCGAGACCCGGCTGCTCAGGCATGCACGCGACACGACGCCGGGGGAGCTCAGCCTGCTCGCCCGCGCCGAGCGGGAGCGGCGGCTCCGGCCCGAGGCCAGGCCGGAGCCCGTGGCCGTCGCGGCGGCCCGCGCGAGGCGCGCCCGGGTCAGCGCCTCCCCCACAGGTCGTCCCACGCGGTGAACGGGTCCGCGGGCGGGGCCTGCTGGGCGCCGCCGGCGGCCACGGCAGGCTCCTGGCCGCCCCAGCCCGGCCAGGCGGGCGCCGACCAGCCCTGCTCGCCCCACCCGCTGCCGGGTCGGTCGTCCTCCGCGTGCGGCGTGCGGTCGATGACGCCACGGCCGAAGTCGTCGACGGGGTAGTCGACGGCGTCGCCAGGGGCTGAGCCGTCGGCTGGTGACCGGTCCTGGCCTGTGCCGGACCAGCCGGCACCGGACCAGTCGGCACCGGACCAGTCGGCGCCGGCGGGTGTACCGGCCGTACCGGGCCAGGTGCCACCGCTCGTCGGTTCGGTGCCCGGTCCGGTGCCGGACCACCGAGCGCCGGACCAGCCCGCCTCGTCGCGGGTGTCGGTCGGCAGGCCCGCCGGTGCCGCGGCGGGGCCCGCGGCGGAACCACCGGCAGAACCACCGGCTGCGGGCGCGGGCGGCGCGGCGTCGGTCCAGCTCGGCCCGGAGGCCCCGGGCCGACCGGCACCGGCGGCCGCCGGACCGGCCGGGTCGCTGCTCGGTCTGCCCGCCGGTGCGTCCCAGGCCGCGGCCGGTTCTCCGGCGTGCGCCGCCCAGGGCCGCTCCGCAGGCGTCGCCGGTGCGGGGTGAGCCGGGACGGGGGCACCGCCGTGGCGCGGCGTCGCGACGGCGGCGAAGGTCGTGGTGGCGAGGTACTGCTCGAACGGGACGTCGAAGGTCTCGTCGTGGGACCAGGCGGAGTCCCAGGCCGCGGCCACCTGCGGCGCGTTGCGGCGGCCGTCGTCGGGCAGCGGGGGCAGGTCCTGTCCCGCGTGGTGCAGCACCTGGTCGTGCACGGCGCCGAGCCAGCTCACGGCGAGCTCGAAGCGCATGGGCACGATGCTGTCGGCGCCCAGCTGCCCGCCGAGGGCAGGGTGCGGGTTGAACGTGTAGACGTCCTCCTCGCCGAGGTGGATGCCGCGGCTGCGCGCCTCGCGGACCAGGTCGTCCATGAGATAGGTCGCGCGACCCTCCGGCGACTCCAGCTCGGCGTACATGTGGACGGCCGTGGTCCAGCGGAGCTCGAGCGTGCCCTCGACGGTGTCCAGGAACCACCATCCGTCCAGCGACTCGAGGAAGATGTCGCCGAAACAGGTCGCGAAGCGGGGAGTCTGCTCGCGAAGCCCCAGCCACTGCCACGAGGCGAGCCCGAACTCGAAGGCATCCTTCGGAAAAGTTCGGAGCAGCTTCATGTCCGAATGAAACCACTACCGGGTAAACGTCGGGAACCCCCCGATGACATCTTTGTTACAGCGCGCCTCAGGAGGCTCCTGGGCCTCAGGCGAGGCCGGACCGGAAGGCGAAGACGACGAGCTGGGCGCGGTCCCGCGCGGACAGCTTGATCATCGCGCGGGACACGTGCGTGCGTGCCGTCGCGGGGCTCATGACGAGGTGCTCGGCGATCTCGCCGTTGCTCATGCCCTGCGCGACCAGCCCGACGGCCTCCCGCTCCCGGTCGGTCAGGTCACCGATCCGCGGGTGCGGCTCGAGCGCGCGGGGCGCCGTCCTCGTGAACTCGCGGATCAGCGTCCGGGTCGCCGACGGCGCCAGCAGGGCGCCGCCGTCGTGCACCGTGCGGATCGCGGCGAGCAGGTCGGCCGGCGGCGTGTTCTTCAGGAGGAAACCGCTCGCGCCCGCCCGCAGGCCGTCCACCACGTACTGGTCGTGCTCGAACGTGGTGAGCACGACGACGCGGGTCCCGGACAGCTCCGGGTCCGCGGCGATGCGGCGCGTGGCCTCGACCCCGTCGATCCCCGGCATCCGCACGTCCATGAGCACGACGTCGGGTCGCAGTCGGCGGCTCTCCGCGACCGCGGCGAGGCCGTCCGCCGCCTCGCCGGCCACGCGCATCGTGTCCTCGCCCGAGAGGAGGGCACGCAGCCCCATCCGCACGAGGTCCTGGTCGTCCACGAGCAGCACGGAGATCATGCGTCACCCCCGGCGGGCAGCACCGCCCGCACCTCGAAGGAATCCTCGGTCGGCCCGGCGTCGAGCCGCCCGCCCAGGGACTCGGCACGACGCCGCATCCCCGTGATGCCGAACCCTGCGACGTAGGGGGCTCCGGGCGTGCGCGGGTTGCGCACTGCCAGCCGCACCCGCTCCGGCTCGTACGCCACCTCGACCCGCGTGGTCGCCTGCGTGCCGTGCCGCACCACGTTCGTCAGCGCTTCCTGCAGCAGGCGGTAGGCAGCCAGGTCGACGGCGCCGGGCAGGCGCCGGGGCGTGCCGGTGACCGTGAGGTCCACCGCGACCCCGGCCGACTCCACCCGCCGGACCAGCGTCGGGAGGTTCGCCATCCCCGCCGTCGGGGCGCGGGCCGGGCCGCCGGAGGAACCCGGCCGGATCGTCGCGAGCGTGGTGCGCAGCTCGGTCAATGCCTCGTTCGCGGCGCGGGAGATGGCCTCGAGGGCGGTCGTCGCGTCGTCCGGGCGGCCCAGGTGCAGGGCGATGTCCGCCTGCATCTGGATCGCGGCGAGGCCGTGGCCCACCACGTCGTGCACCTCGTGCGCGAGCTGCAGCCGCTCGTCGTCCCGCGCCTGCTGCTGCTCCGCCGCGCGCTCCGCCGCGCGCGCCTCGAACCAGACCCGCCGGGCCACGCCGATGCTGAACGGCACGGCCACGAACGCGCTCGCGGGCAGGAGCGCCGCGGGCAGGCCGAGGCTGTCCGGGTGGACGACGACATGGGTCAGCAGGAGCGCGAACGCCGCCGCGGCCCACAGCAGCGCGGGGCGCAGGGGCCGCCGTCGGGCCAGGGAGTAGACCGCGACGGCGACGCACAGCATGACCGGGCCGTAGGGGTAGGCGAGAAGCAGGTACGCGGTGGTGGCGACCACCGCGACGGTGGCCGACCCCACCGGGTGGCGCGTGCGCGGGAGGGTGCCCAGTGCCGCGAGGGCCGTGAGCGTGTACGCGCTCGCGTCGACCGGGCGGTCCGCCGCCGACGACGCGTCCAGGAACGGCAGCGTGCCGAGCACGAGGACGGCGAGCGCGGCCGTGACCCCGACGTCGACCAGGCGCAGCCTGCCCACGCGCACACACCCCCCTCGCCGCCGGCCGGCCCGGGGCGGGCCTGCTCGTCACAGCCCACTCTGACCGACACCGCACCGGCCGTCACCCCCTGCACGCCGTAGCCCGCCCTACGTCGCCGGACGTAGGCGCGCCCGGCCACCCCCGTGCGACGGCGCAGCCGCAGTGCCGTCGCACGGCTGATCCGCCGTCGGGCTCCCCCGGCGAGCCTGGGGGCGACGGGCGCCGGCCGGCGCCCCGCACCCCGGGGAAGGGAACCTCATGGGAGCCGTACGGACCACCGCACGGGCGCAGCTGCCGCCGCGGGTGCGCAAGGCGGTGCTCACGCTGCACATCGTGTCGGCAGGGGCATGGATCGGCGTGGACGTGCTCGTCGCCGTCCTCGCAGGCGTCGGTCTCGGCAGCGGCTCGGCGGAGGTCCGCGGGCTCGCCCTGCGGACCCTCGCGACCTTCGTCGTGACGCCGATGCTCGTCGCGGCGCTCACCTGCCTGGGCACGGGCTTCCTGCTCGGGCTCGCCACGAGATGGGGGCTGGTGCGCTACTGGTGGGTCGCGGTCAAGCTGGTGACCAACCTCGTGCTGGCCACGTTGATCCTCGTGCTGCTCCGGCCGGGCCTGCCGGAGGTCGGTGCGGCGGGGGCGGTGGTCGAGGCGGGCGGCGTGCCCGCCGCGGACCTGTCGTTCCTCGTCTACCCGCCGACCGTGTCGCTCACGGCGCTCGCGGCGGCGACCGTGCTCTCGGTGTACAAGCCGTGGGGGCGGGTGCGACAGCGGCGGGCTCGGGTGTCAGAGGTCCGGGCTACCGTCGCGGGATGACCATCGAGGTACGCGACGCCCGTCCGGGCGAGTACGACGCGATCGGTGCGGTCGTCGCGGCGGCGTTCGCCGCGGACGGGCAGCTCGACGGCGTCGGCACCGCTTTCTACGACGCAGTCCTGCGCGACGTCGCGGGCCGGGCCGAGCACGCGCAGGTCGTCGCCGCGCTCGACGACGGCGTGGTGGTGGGCGGTGTGACCTACGTGCCGGACGGCGGACCCATGGCCGACCTGGCCCGCGACGGCGAGGCGGAGATCCGGATGCTCGGCGTCGCGCCCGACGCGCAGGGGCGCGGTGCCGGGACGGCGCTGGTGCGGGAGTGCCTGGAGCGGGCGGCGGGGCGGAGCGTGGTGCTGTCCACCAACGCCGTCGCGCGCACGTCGCACCGGCTCTACGAGCGGCTCGGGTTCGTGCGTGAGCCGGCGCGGGACTGGGTCCCGGTGCCGGACGTGACGCTGCTCTGCTACGTCCGGTGACGGCTACGTCCGGTAGCGCCGCGTCGGACGGCGCACGAGGCCGGACGTGATCGCGACGCCGAGGAGCAGCAGCGCGCCGCCGACGGCCTCGGCCACGTTCGGCACCTCGCCGAGCGCGAGCCACGCCCCCGTCATGCCGAAGACCGGGACGAGCATCGTGAACGGCGCGACCGCGCCCGCCCGGTGCCGGGCCAGCAGCGTGTTCCAGATGCCGTAGCCCACCAGGCTCGCGAGCCACGCGGTGTACAGCGTGGACAGGATCGCGGGCGTGCTCAGGTGGGTGAGCGCGTACCCGACATCCGCTGGACCGTCGAGCGCGAGGGCCAGGCCGAACATCGGCACCGGCACCACGAGCGCCGACCACACCGTCATCGACAGGCCGGCGAGCGGCCCCTGGGGGGCGCCTGCCGCCTGGTCGGGCGACCCCAGACGGCGCACGATCACGTTGCCCGTCGCCCACGACGCCGCGGCGGCGATCGTGAGCAGGAACGCGAGGCCGGGCGTGGCCGCGGACCGGCCGACGCCGACGACCAGCAGGCCCACCGCGCCGATCGCGACCCCGACGAGCTGTGGTGTCGTCGGCCGTTCGCGCAGCGTCACGCTCGCGAACAGCACGGTGAACACGACCTGCGCCTGGAGCACGAGCGAGGCGAGGCCGGGCGGCATCCCGAGCCAGATCGCCGTGTACATGAGCCCGAACTGGCCGAGGCTGAGGAACAGCCCGACGACGAGGACGTCCTTGAGCGGCGCGGCCGGCCGGGGCACGAGGAAGATCGCGGGCAGGAGCACCACGACGAACCGGATCGCGACGAACAGGGCGGGCGGCACGTCGGCGACGCCCGCGTCGATCGCGAGGAAGTTGGTGCCCCAGATCGCCATGACGAGCACGGCGAGGAGCGAGTGGCGCAGGGGCATGGGGCCATGGTGTGCCGGGGCGACCGTGCACGTCCATCGCGTATCGCTGGCCGAGTGTTCAGTCCGGCTGAACGGTCTTGCGGCGGTGGGCGACGGCCGCGCGTACGTACTTTCCCGATCTTGTTCCACCAGAGGGTGAAAAGTAGCGTCGCCGCACTGACGTCACACGTTCGCGAAGGAGCGACCGATGCGTAGCACGAGACACCGCACCATCCGTACGGGCGCGACGGCGGCGGCCGCGGCCGCCCTCGTCCTGTCGGCCTCGCTCGTCGCGTCGGCCGCGGCGCCCCACGCGAGGGACGGCGCCGCGGCGGCGCCCGCGCAGGAGGCAGCGCTGACGTGGTCGGACGAGTTCGACGGTCCGGCGGGCAGCGCCCCGGACGCCGCCTACTGGAACCACGAGACCGGGGGCGGCGGCTGGGGCAACAACGAGCTCCAGGTGTACACCGACTCCCGCGACAACTCGGCGCTGGACGGCAACGGCAACCTCGTCATCACGGCCCGCTCGGACGGCAACGGCGGGTACACGTCGGCCCGGCTCACCACCAAGGGCAAGGTCCAGCCGCAGTACGGCCGGCTCGAGGCGCGCATCAAGATACCGCGCGGCCAGGGCATCTGGCCGGCGTTCTGGATGCTCGGCGGCCAGTTCCCCGGCACGCCGTGGCCGGACGCGGGCGAGATCGACATCATGGAGAACGTCGGGTACGAGCCGCACATCGTGCACGGCACGCTGCACGGGCCGGGCTACTTCGGCGGGGGCGGGATCACCGGGTCGTACATGCACCCGCAGGGCTGGTCGTTCGCCGACGACTTCCACACGTTCGCCATCGACTGGCAGCCGGGCTCGATCACCTGGTCGGTCGACGGCGTGGCGTACCAGACGTTCACGTCGGCGAGCACGAACGGCAACCCGTGGGTCTACGACCAGCCGTTCTTCTTCATCCTCAACGTCGCGGTGGGCGGCGACTGGCCGGGCTACCCCGACGGGTCCACGCAGCTCCCGCAGCAGATGGTCGTCGACTACGTGCGCGTCTACGACTCGCAGCTCTGACGTCCGGCACGGGCAGCAGCGGGGCGGTCCCGCCGTCGGTGGACGGCAGGGCCGCCCCGCGGTGTCACGCGTCGTAGACTGAGGCGGGCGCTCCGCGCCCCGGAAATCTACCCCGCACGCAGAGGTTTACTCCATGACCGCGGCCGCGTCCCAGGCACCTTCCCGCCCGACCCCCGCCCCGACACTGGACACGGTCCAGAACGCGGCGGCCACCCCCGACGAGGCGCAGCCGTACGGCGAGCTCGGCCTCAAGGAGGACGAGTACCAGCGCATCAAGGACATCCTGGGCCGCCGCCCGACCGCGGCAGAGCTCGCGATGTACTCGGTGATGTGGAGCGAGCACTGCTCCTACAAGTCGTCGAAGGTGCACCTGCGCAGGTTCGGCGAGAAGGTCACCGACGAGATGAAGGAGCACCTCCTCGTCGGCATCGGCGAGAACGCGGGCGTCGTCGACATCGGCGACGGCTGGGCCGTGACCTTCAAGGTCGAGTCGCACAACCACCCCTCGTTCGTCGAGCCGTACCAGGGCGCGGCCACCGGCGTCGGCGGCATCGTCCGCGACATCATCTCGATGGGCGCGCGCCCCGTCGCCGTCATGGACCAGCTCCGGTTCGGCGCCGTCGACCACCCCGACACCGCGCGCGTCGTGCACGGCGTCGTCTCCGGCGTCGGCGGCTACGGCAACTCCCTCGGCCTGCCGAACATCGGCGGCGAGCTCGTCTTCGACAGCTCCTACCAGGGCAACCCGCTCGTCAACGCGCTCTGCCTCGGCGTGCTGCGGCACGAGGACATCCACCTCGCCAACGCGTCCGGCCTCGGCAACAAGGTCGTCCTGTTCGGCGCCCGCACGGGCGGCGACGGCATCGGCGGCGCCTCGATCCTCGCGTCGGAGACGTTCGAGGACGGCGTGCCCGCCAAGCGCCCGTCGGTGCAGGTGGGCGACCCCTTCATGGAGAAGGTGCTCATCGAGTGCTGCCTCGAGCTGTTCCGGGCCGAGGTCGTCGAGGGCATCCAGGACCTCGGGGCGGCCGGCATCTCGTGCGCCACGTCCGAGCTCGCCTCGAACGGCGACGGCGGCATGCACGTGGACCTCGACGACGTGCTGCTGCGTGACCCGACGCTCAACGCAGGCGAGATCCTCATGTCGGAGTCGCAGGAGCGCATGATGGCGGTCGTGCGGCCCGAGAAGCTCGACGAGTTCCTCGCGATCACGGCGAAGTGGGACGTCGAGACCGCCGTCATCGGCGAGGTCAACGACTCCGGCCGCCTCACGATCGACCACCACGGCCAGCGCATCGTCGACGTGGACCCGAAGACGGTCGCGCACGAGGGCCCGGTGTACGAACGCCCCTACGCTCGCCCCGCGTGGCAGGACGGCCTCCAGGCCGACAGCACGACGGCAGCCGGCCTCGCCCGCCCGGCCACGGGCGACGAGCTGCGCGAGACGGCGCTGCGCCTCCTCGGCTCCCCGAACCTCGCCTCCAAGGCCTGGGTCACCGACCAGTACGACCGGTTCGTCCAGGGCAACACCGCGCTCGCCCAGCCCGACGACAGCGGCGTGGTCCGCGTCGACGAGTCCACGGGGCTCGGCGTCGCGCTCGCGACCGACGCGAACGGCCGCTACGGCAAGCTCGACCCGCGCACGGGCGCGGCGCTCGCGCTGGCGGAGGCGTACCGCAACGTCGCGACCTCGGGTGCGCGCCCGCTGGCCGTGACGGACTGCCTCAACTTCGGCTCCCCGGAGCACCCCGACTCGATGTGGCAGCTCGTCGAGGCGATCGAGGGCCTCGCCGACGCCTGTCAGGAGCTCGGCGTCCCGGTCACCGGCGGCAACGTCTCGCTCTACAACGGCACGGGCGAGCCCGGCCAGATCGACTCGTCGATCCACCCCACGCCCGTGGTCGGTGTGCTCGGCGTGATCGACGACGTGCGGACCGCGCTCCCTTCCGGCTGGCGGTCCGAGGGCCTGTCGCTCCTCCTGCTCGGCACCACACGGGACGAGCTCGACGGCTCGGCGTGGGCCGACGTCGTGCACCAGCACCTCGGCGGTCTGCCGCCGCAGGTCGACCTGGGCGCGGAGAAGTCCCTGGCCACGGCCCTGGTGGAGGCCCGGAAGACCGGTCTGGCCGCCGCGGCGCACGACCTCTCGGAGGGTGGCCTCGTGCAGGCGCTGCTCGAGGCATCGCTGCGGTTCGGCGTCGGTGCGACGGTGGCGCTCGAGGGCGTGACCGGCCGCGACAAGGTGGACCCGTTCGTCGCGCTGTTTTCGGAGTCGACCGGCCGCGTCGTCGTCGCCGTCGACCCCGAGCACGAGGGCGAGCTGACGCACCTCGCCGAGGAGGCCGGTGTCCCGGTGCTCCGCCTCGGCACCACGGGCGGCGACGCCCTGGTGGTCGAGGGCCAGTTCGAGATCCCGCTCGCGGAGGCCCGCGAGGTCCACGAGGGCACGCTCCCGTCGATCTTCGGCTGACGCACGCGCCGTCCTGCTGAGGCGCCCGGCGGCAGCGGCCGCTGAGATCTGGCGTCTGCGCGGTGAGATCTGGTGTTCGCGGTGAGATCTGGTGGTGCGCGACCAGATCTCACCGCGAACACCAGATCTCAGCGGGAGCCCGCGGGAGCCCGCGGGAGCCCGCAGGAGTACGCGGGAGCACGGCGCGGGCGGGTGATAGCTGAGCGCTGCGTGCTGCGGGGGGCGGCTGCGCCGGTAGGGTCCGGTGCGTGCGTTTTGTCCGAGGTCTCGTCTCGTTCGTGCTCTGGGTCGTCGCGATCCCGCTGCTGGTGATCGCCGTCGCGCGCGCCCTGCCGTTCGACAACGTGCCCCCGCTGCCGCTGCTCGTGCCGTTCACGCCCTGGGCCGCGCTCGTGGCGCTGCCGCTGCTGGTGATCGCGCTCTTCTCGCGCCGCCCCGCCCTCGCCGTCGTGCTCGCGGCGTCGCTGGCCGGGTTCGTGGCCTGGACGGCGCCGTTCTTCGTGCCGGACGCGGCGATGTCGGCACCCCCCGCCGACCCGGACGACGCCGGGACGGTGCGCGTGATGACGCTCAACGCCCACGCAGGGCGCGCCGACGCCCGAGCGGTGGTCGACCTGGTCGAGTCCGAGCACGTCGAGGTGCTCGCGGTCCAGGAGCTGACGGACGACCTCGCTGACCGGCTCGCCGAGGCGGGTCTCGACGAGCTCCTGCCGTACAGCGAGACCGCCCCGGTCGCGGGCGGCCCGGGTGGTACCGGACTGTGGTCCGTCTCGGCGATGACGAAGGCCGACCGGCTGGACGGGTCGAGCTTCGCCATGCCGTCGGCCGTGGTCGACGTGGGCGGCACCCCGGTCCGGGTCACGGCCGTGCACGCCTACCCGCCCCTGCCCGCGCGGACGGCGACGTGGCGCACCGAGCTCGTCGCGCTCACCGACCGGGTCCGCGCCGACAGCGCACCGCAGATCCTGGCCGGCGACTTCAACGCGACCTACGACCACGCCACCTTCCGCGACCTGCTCGGCTCCCGGTTCGTCGACGCGACGCGCGAGTGGGGTGCCGGGCCTGTCGTCACCTGGCCGGAAGGGCGCAGGGTGCCCCCGCTCCTCGCGCTCGACCACGTGGTGGTGGAACGGGACATGACGGTGTCCGACGTCGTGCCCCGGCCGGTCCCCGGAACGGATCACCGGGCGCTGCTGGCCACCGTCGTCGTCGGCGCGGACGCGTAGCACAGCGACACCGCGCGGTCCGGGCGGAACCGGCTTATGTTCGCAGTTGTGCCGACCCGTCAGCTGCGCCTCGCGCCCTCCGCCCCCGACGACGTGACGAGCGCGCTCGCGACGCTCCGCGCCGAGATCGGCCTGCCCGCGATGTTCCCGCAGGAGGTGCTCGAGGAGGCTCGGGCGGCGGCCGCGCAGGACTTCTCCGTCGGCCGCGCGGACCGCCGCGACATCGAGTTCGTGACGATCGACCCGCCGGGGTCGAAGGACCTCGACCAGGCGGTGCACGTCGCGCAGTCCGGTGAGGGCTACGTGGTGCACTACGCGATCGCCGACGTCGGTGCGTTCGTGGTACCGGGTGGCGCCCTCGAGGCCGAGGTGCGCCGACGCGGGGTGACCGTCTACGGCCCCGACGCCCGCACACCGCTGCACCCGAAGATCCTCTCCGAGGGTGCCGCGAGCCTGCTGCCCGGCGAGGACCGCCCCGCCGTGCTGTGGACGGTGACCCTCGACGCGCGCGGCATCATCACCGGCGCCCACCTCGAGCGGGCCCTGGTGCGCAGCCGGGAGCGGCTCACCTACGCCGAGGTGCAGTCCGGGCTCGACGCGGGCACGGCGAGCGAGTCGCTGCAGCTGCTGGCCGACGTCGGGCGGCTGCGGCAGTCGCTCGAGGTGGCGCGCGGCGGCGTCTCGCTCGAGGTGCCGGAGCAGGAGGTCGAGCGGCGCGACGACGGCACGTACGCGCTGTCGTTCCGGCGCACCTTGCCGGTCGAGGAGTGGAACGCCCAGATCTCGCTGCTCACGGGTATCGCGGCGGCGCACCTCATGCGCGAGGCGGGCGTGGGCCTGCTGCGCACCCTCCCGGAGGCCGACCCGCGCGACGTGGCACGCCTGCGGCGCACCGCCCGCGCGCTCGGGATCGAGTGGCCCGACACCCTGCCGTACGCGCGCCTCGTCCCCACGCTCGTCTCCCGGGTCCCCGAGCACGCCGCGTTTCTCAACGAGGCGACGACGCTGTTCCGCGGGGCCGGGTACGTCGCGTTCGGGATGCCGGGGCCGGACGGAGGCGTCGTCCCGCCGCCCGAGAACACCCGGCACGCGGCGATCGCCGCCGACTACGCCCACGTCACGGCGCCGTTGCGGCGGCTCGTCGACCGCTACGCCACGGAGATCTGCCTCGCCGTCGTCGCGGGCACCCCCGTGCCCGCGTGGGTGCTGGAAGCCATGCCCGACCTGCCCGGAGTGATGGCGGAGACGGGGCGGCGCGCGGCCTCCTTCGAACGGGCGTGCATCGACATCGTCGAGGCGTCCCTGCTCGGCGACCGCGTGGGCGAGGAGTTCGACGCCGTCGTCGTGGACGTCGAGGAGGACGAGGACGGCCGCGACCCGCAGCGCGGCCAGGTCGTGCTGCGGGACCCCGCCGTCCGGGCACGGGTGTCGGGCTCCCGGCTGCCGCTCGGCGAGGCGGTGCGGGTCCGGCTGACCGAGGCCGACGTCGCCGGCCGACGGGTGCGGTTCACGATGCCGGGCACGTCGCCCCGCGGCGGCGAGGCGCCGGGTGCGGGGGGCGCTCCCGAGGGGCGGGGCACGCCCTCCCGCCGGGACGGTGCGCCCGGCCGCCGCGCGGCCACCCCGTCGCCCGCACCCGGGCCGTCTCCGACACCGCCCGCGCGGGAGCCGCGTGCGTCCGTCGCACCGGCGTTCGGGAGCGTGGCGGCCGGGCCGTCCGGCCGGATGCCGTCGGCGGACGGCGTGCCCCGGCCGGCACCGGAGGGCGACGGTCCCCGGCCGCTGCCGGCGGACGGCCGGTACCGGACCTCGTCGGAGAGCACCGGGTACCGGTCCCTGTCGGACGACGGCGGGTACCGGTCCGTCTCGGAGGCCGCTGCCTCCCGGTCCTCGGCGGGGCACGGCGGGTCGCTGCCGCCGTCGTACCTCCCGCCGTCCTACGCCCCGGCACGTCCGACGCCCGGGCTCGCGGCGGAACCCACGGCGCACGCCGCGCCCGAGCCTGCGGCGCCCCAGGTGCCGCCCGCCGCCGCCGTGCGGGCCCTGCCCGAGCCTGCGGCGCCCGCCCCGTCACGCCGGTCCCGGAACGCGGCCCATCCGCCCGCCCACCGGCCCGTGCGTCCGCAGGTTCGCGACGAGGTGCCCATGTCCGAGCCCTGGCCGCGGCACGCCCCCGTCCCGCGCCGCCTCGCACCGATGTCGGAGCCGGTGCCCGCCGTCGGCGACGGTTACGGGGCCGGCCACGCGGCGGACCACCAGGGGCTGGCCTCACGCGAGCTGCCGGTCGTGGTCGCGGCCGACCTGCTGGCCGTCGAGGGTGCCCGCACCGAGGGTTACCGGTACTGACCGGCCGCTGGGTCATACTGGCCGCATGACGTCTGCTCACGCTCGCCGGGGGAGGGGCGTCGTCGCGGCGCTCGCCGCGGCTGCCCTGCTCGCGGGGTGCACGTCGTCCGACGGGACGCGTGACCTCGAGGCCTTGTTCGACGAGGAACAGCAGGCCGAGGACGTGCTCACCGACGCGCAGCTCGAGGACATCTCCGTCGACGCAGTCACGACCCGGCGGCTCGGCGAGGAGGGCGGCACCGCGTACTACGCCGCGCGCTCCGAGGACGGCGCCTCGACGTGCCTCGTCCTGGCCGCCGAGGGCCTCGACACCGTGGCCGGCTGCACCCTGACGCCCAACCCGACGGGTACCGAGGTGTCGAACGGTACGGACCGGGCCATGTTCGTCGTGCCCGGCACCGACTTCACGAGCCTGGAGCGGTCCGGCTGGACCCGGCTCGGCGACTTCCTGGCGGTGCGGTAGTGCCACCGCGCCGCCGGACCGACCCGGACGTCGGTCGCTCAGCGGTCGCCGTCTGGGCGCGGGGCGAGGCGGACCGGCGCACCCTGACCACGGCCGTGCGTTTCACGCTCGAGGAGCTGGCCGAGCGGGCACCGGGCAACGCGGTCGAGGTGCGGGTGCCCCCTGCCGGTGCGGTGCAGGCCGTCGAGGGACCCCGGCACACGCGCGGTACGCCGCCGAACGTCGTCGAGACGGACCCCACGACCTGGCTCGGCCTCGCGACCGGGGCGGTGACCTGGGCCGACGCCGTGGCCGACGGCCGCGTCCGCGCGTCCGGCGAGCGGTCGGACATCTCGGCGCTACTGCCGCTGGGTCAGGAAGAGCCCGCTGGCTCGTAGCGCGTGTCGGTGAGGCGCGCTACTCTCGGCCCGCGTGCTCGCTCGACGAGCCGCGGCGAGCACAACGGCCGGTGCACCGCCCGGGGACACGGGAATTCTTCCCGTTGGTCCCCGCACGAAACCGGGCGTTCATCGTTCCGTGGTTCGTTGGACGCGCTCGCTGCGTGAACCCCGAGCACACCCGCTTCCACTGCAGAAGGAGTCAGCGTGGTACCCAGCACGCTCCGGTCCTCACCGAGACCCGCGAGGACGGTCCGCCCCGCCGTGGCCGCCGCGCTGACGGCGGCGCTCGCCGTCCCCACCACCCTGGCCGGGCTGGCGCCCGCCCAGGCCCTCGACGTCACGCCGATCGCCGACATCCAGGGCACCGGTGACGTCAGTCCCCTCGTGGGCGAGACGGTGACGACGCGCGGCGTCGTCACGGCGGTCTACCCGACCGGCGGCTTCAACGGCTTCTACCTGCAGACGGCGGGCACCGGCGGCGAGACCGACGCGACGCCAGGTGCCTCCGACGCGGTCTTCGTCTTCTCCGCCGCCGCGGCGGCGGACGTGGCGCTCGGCGACCACGTCGAGGTCACCGGCGTCGTGTCCGAGTACAACGGCCTCACCGAGCTCACGCCCGCCGCCGGCGGCTGGACGGTGCTCGAGGCCTCGGCCTCCGTGGAGCCGACGCCGACCACCTGGCCCGCCGACGAGGCGGAGCGCGAGGCGCTCGAGGGCATGCTCCTCGCGCCGCAGGGAGACTTCACGGTCACCGACAACTACGACACCAACTACTACGGCACGATCGGGCTCGCCGCGGGCGACCGCCCCCTGGTGCAGCCCACCACCGTGGGGCGCCCGGGCTCGGCGGAGTACGACGCGCAGGTCGCCGACAACGCGGCGCGCTCGATCCTGCTCGACGACGGCTCGTCGACGAACTACAACTCGAACGCGAACCGGTCCAAGCCCCTGCCGTACCTGACGGGCGGTGCCCCGCTGCGTGTCGGCGCGGGCGTCACCTTCACCACACCCGTGGTGCTGGACTACCGCTACGACGCGTGGAGCCTCCAGCCCCTCACGCACCTCACACCCGACGTGGCCGACACCGTGCAGCCGGCCACGTTCGAGGACACGCGCGAGGACGCCCCCGCCGCGGTGGGCGGGACGCTGCAGGTCGCGACCTTCAACGTGCTGAACTACTTCAGCACGACGGGCGACGAGCTCGAGGGCTGCACCTATCACACGGACCGCACCGGCGACCCGGTCACGGTCTCCGGCGGCTGCGACGCGCGCGGTGCGGCCGAGGAGGAGGACCTCCAGCGGCAGCAGGCCAAGATCGTCGCTGCCCTCACGGCGCTCGGCGCCGACGTCGTCGCGCTGCTCGAGATCGAGAACACCGCCGCGCTGGGCGGGCCGCGCGACGAGGCGCTGACCACCCTGGTCGAGGCCCTGAACGCGGCGGAGGGCGCCGGCACCTGGGCGGCCGTCGGGTCGCCTGCCGACGTCCCGGCGGACGAGGACGTCATCCGCAACGCGTTCGTCTACCGGACAGCGGCGGCCGAGCCGGTCGGCGCCTCCACGATCCTCATCGGGGACGAGGCCTTCGGCAACGCGCGCGAGCCGCTGGCACAGGTCTTCCAGCCGGCGGGCGGCGCGGCCGACGCGGGCGACGACGTCCTCGTGGTCGCCAACCACTTCAAGTCGAAGGGCTCGCCGGGCCCGTGGCCGGGTGACGAGGACCAGGGCGACGGCCAGGGCGCGGCGAACGAGTCGCGCGTGCGGCAGGCGACGTCGCTCGTGGCGTTCGCGCAGGAGCAGGCCGACGCCGCGGGCACCGACAAGGTGCTGCTCGTCGGCGACTTCAACGCCTACGAGCAGGAGGACCCCATCGCCGTCCTCACCGACGCGGGCTACACGGACCTCGGCCCCACCACCGGCGAGTACACGTACGCCTTCGACGGCATGGTCGGCTCGCTCGACCACGTGCTGGCCTCCCCGGCGGCGGCAGAGGCCGTCACCGGGGCCGACATCTGGAACATCAACGCGTACGAGCCGGTCGCGAACGAGTACAGCCGGTACAACTACAACGCGACGATCCTCTACGACGAGTCGCCGTTCCGGTCGTCCGACCACGACCCGGTGCTCGTCGGCCTCGACCTCGGCGGCACGACCACCGAGCCCGGCAGCCTGGATCTCGACCTCGTGGCGATCAACGACTTCCACGGTCGGATCGACGAGAACACCGTGAGCTTCGCAGGCACCGTCGAGGAGCTGCGCGCGCAGAACCCCGAGGGCACCGCGTTCGTCTCGGCGGGCGACAACATCGGCGCCTCGCTGTTCGCCTCGGCGCTGCAGCAGGACCAGCCCACCATCGACGTGCTCAACGCGCTGGACCTGGCCACGTCGGCCGTCGGCAACCACGAGTTCGACCAGGGCATGGACGACCTCACCGGCCGCGTCGCCGACGCCGCCGGGTGGGACTACCTCGGCGCCAACGTCTACGACGAGGCGACCGGCGAGCCGGCGCTGCCGGGCTACCAGGTCGTCCCGGTCAACGGCGTGGACGTCGGCTTCGTCGGCGTGGTCACCCAGGAGACGCCGACCCTCGTCACGCCGTCCGGCATCGAGGGCCTCGAGTTCGGGGACCCGGTCGAGGCGCTGAACCGCGTGACCGACGAGCTGCTCGACGGTGACGCGGCCAACGGAGAGGCCGACCTCGTGATCGCGCTCGCCCACGACGGCGCCGGGGCGGGCACGCCGGACGGCTCGACGCTCGAGGAGGAGGTCGCGGCCGGCGGACCCTTCGCCGACCTGGTGCAGGACACCGATCCGCGCGTCGCGGCCATCTTCACCGGCCACACCCACAAGCAGTACGCGTGGGACGCCCCCGTGCCCGGCACCGACGGCGAGACCCGGCCGGTCATCCAGACCGGTAACTACGGGGAGTTCCTCGGCCACGTCTCGCTCACGATCGACACCGAGTCGTTCGACGTCACGGACTACACGGTCGAGAACGTGGAGCGCACCGCGACGCCGGCCGACGAGCTGATCGCCACCTACCCACGGGTCGCGGAGGTCGACGAGATCGTCGACGCCGCGTTGGCCGAGGCCGAGGAGATCGGCGCCCAGCCGGTCGGCGAGGTCACGGCGGACATCACCACCGCGTTCTCGGGCGGGTCGTACACCGACGGCGTCTGGACGGGCGGCAACCGTGACGACCGCGCGTCGGAGTCGGCGCTCGGCAACCTCGTGGCCAACTCGCTGCGCGACTCGCTGTCGAGCGAGGAGCGCGGTGGCGCCGACATCGGCGTCGTGAACCCCGGCGGTCTGCGCAACGAGCTCTACGCCGGCGAGGACGGCGTCATCACGTACGCAGAGGCCAACGCCGTGCTGCCGTTCGTCAACAACCTGTGGACGGTCACGCTCACGGGTGCGCAGCTCGACACGCTGCTCGAGCAGCAGTGGCAGACGGACGAGAACGGCGACCGGCCGTCGCGCCCGTACCTCGCGCTGGGCCTCTCGGACAACGTCTCGTACACGACGACGACGGCGGACCCGAACGCGACACCGGGCGACAACGTCTCGTCCATCACGATCGACGGCGTACCCGTGGACCCCGAGGCCGACTACCGCATCGCGACGTTCTCGTTCCTCGTCGCGGGCGGCGACAACTTCCGGGTCTTCACCGAGGGAACCGACGGGCGGGACTCCGGCCTCGTGGACCGCGACGCCTGGATCGACTACGTCCGGACCTCGTCGCCGCTCACGCCGAGCTTCGCGCGGACGCGCACCGTGACCCCGGCGCTGCCCGGCACGGTGCAGGCGGGGGCGTCGACCGAGGTCAGCCTCTCCGGGCTCGACCTCACCTCGCTGGGCGCGCCGCAGAACTCGTCGGTCGAGACGTACCTCGTCCCCGAGGGCGGCACGGCGGCGGAGGGCGTCTCGCTGGGCACCAGCCCGGTGACCGACGGCGCCACGACGTCGACCGTGACCGTTCCCGCCGGGACGGAGGCGGGCGCCTACCAGCTCCTGGTCGAGGCCGCGCCGTCGGGCACGACGGCCCGCCTGCCGCTGACCGTCGAGGCGGCAGGCCCCGAGGAGCCCACGGCGCCGGCGTGGATCCCGTGGAAGCTCTACTGGTGGGGCGACACCGTGTCCTGGCGCGGTGAGGTCTACGTGGCGACCCGTCCGACGATCCTGCAGATCCCGGGCGTCGGCAAGCACAGCCCCTGGAAGCTGATCAACTAACCCCCTCTCGCCGAGGTAGTCACGTGGCGAGGTAGTCACCCAGCGAGGTAGTCACGTGGCGAGGTAGTCGCCTAGCGGACTACCTCGCCACGTGACTACCTCGCGGAGTGACTACCTCGGCGGGGTGGCGCGTACGCTGGGGACGTGAGCGAGACGCAGGCAACGAGCGACCCCACCGGCCCCGTGCCCGACGACGTCGAGGTGCGCGCGGTCGTTGACCCTGCCACGGTGCGCCGCGCGCCGCGGTACCGCGCGTTCTTCTGGACCGGCGCGATCGTCGGTCTCGTGCTCGGGCTGGTCCTGTCGCTGTACCTGGTCGGTTCGCCGTCGGGCGCGTCGCTCATGAAGCCGGGCGTCTACGTCACGGTCCTGACCGCCGGAGTCACGCTCGGTACGACACTGATCGCCCTGCTGGTCGCCGTCATCGCGGACCGCAGGAGCCTGCGCCACCGTTCGCCGCGGGCCTGACGGCGGACAGGTCACACCGACCGCTGGTCGAGCGCGCCCTCCCGCATGGGATACTCGGAGCATGCCTCTGCGCGGAGACGGCCGACTGAACCACGATCTCATGCCCGGCGAGAAAGGCCCCCAGGACGCATGCGGCGTCTTCGGGGTCTGGGCTCCCGGCGAGGAGGTCGCCAAGCTCGCGTACTTCGGACTGTACGCCCTCCAGCATCGCGGACAGGAGTCCGCGGGCATCGCCACCAGCAACGGTGAGCAGATCCTCGTCTACAAGGACATGGGCCTCGTGTCCCAGGTCTTCGACGAGACCGCCCTCAACGCCCTGACCGGCCACATCGCGGTCGGGCACTGCCGGTACTCCACCACGGGTGGCGTCACCTGGGAGAACGCACAGCCCACCCTCGGCCCGACGGCGTCGGGAACCGTGGCGCTGGGCCACAACGGCAACCTGACCAACTCCGCCGAGCTGGTGAACCTCGTCGCCGAGCGCTACGGCGCGCAGCGCCGGGGCGAGCTCGCGCGGGGCAACACCACCGACACGGCGCTCGTCACCGCGCTGCTCGCGGGCGACGCCGACCACACCCTCGAGGCCACGGCGCTCGAGGTGCTGCCGCGCCTGCGCGGTGCGTTCTCCCTCGTCTTCATGGACGAGAACACGCTGTACGCGGCCCGCGACCCGCAGGGCGTGCGCCCGCTGGTGCTCGGCCGCCTCGACCGTGGCTGGGTGGTCGCCAGCGAGACTCCAGCCCTCGACATCGTGGGCGCCTCGTACGTGCGCGACGTCGAGCCCGGCGAGCTCATCTGCATCGACGCCGACGGCATGCGGTCGGTCCGCTTCGCGGAGGCGGAGGGCGCCGCGTGCGTGTTCGAGTACGTCTACCTGGCGCGCCCGGACAACACGCTCAACGGGCGCTCGGTGCATGCCGCGCGCGTGGAGATGGGCCGCGCCCTGGCCCGCGAGCACCCCGTCGAGGCGGACCTGGTGATCCCGACGCCGGAGTCGGGCACGCCCGCCGCCGTCGGGTACGCCGCGGAGTCGGGCATCCCGTTCGGCCAGGGCCTGACCAAGAACGCGTACGTGGGCCGCACGTTCATCCAGCCCTCTGACACGCTGCGCCAGCTCGGCATCCGCCTCAAGCTCAACCCGTTGCGCGAGGTCATCAAGGGCAAGCGGCTGGTGGTCGTGGACGACTCGATCGTGCGCGGCAACACCCAGCGCGCCCTGATCCGCATGCTGCGCGAGGCCGGCGCCGCCGAGGTGCACGTGCGCATCTCGTCGCCGCCCGTGAAGTGGCCCTGCTTCTACGGCATCGACTTCGCCTCGCGCGCCGAGCTGATCGCCAACGGCCTCGGCGTCGACGAGATCGGCCAGTCGCTCGGTGCCGACAGCCTCGGGTACATCAGCACGGAGGGCATGATCGCCGCGACGGAGCAGCCGGCGTCGCAGCTGTGCGCCGCGTGCTTCACGGGGAAGTACCCGATCGAGCTGCCGCCCGACGACCAGCTCGGCAAGCACCTCCTGGAGCAGGCGGAGCTGCCGCTCGGCCCGCCAGAGGACGGCCTCCAGCAGCTCACCGTGAGCACCGGCGGCGCGACCGCGCTCGACCATCCGTGAGCACGAACCACCCCACGAACGACGCAGGAGCACCAGTGACATCCGAAGGCCTGACGTACGCCGCCGCCGGCGTGGACACCGAGGCGGGCGACAAGGCCGTCGAGCTCATGAAGGACGCCGTGCGCCGCACGCAGGGTCCTGCCGTGCTCGGCGGCGTGGGCGGCTTCGCCGGCCTGTACGACCTGTCCGCCTTCCAGGGCTACCGTGCGCCGCTGCTGGCGACGTCGACGGACGGCGTCGGCACCAAGGTGGCGATCGCGCAGGCGCTCGACAAGCACGACACCATCGGGTTCGACCTGGTGGGCATGGTCGTCGACGACATCGTCGTGATGGGCGCCAAGCCGCTGTTCATGACGGACTACATCGCCACGGGCAAGGTGGTGCCCGAGCGGATCGCCGACATCGTGCGCGGCATCGCGCAGGCCTGTGAGGTCGCCGACACGGCCCTGGTGGGCGGCGAGACCGCCGAGCACCCCGGGCTCCTCGAGCCGGACGAGTACGACGTCGCCGGCGCCGCCACGGGTATCGTCGAGGCCGATCGCGTGCTGGGCCCCGACCGGGTCCGGGAGGGCGACGTGCTCATCGCGATGGCGTCGAGCGGCCTGCACTCCAACGGGTACTCGCTCGTGCGGGCCGTGGTGCGCCACGCGGGCTGGTCACTGGACCGGCACGTGGACGAGCTGGGTCGCTCGCTCGGTGAGGAGCTGCTCGAGCCGACCCGGGTCTACGCGGCCGACTGCCTGGCGCTGGCCGCCGACGAGGCGGCGCAGGTGCACGCCTTCACGCACGTGACGGGTGGCGGGCTCGCCGCGAACCTGGCGCGTGTTCTGCCCGCCGGGCTGGTAGCGACGGTCGACCGGGCGTCGTGGGACGTGCCCGCGGTGTTCCGGATGGTCCGGGAGCTCGGCGCGGTGCCGAGGCGGGACCTCGAGAACACGCTCAACCTGGGCGTGGGCATGGTCGCCGTCGTGGGTGCGGACGGCGCCGACGCCGCACATGCGCGGCTTGCCGCACTGGGCGTACCCGCGTGGACGCTCGGGAGCGTCGGGGCACTGGATGCCGCAGGAGAGCAGGAGGGCCTGGTCGCCGGGACGAAGGGCGTGTCCGGTGGTGCGGTCAGGCTGGTGAACGACTACCGCGGGTGAGGCGGCGACGCTGCCGGGCGAGGAGCCGGGCGTGGGGCCGGCGCGCAGGCGCCGGCACCCTCAGCGTGTGCTGCCGTCCTGCTCTGCCCAGTCGGAGTACCTGTTGTCGTACTCCTCGTCCTCCGGGAGTTCCCACCGTGACTCGGTCGCCACGTCCGTGCGGGAGTTCCCGCTGAGCTCCTGCTCGAGGGCGTGATAATTGGTCTCCGGGCTGTAGTACTTCAGCGCGCGAGCAACCTTGGTCTGCTTTGCCTTCTGACGGCCGCGGCCCATGGCTCCGACCCCCTCAACGTAGGAGCGGGGCGGCACCGTGCGTGGACGTGCGGCCCCGTAGCGTTTCGTCTGTCCAGGTTCCAACGTTACATGCTGGTACGACGTTTCTTCCAGTCCGTGGACGTGATTCGTCCCATCCTCCGATGTGACGTTCGGACCACTCCGGGTCCGCCGTGCGCTCGTCGGCAGTCGGCCGGCAGTCGGCCCGCATCGGTCAAGGAACCCCCAAGGCATGGGAGTTTCTTGACTGCTTCACGACGCTCACGTGGGAAGAGCGGCGGGGCGGCTCGGGCTGCTCGCGGACGCCCGGGCCCGCCCGCCCGGGCGACCGTTCCGTGCATTCGCACAGGTCCTTTGCCAGGTCGTTGAGGGGGTCAGGATGTGACCAGAAGATGGTTGCGTCGCGTGTGCGCGGTGAGGGTCGGGTGTGGCCCGTCGCGTGCGTGGCGTGTCGCACGTGTCCCAGACTCGCCCGAATCGGGCGCGCGTGGCGAGCGGGCGAGAAAGTGAGGAAATAAACCGCGTCCCCAAGTCGCCTAAATCCCGTTTGCTGCTAACAATGGTGCAAGAGCGGGTGTCGTCAACCGCCTGGTATGGCCAGGCCGGCACCGTTCCGGAGGAGGTGCGGGGATGTCTATCCACGGAGAATCCGAGGTCCTGCTCACGCCTGCCGAGGTAGCGAGCTTGTTCCGTGTTGACCCCAAGACAGTAACGCGTTGGGCAAAAGCGGGAAAGCTCTCGTCGATCCGGACTCTTGGCGGTCACCGCCGCTACAAGGAGTCCGAGGTTCGGGCGCTGCTCGGTGCAGCGGCAGACAGCTCGGGCGACTCCGACTCCTGAGTCGGACGTCGACGGATTGGCCGGCAGGTAGGACGAAGGCGCGCCGGGTGCTGCCCCCCAGCTCAGCCCCGCGCGCGCCTGAGCGCGACGGTCGTGACGACTGCCGCAGACAGAGCCACCAGGCCGACCGTGGCTCCGAGCAGAATCTTGGCGTTGCGGGCCCGGCGCGGTGACTGCGCCGGGCCGTTCTTGTCGCCGGTGAGCATCGCCTTGGCGTCGCCGGCGGCCTGCTTGGCCTCCTGGGCGAGTCGCGAGGCCTGGTAGCCCGGGCTCAGCCGGGTCGTCAGCTCGTCGATCGCGGCGGCCAGCTCCGCGCGGCTCCGCAGCACCTCGGCCTTGAGCTCGGTGCTGCTGCTCGGCGGTGTGGTCGGAGTGCTCATCGGCCCATCCCCTCCTTGATCGACGCGATGTCGTCGCGCACGCGGTCGATGCTCTCGGGCTTGGTCGTCGCCTTCTTCAGCATCTGGAGGCCCACGAGCGCCAGCACGATCGTCACGACGAGCATGAACCCGCCGATCACCAGTGCGGACAGCCAGAGCGGCCACACGGTGCCGAGGCCGTAGACGGCTGCCAGGAGCAGCACGCCGACGGCGTACGCCAGGACGACCAGCGCGACCAGCATCAGGCCGATGCCGATGCCGGACTTCGTCGCCTTCTCGGTCAGCTCAGCCTTGGCGAGCGCGATCTCTGCACGCACCAGACGGCTCGCCTGCTCGGAGATCTGCTCGACGAGCGCGCCCAGGGAGGCCTGCCGGCCAGGATCCGGTGTGCCGCTCGTGGTGGGGCCTGCCTGGCCGTCGACCTTCGCGTCCTCGATCATCTGCCCTCCCGTGCCCGGCATCGGTGTACGCCGTTGAAGACAACTCAACAGGTCAACGGCGTACGCGGCAATTCCAGAGGCGGCGCGTCCTTCATCGAAAACGTGTGAAAGGAAACACACGCCATGGGCCGGGGTGCGGAACGAATTGCCGGAAAGGCCGTTTCGCGTGGTGTTATGCGTTCACGGGCTGGTCAGAAACTCGCCACGAGGATGCTGCCGACCAGCTGCCAGATCACGAAGGCGGAGGCGGCCACCGCGATCATGAGCAGGCTCTTCACCCCCGTCGAGCGACCGCGAGGTACGTCGCTCCGTTCACCTCGACCGGCGGCACCGGAGAGAGAACAGGGCGGTGCGACCGAGCTTCGCGACCACGGGGCTGCCGTCCGTCGCCTGCAGGGCGAAGGCGCGCTTGCCGGCGCTCGGCGCCTTGGTGCCGTCGACGGTCAGGTAGCTGCGGCCCCACCAGACGTCCGGAACGAGGTGGACCTGGCCCGAGACATCGGGAATGTCGAGAGCGTATGAAGCCATGCCGGGAACGTAGTAGTCGGTTGGGCGCGATCCGTACGGATTGCTGCGACTTCACCCCGGGAGAACTGAAGAACCCCCGGAATCTGATGGTTCCGGGGGTTCTTGCTGTGGCTCCGACCGGCGTCGATCCGGTGACCTTTCGATTTTCAGGCGCTCTAGGCGGTCCGGCAGAGGTCGTCGGGCCCGGGTTCGCGCCGGCCGAGTGTCCACCGACGACGGTGCGTGAGTGCGGGTACTCCGTCGCAATCACTAACCGAATCACTAACCGCCGGGTGCTGTGCAGGTGCGTTCAGGTCGGGGCGTCGTCCGGCTCCCTGCCACGCTCTTCGTCGGCGCGGTGCCGGGTCAAGGCTGGCGCTTGCGCCATCACGTAGTGACGCGGAGCGGCCTTGATGCGGTGCCGTGTCGATGAAGATCCTCCGAGAGCCGGACGGTGTTCCGTAGGCGCGATGGCCGCTCATCTCGCCCCGTGCTCGGGTCCGCAGCTGCAAGACTGACCGGGCCGGCTTCGTGCGGGCGGTTGCTAGGCGGACGCTCGACCTAGCCGGTTACGGGTGCCGGCCGCCGTGACCGTCCGCGATATACGGACAGCACCATCGCGAGATGCACAGCGGGAAGGCGGCCCTGGTCGAGGTCCAGGACCGCCTTCGTTACGCATGGGCCGGCGCTGCCGGTGGGGTGCGGTGGGGGTGCGCGTAGGGCGCGGAGCGCCCGGAGCGCGGGGGTCCCCATCGCGGGGCCCCGCCGGAGGCGCGGGCCCGCGCGCCGTCAGGCGCGCCTTGATCTTGTAGAGGTCAATTCGGCAGCGGGCGCAGGGCCGGCACCCGCTAAGCGAGTGGGACGGTAACGATGGTCTTGTCGTCATGAGGCTTCGAGCGCGGCCACCGGCGGCCGGCGGGGTCTCCGCGCTCCGCATCGTGGATCCGGCGCAGCACCTGCTCTGGGCCGTGCGAGTACGCCTCGTTGAAAAGGTCCCTCCAAGCAGTGGCTTTAGGGTGCCGTTCAGGATCGATGCCGTCGCTAGCGAGCAGAAGTCCGGCAACCCTCCCCCGTGGCTCGACGGTCGTCATGCCATGCCGTCCGGCTTCGGGCTCGGTGCCTGCTATCCAGTAGCCGCCCGGCCGGTTGACGTGCCGCGCCTGCTCAGCTTGGAGGTCGAGAAGCAGCGCACGGTGCGCCTCGTCGTACCCATGGCCGTCCACGAGCCGGCTGCGATAGGTGATGCGCTCCGCTGTTGCGATCTCGTCCAGGCGGTCATCCGTGTGAACGGTCTCGCTGCCGTCGTCGTGGAGCACCACCACGTAACTGTCGCCAAGGACGTAGGTCTCCACCTGATCGTCTGACCATCGCGCAAGCGCGACCGTACTGGTTGGCGTGGTCGCGGGCGTCAACTCGTTGGCGTCGCGGACGGTCCGGATTGCTTCAGCGACGGCATCAGCCAACGGCTCGCCACGTGGCACCGTCTCGTCGAGTGCATGCGCGAGCTGCTCCGCGTACCAACCAGGATCGTGTGACCGGTCGCCGGCGAACGACGTCGCGCCATCGAGCACTGCTGCGAAGTTGTCACCGATGACGTAGCGATCCTGATTGTTCGTCTTGCCCGCGAGAGTCGCGCCGAGAGCCTTGCGTGACTTGATCATGCGTGCACCCTTGGGCCCCATGCTGCCACCGTGTCCTTCACGGTCGTGCCCTCGAACGTACTACTGACAACGAGTGAGAACGGATCTTCGCCAACGGCGGCGTGCACGGCGTCTAGGTGCCGGCGCAGGTACTCCACGGCACCCACTGATCCGAGCGCATGTACGCCAGCGACGATGATCAAGGTCCGGCCACGGCGCTTGATGCGAGCGATGTAGGCGATATCCCGGGTGGGATCGCCGGTGTCGGACGGAGAAACGAAGGCGTCTCCCGTCTGCTTGTCCGTGATGATCCAACGTCCTTCCGGGTCCGGCTGGAAGGAGAGGTATGGGTCGGCCTCGATCGCCTCTGCGGTGACGTGTGATGACTTCGGGCCGCAGATGGCTACCGCGTCGGCGGGCGGGTCCCATTCACCGGTGGTCGGGATCTGGAAGATGTCAGAGGCGAGGCTGAGCGACCCAAGGATGCCGACCATGCCTTTCGCCGCGGCATCGTCCTCGGCGGCGATCACACCGTAGGAACGATCTCCGAGTGCACGGAGCGGGATCGCGACGGTGACCGGACCGACGCCGAAGAA
>DATGOB010000119.1:0-20334 GCA_036010205.1 Promicromonospora sp. | reverse complement strand
TGGGCTACCCGGTGGTCATCTTCATGGCTGCGCTGCAGCGGGTCGACCCCGAGCTCTACGAGGCGGCCGAGCTGGACGGCGCGGGGTGGTGGGACCGGTTCCGGGCGATCACCGTGCCGCAGATCCGGCCCGAGACGTTCGTCGTCACGCTGACCTGCACGGTGGCGGCGCTCAAGGTGTTCGGGCCCATCTACGTGCTGACGCGGGGCGGCCCGGAGAGCTCGACGCTCGTGCCCAGCTACTACTCGTACCTCAGCTTCTTCGACAAGTCCCAGGTCGGCTACGGGTCGGCCATCGCGACCGTGCTGACGCTCGTGATCGTCGTCGTGGCGCTGGTGATCCTCGGCCTGCAGAACCGGGCCGAGCGGCGTGAGAGGGAGGGGCTCTGAGATGACCGTCGCCGCAGACCTTCGATCCACCGGGATCGACTCCCGGTACCGCCGCGGGGCGGCCCGCTGGCTCGTGCTCGCCGCCGCCGTCCTCGTCGGCCTCGCCGTCCTGGCGCCGTTCGGCATCATGCTGCTCAACGCGTTCAAGTCGCCGCAGGACTACGCGGCGAACGGCCCGCTGTCCCTGCCGTCCGGGCTCTACCTCGACGGCGTGGTGGGCTTCTGGGAGCGCACCGACTTCCCCGTCAAGCTGTGGAACTCGGTCTTCATCTCGGCCCTCGTCGCCGTCGGCGGGGCGCTGCTGTCGCTGCTCAACGCGTACGCCATCGGCATCGGCCGGATCAAGGGCCGGCTGTGGATCGTCGCGCTGTTCCTGCTGGCGAACATGCTGCCGCAGGAGGCGCTGATCTACCCGCTGTTCACGATGGCGCAGTCGGTGGGCCTGTCCAACTCGCAGTGGTCCGTGATCATCATCTTCACCGTCATCCAGTCGGCGTTCGGCACCTACCTGCTGTCCTCGGTGCTCGGCACGTTCCCGCCCGCGCTGCTGGAGGCCGCTGCGCTCGACGGCGCGAGCCGCTGGCGCATCCTCTGGCAGGTCGTGTTCCCGATCGTGCGGCCGACGCTCTCGGTGCTGATGATCTTCTTCTTCATCTGGACCTGGAACGAGTTCTTCATCCCGCTGGTCATGCTCACCAGCAACGACACCCAGACCATCCCCATCGCCCTGGCGTCCCTGCAGGGCGACCGCATGATGGACGCGCCGACGATCAACGCGGGCTCGCTCGTGTCGCTCGTGCCCGCCGTCCTGTTCTTCCTGATCTTCCAGCGCACCCTGACCCGGGGCGTGACCGCAGGAGCGGTCAAGTGACGGCGTCCCACCGAGAGGCAACGAGGTCCCACCCATGAAGTTCACCGACGGCTACTGGCACCTGCGCCCCGGGGTCGAGATGCTGCGGCCCCGCGACGTCGACGCCGTGGAGGCCGGCGACGGCACCCTCACCGTGTACGCGCCGACGGCGCCGATCACCAAGCGCGGCGACACCCTCAACCGGCCGCTCGTGACCGTCACCTTCGACGCGCCGGCCGACGACGTCATCGGCGTGCGCATCGAACACCACCAGGGCCGGCGTGACCGTGGGCCGCACTTCGCCGTCCACCGGCAGCCAGGCACCGTGAAGGTCACGACGCCGACCGCGCCGGGGGAGGGTCCGGCCGAGCTCACGTCGGGCGGGCTGACCGCGCGCGTGTCGACCGACGGCCCGTGGCACGTCGACTTCGTGGCCGGCGGCAGGGTGCTCACCACCTCCTCGGAGCGGAGCATCGGTGTCGCGAGGACGCCGGAGGGCGACTTCGTGCACGAGCAGCTCGGGCTCGGCGTCGGCGAGCACGTGTACGGGCTGGGCGAGCGGTTCGGGGCGTTCGTCAAGAACGGCCAGAGCGTCGACGTCTGGAACGAGGACGGCGGCACCGCGAGCGAGCAGGCGTACAAGAACGTCCCGTTCTACCTGACCGACCGCGGCTACGGCGTGTTCGTCGCCCACCCCGAGCGGGTCTCGTTCGAGGTCGGGTCCGAGGTCGTCAGCCGCACGCAGTTCTCGGTGCCGGGCCAGGCGCTGCAGTACTACGTCATCCACGGGCCCACCCCCGCCGACATCCTGCGCCGGTACACGGCCCTCACGGGGCGCCCCGCCGTCGTCCCCGCCTGGTCGTACGGGCTGTGGCTGTCCACGTCGTTCACCACGAGCTACGACGAGGCCACCGTCACGAGCTTCATCGACGGCATGGCCGAGCGGGGCATCCCGCTGTCGGTGTTCCACTTCGACTGCTTCTGGATGCGGCAGTTCCACTGGTGCGACTTCGTGTGGGACCCGGCGACGTTCCCCGACCCCGAGGGCATGCTGGCGCGCCTGCACGAGCGCGGCCTCAAGGTGTGCGTGTTGATCAACCCGTACATCGCGCAGCGCTCGCACCTGTTCCGGGAGGGCATGGAGAAGGGCTACCTCGTCACCACGCCTGACGGCGACGTCTGGCAGTGGGACCTGTGGCAGGCCGGCATGGGCCTGGTCGACTTCACCAACCCCGAGGCCACCGCGTGGTACCAGGACAAGCTGCGCGTGCTGCTCGACCAGGGCGTCGACTGCTTCAAGACGGACTTCGGCGAGCGCATCCCGACGGACGTCGTCTGGCACGACGGCTCCGACCCGCAGCGCATGCACAACGCCTACGCCGACCTGTACAACAAGGCGGTCTTCGAGCTGCTCGAGCAGGAGCGCGGGCAGGGGGAGGCGGTCGTCTTCGCGCGGTCCGCGACGGCAGGCACCCAGCAGTACCCGGTGCACTGGGGCGGCGACTGCGAGTCGACGTTCGTCGCCATGGCCGAGTCGCTGCGCGGAGGGCTGTCGCTGTCGCTGTCCGGGTTCGGGTACTGGAGCCACGACATCGGCGGGTTCGAGGGCACGCCCGACCCGGCCGTCTTCAAGCGGTGGACGGCGTTCGGCCTGCTCTCCTCGCACTCGCGCCTGCACGGGTCGGGCTCCTACCGCGTGCCGTGGGCGTTCGACGAGGAGGCCGTCGACGTGACCCGCAAGTTCACCCGGCTGAAGATGCGGCTGATGCCGTACCTGGGCGGGCTCGGCCAGGAGGCCGCAGGTCAGGGCATCCCCGTGATGCGGCCCATGGTGCTGCAGCACCCCGAGGACCGGACGGCGGCAGCGGTCGACACCCAGTACATGCTCGGCCCGTCGCTGCTGGTCGCGCCGGTCTTCGACGAGACGACCGCCGAGGTCTACGTGCCGGAGGGCGAGTGGACGCGCCTGCCGGAGGTCGCCACCGACGCCCTCCCGTCGACGGTCACCGGCCCGCGCTGGGTCACCGAGGAGCACGGCTTCGACACCCTGCCCGTGCTCGTCCGGCCCGGCACGGTGCTGCCCGTCGGTGATCGGGACGACCGGCCCGACTACGCATGGGCCGAGGGCGTGACGTTACGCTGCACCCGTCTGCCCGAAGGGTTCGACGAAGAGATCACGGTCCCCGGTGGCACCGGCGCCCCCGCGACGTTCCGCGTGCGGTACGCCGCCGGCGTCGTCCGGGTGACCAGTGACGACGCCCCAGGCGAATGGGGCGTCGAGAGCGAAGGCAAGACCGTTCGGGCCACCGGCCCGGGAGAGGTGGCACTGTGAGTGCACGGAGTTTCCCCAGCGACTTCCTCTGGGGATCCGCGACCGCGTCCTACCAGATCGAGGGCGGTGCGACGGAGGGCGGGCGCGGCCCGTCCATCTGGGACACGTTCTCGCACACGCCCGGCAAGACGCTGAACGGCGACACGGGCGACGTCGCGGACGACCACTTCCACCGGTGGCAGGAGGACGTCGAGCACATCAAGAACCTGGGGCTGGGCGCCTACCGCTTCTCCATCGCGTGGCCGCGCGTGCAGCCGGGCGGGTCGGGCGAGTTCAACGCCGAGGGCATCCGGTTCTACTCGGACCTCGTCGACGCGCTCATCGCGGCGGGCGTGAAGCCCGTCGTCACGCTCTACCACTGGGACCTCCCGCAGGAGCTCGAGGACGCCGGCGGCTGGACCAACCGCGAGACCGCCTACGCCTTCGCGCGGTACGCGCGGAAGATGGCCGAGGAGCTCGGCGACCGTATCGACGTGTGGACCACGCTCAACGAGCCGTGGTGCTCGGCGTACCTCGGGTACGGCTCGGGCGTGCACGCGCCCGGCCGCACCGAGCCGCTCGCCGCGCTCCAGGCGGTGCACCACCTCAACCTCGCGCACGGCCTCGCCGTGCAGCAGATCCGCGAGGTCCTCGGCGACGCCGCGAAGACGTCGATCACGCTCAACCTGCACGTCTTCCGGCCGGACGACCCGTCGTCCGAGGCCGACCTCGGCGCCGTCCGCAAGGTCGACGCGCTCGCCAACCGCGCCTTCCTCGGCCCGGTGCTCGAGGGTGCCTACCCCGAGGACCTGCTGCGCGACACCGCGTCCGTCACGGACTGGTCGTTCGTGCACGACGGTGACCTCGAGACCGTCCGCCAGCCGCTCGACGTGCTCGGCGTGAACTACTACTCGACCGCGCGCGTCCGGCACTGGACCGGCGAGGGCGAGCGGCAGCAGGCCGACGGCCACAAGGACTCCGCGGGCACCCCGTGGATCGCGGCCGACGACGTCGAGTTCCTGCCCCAGCCGGGCCCCTACACCGCCATGGGCTGGAACATCGAGCCCGCCGGCCTCACGGACCTGCTGGTCTCCCTGCACGAGACCTACCCGGACCAGCCGCTCATGGTCACGGAGAACGGTGCGGCGTTCGCCGACACCGTGGTGGTGGAGGACGGCGTGGCCCGCGTGCACGACGTCGAGCGCGTCACCTACCTGCACGACCACGTCGAGGCGCTGGGCGTGGCCCGCGACCGCGGCGTCGACGTGCGCGGCTACTTCGCGTGGTCGCTGCTCGACAACTTCGAGTGGGCCTACGGCTACGACCGCCGGTTCGGCATCATCCGGGTCGACTACGACACGCTCGAGCGCACCTGGAAGGACTCGGCGCACTGGTACCGCCGCCTCGCCACGACGAACACCCTGCCGTCGGTGGACGACGTGTCGCCCGCCTGACCCGCACCGGGCCGGACGGCCGCCGCGCACACCCGTGCGCGGCGGCCGTCCGTCGTCACCCACACCGTCACCCACCGCGCGCGCCGGGCGTTAGGTTGTGCCCATGGACGGGGTCGAGGTGCTGGATGGTCTGCTGGGGGACGTGCGGACGGCGTCGCGGGCACCCGCGCTGTCGGCCGCCGTCGGGCGCGGGGGAGCCGTGGCGTGGACGGGGACCGCGGCGGACCCGGCGCTCGCGGAGCCGCCCACACCGGAGCACGCCTTCCGCATCGGGTCGATCACCAAGCCGATGGTGGCCGTCGCGGTGCTGCGGCTCGCCCAGGAGGGCAAGGTCGCGCTGCACGACCCGGTCGGCGCGCACCTGCCCGACGCGCCCGCGGCCGACGCCACGCTCGCGGAGCTGCTGAGCCACACGAGCGGGCTGCCCGCGGAACCGGCCGGGCCCTGGTGGGAGCGGGCCGGCGGCTCGACGTGGGAGCAGATCGTGTCCTCCCGCCTGCCGCGGCTGTCGGCCCCTGGCACCCGCTACCACTACTCGAACGTGGGCTACGCCGTGCTCGGCCGGCTCGTGGAGGTGGCGCGCGGCCGCGCGTGGCACGACGTGCTGCGGGACGAGGTGTGGGCGCCGCTCGGCATGGCCTCGACCGGGCGCGTGCCCGTCGGCCCGCACGTGGCGGGCTACGCCGTGCACCCGCACGAGGACCTCGTGCACGCCGAGCCGGTGCCGGACTACCTCGCCCTGGGGCCGGCGGGCGAGGTGTGGTCCACGCCGTCGGACCTCGTGCGGTTCGGGACGTGGCTGGCCTGCCACGACACCCTGGGCGCCGCGGGGGAGGCCGTGCTGCCCCGTGCGGCCCGGCGGCTCATGACCGCGCCCCGCGTGGTCGTGGACGAGCCCGGAGCCGCCTGGACGGGCACCTACGGCCTGGGGGTCCGGGTGCGCAACGACGTGCTGGGCGACGGCGCGCCCGTGCGCACGGTGGGACACTCCGGGTCCGTGCCGGGCTTCACGTCCGACCTGCGGGTGGACCTGGCCACGGGGGACGCCGTCGCGGTGCTCGGGTCCAGCACGGGCGGCTTCGGTGACGGGACGGGGCTGCTGGCGGCGTGGCGGCGGCTGGGCGGGGCGAGCACGACCGGGGGCGGTCGTGTCGCCGACGGCCCCGTCGCCGGTGCGGCCGGTCGGGGGTCGGGCCGGGCGGCCGCTGAGCTCGCGGGCGACTGGTACTGGGGCCCCGTGCCCTACACGCTGTCCTGCGTCCGGGGTGCCACGGGCGAGCGGCTCGTCCTGGCGAGCGTGAACGGCGGCCGTGCGACCGAGTTCGTCCCGGGTGACGAGCCCGGCACCTGGGTGGGCGCGACGGCGGGCTACTGGCACGGCGAGACGCTCCGTCCCGTGGAGCGCGACGGCCGGGTCGTGGCGCTGGACGTCGGCACGTTCTGCTTCACGCGCACGCCGTACGCGCCCGAGGCCGACGTCCCGGGCGGGCACGACGACGCCGGATGGCACGTCCTGTGACAAACCACACGGTGTCGAATCGTGCGGCGGATCGGTCCCCGCGACACGCCGAAGGGCGGCGACACGCCGCGATCTGAATCTCTTCCGCCGGCCTCCGGAGGGCCGCTCAGGTGCGGCTTCCCGGCCCTCCCGGGAGCGTGTCCGCGCGCACGCCGGGAAGCGCGCGACGCCGCCTCCCACGCGGTGTCAGAGGGTCGTGGCAGCATGGCCCAGGAGGGCTCACGAGGCCCTTCCGGCCGCCCCGGCACGGTGTGGTGATCGGGGCTCGACCACAACATGTCGTAAGCGAGCGAGCGTCAGACACAAGGTGTAGTGTTTGGTCCAGCGGGAGACGCAGACCCGCGAACAAAGCACACCGACGTAAGTTCACGGGTGTTCTTCGAGGTCAGAGGAGGCGGACATGAGCGTAACGGTCTACAGCAAGCCGGCCTGCGTGCAGTGCGACGCGACGTACCGGGCACTGGATCGCAAGGGTGTCGAGTACACGGTCGTCGACATCACGCAGGACGCCGAGGCGCTCGAGATGGTGCGCGGCCTCGGCTACCTCCAGGCTCCTGTCGTCGTGGCCGGTGACACCCACTGGTCGGGCTTTCGCCCCGACAAGATCAGCGCGGTCGCCGCGCTCCAGGCCGCCTCGGCCTGACCAGCACCACCACGACGTCGGCAAGGGGGCGTGACGTGGGTTCTCTCGTCTACTTCTCCAGCGTGTCCGAGAACACGCACCGGTTCGTCCAGAAGCTCGCGCTCGACGAGCTCGGCATCCCGGTGCACCGGATACCCCTCCGCCCGGCCGACGGGTTCCTGCGCGTCGACGAGCCCTACGTCCTCATGGCCCCCACCTACGGTGGCGGCAACGAGGGCGGGGCCGTCCCGCGTCAGGTGAGGAAGTTCCTCAACGACGAACACAACCGGTCGCTCATCCGCGGCGTCATCGCCGCGGGGAACACCAACTTCGGGGCCGCGTACTGCATCACCGGAGACATCATCGCCGCGAAGTGTGATGTCCCGTACCTGTACGCCTTCGAGCTTCTGGGAACGGCGCAGGACGTCACGCGCGTCCGCAACGGATTGGGACGATTTTGGCAGCAACAACCACTGAGCCTCTCAGCCTGACCGGCGAGGGCGTGAGCGAGATCCCGCTCGAGGAGCTCCAGCTCGACTACCACGCGCTCAACGCCATGCTGAACCTCTACGGACCGGACGGGAAGATCCAGTTCGAGAAGGACCGTGAGGCCGCGCGCCAGTACTTCCTGCAGCACGTCAACCCGAACACGGTCGAGTTCGACTCGCTCGAGGAGAAGCTGGACCACCTCGTCGAGGCCGAGTACTACGACCCGACCGTGCTGGCCAAGTACTCGCGGTCGTTCGTCAAGGAGCTGTTCCAGCTCGCGTACTCGAAGAACTTCCGCTTCGAGACCTTCCTCGGCGCCTTCAAGTACTACACCTCGTACACGCTCAAGACGTTCGACGGCAAGAAGTATCTCGAGCGCTTCGAGGACCGCGTGAGCATGGTCGCGCTCGGCCTGGCCGACGGCGACGAGCAGATGGCACGCGACATCGTCGAGGAGGTCATCTCCGGGCGGTTCCAGCCCGCGACCCCGACGTTCCTCAACGTCGGAAAGGCGCAGCGCGGCGAGCCCGTGTCCTGCTTCCTGCTGCGCATCGAGGACAACATGGAGTCGATCGCGCGCGGCATCAACTCCGCGCTGCAGCTCTCCAAGCGTGGCGGCGGCGTCGCGCTGCTCCTGAGCAACATCCGTGAGCACGGCGCGCCGATCAAGCACATCGAGAACCAGTCGTCCGGCGTCATCCCCGTGATGAAGCTGCTCGAGGACTCCTTCTCCTACGCGAACCAGCTCGGTGCGCGCCAGGGTGCGGGCGCGGTCTACCTGCACGCGCACCACCCGGACATCCTGCGGTTCCTCGACACCAAGCGTGAGAACGCGGACGAGAAGATCCGCATCAAGACGCTCTCGCTCGGCGTCGTCATCCCGGACATCACGTTCGAGCTGGCCAAGAAGAACGCCGAGATGCACCTGTTCAGCCCCTACGACGTCGAGCGCGTCTACGGCAAGCCGTTCGCGGACATCTCGGTGACGGAGAAGTACGACGAGCTCGTCGCCGACGACCGCATCCGCAAGACGACGATCAACGCCCGCGACTTCTTCCAGACGCTCGCGGAGCTGCAGTTCGAGTCCGGCTACCCGTACATCATGTTCGAGGACACGGTGAACAGGGCGAACCCGATCAAGGGCCGCATCACCCACTCGAACCTGTGCTCCGAGATCCTGCAGGTCTCGACGCCGTCGACGTTCAACGAGGACCTCTCCTACGAGACGGTCGGCCGGGACATCTCCTGCAACCTCGGCTCGCTGAACATCGCCAAGGCGATGGACTCGCCGGACTTCGGCCGCACGATCGACACCGCGATCCGCGCCCTGACCGCGGTGAGCGACCAGACGTCGATCGAGTCGGTCCCGTCGATCAAGCGGGCCAACGACCAGGGCCACGCCATCGGCCTCGGCCAGATGAACCTGCACGGCTACCTGGCCCGCGAGCACATCTACTACGGCTCCGACGAGGGCATCGACTTCACGAACATCTACTTCTACACCGTGGCCTACCACGCGATCGCGGCGTCGAACCGCCTGGCGATCGAGCGGAAGCAGAAGTTCGGCGGGTTCGAGGAGTCGAAGTACGCCACGGGCGAGTACTTCGACAAGTACACCGAGCAGGAGTGGAAGCCGGCGACCGAGCGGGTCACCCGCCTCTTCGCCGACGCCGGCGTGGCGATCCCGACGCAGGACGACTGGCGGGAGCTCAAGGCCTCGGTCATGGAGCACGGCCTGTACAACCAGAACCTCCAGGCGGTGCCGCCGACCGGGTCGATCAGCTACATCAACAACTCGACGTCGTCGATCCACCCGGTGCCCGCCAAGATCGAGATCCGCAAGGAGGGCAAGCTCGGTCGCGTGTACTACCCGGCGCCGTACATGACGAACGACAACCTGGAGTACTACCAGGACGCGTACGAGATCGGGTACGAGAAGATCATCGACACGTACGCCGCGGCCACGCAGCACGTGGACCAGGGCCTCTCGCTCACGCTCTTCTTCCCGGACACGGTGACGACGCGTGACGTGAACAAGGCGCAGATCTACGCGTGGCGCAAGGGCATCAAGACGCTCTACTACATCCGCCTGCGTCAGATGGCGCTGGAGGGGACCGAGGTCGAGAACTGCGTCAGCTGCATGCTCTGACCTCGCCAGCCCACCCGCCCCTGCAGCACCTGACCTGCAGTACCTGAAGGAACTCCCATGTCGCCAAGTGGCAAGCTCAAGCTCATCGATCGCGTGACGGCGATCAACTGGAACCGGCTCCAGGACGAGAAGGACCTCGAGGTCTGGGACCGCCTCGTCGGCAACTTCTGGCTGCCCGAGAAGGTGCCGGTGTCGAACGACATCCAGTCGTGGCACACGCTCAGCGAGCCCGAGAAGGTCATGACCACGCGCGTGTTCACCGGCCTGACGCTCCTGGACACGATCCAGGGCACGGTCGGCGCGGTGTCGCTCATCCCGGACGCGCTCACCCCGCACGAGGAGGCGGTGTACACCAACATCGCCTTCATGGAGAGCGTGCACGCCAAGAGCTACTCCTCGATCTTCTCGACGCTGCTGTCCACGCCCGAGATCGACGACGCCTTCGAGTGGTCCGAGAACAACGCGAACCTGCAGAAGAAGGCAGAGATCGTGCTCGACTACTACCGGGGCGACGACCCGCTCAAGCGCAAGGTCGCCTCGACCATGCTCGAGTCGTTCCTGTTCTACTCGGGTTTCTACGCCCCGATGTACTGGTCCTCGCGGGCCAAGCTGACGAACACGGCCGACCTCATCCGCCTCATCATCCGTGACGAGGCGGTGCACGGGTACTACATCGGGTACAAGTACCAGAAGGGTCTCGCGCTGGTGTCCCCGGCCGAGCAGGAGGAGCTCAAGGCGTACACGTTCGAGCTGCTCTTCGAGCTGTACGAGAACGAGGTGGAGTACACCGACGCGCTCTACGGCGAGCTGGGGCTGACCGAGGACGTCAAGAAGTTCCTGCGGTACAACGCCAACAAGGCCCTCATGAACCTCGGCTACGAGGCGCTGTTCCCCAAGGAGGACACGGACGTCAACCCCGCGATCCTCGCGGCGCTCTCGCCGAACGCGGACGAGAACCACGACTTCTTCTCGGGGTCGGGCTCCTCGTACGTCATCGGCAAGGCCGTGGAGACCGAGGACGACGACTGGGACTTCTGACCTCGGGTCAGACGCCTGTCGCCCATAGTTCCTGATCAGAGGCCCGGCACCGCAGGAATCTGCGGTGCCGGGCCTTCTTGCGTGCGACGTCGCCGGCGGCCATCCCGCTCACCGGCCGCGGGCGCGTGGTCCTCGAGGCGTCGTCGGGTGGCTGGTCCTGACCGCAGGGGCTCGCGAACCTGGTACCGGGAGCGGGGCGTCGTCCGGCTACGGTGCCCGCATGCAGCACGGAGACGGGCGGAAGCCGGGCATCGAACAGGAGTGGCCGTGGCTCGACGAGCGGCCGGTCTTCACCACGGACGGGCGCAGGGGCATGCGGGTCAGCCGCGTGCCCTGGGGTGCGGAGCTCCCGCCCCTGCGGGCGTGGCACGTCGGGCTCGTCGCGGGCCTCGCGCTGAGCACCGGAGGTGCGGTCGCCGGCTTCGGGCTCGTCGTCGCGAGCCGGCTCGCGGGGCTCGGCGGGTGGTGGTGGCTCGCGCTCGGCGTGCCCGCACTGCTGGTCGGTGTGGTCCTGTGCATCGGCGTGTACGTCGACGGCACCGAGGCGACCATGCGGGCGTCCGCCACCGCGTTGCTGATCTGGACGGGGTTGCTCGGCGGCGTCGCGATCGGCCTCGGCGTCCTGGCGTGGTGGTGGGGCCTGCGCGCGGACCTGCCCGACGACGGGTGGTCCACGGTGGCGGACGGCGCGGCGGTGCACGGTCGCATCCTCGCCGTCGTCGCCCTCTGCGCTGCCGTGGCCTGCCTGGTCGTGGCCCTCTGCGCGGTCCGGGGTGTGCGCAGCGCCCGGCGCGAGGTCGTCCGGATCCTGCGCCTGCGGGCCCAGGGGGCGCGGAGGCCCGGCGTGGTCGTCGGGCTCCCGGACCCGAACCGTTGGAACGAGGGCGGTGCCGTACCGATCCGTTACGACGACGGCGGCGGCCCCCGGGCGGTGAGCGTCCGGCTGAACTCGAGCGCGTCGCGCATCCCCGTGCGCGGCAGTGCGGTGATCGTGTTCACCGATGGTGACGATCTCCTCGTCGAGCTCGACCCGGAACGGCCGGTCACCTACCTCGCCCACCACGCTGCCTACGAGTCGTCGTCGGGCGACGGGGGCGGCGGCTGAGGCGGGGCCTCGCGCACCGTGCCGAACCACCCGTCCAGCTCGTCGAGCAACGACGCGACGACCGGGCCGAGGTCGTCGGCGATCCGGCCCTGGCTCTGCCCGGCCCGCGTCCGGGCGCCCGCTTCCTCGATGAGGATCTGGTACACGCCGAGGAGGGCCTTCGCCTGGAGGCGGGCGACGTGCGGACTCGCGCCATCGGACGCGACGAGGGCGTCGGCGACCGCGTCGGCCTGGTCGGCGACGATGTCGAGCGCCAGCCGCCGGACCGCCGGGCTCGCTGCCGCGAGGTGGGCGAGGTCGCCGCGCCAGATGTCCGCCGGGATGTCCCGGATGCCGGCGACGTACCCGAGGACGTAGTCGCGCACCGCGGCAGCGGCGGACGTCCCGGCGGCTCGTTCGCGGACGAGGGCGGCGAGACGCTCCCTGATCTCGTCGCCGCGGTCGGTGACGAGCTGCTCCTTGGTGCGGAAGTAGTTGTAGACGGTCTGCTCCGCGACGTCCGCGGTTCGGGCGATCTCGCTCACGGACACGTTCTCGTAACCGCGTTCGCCGAACAGGCGTGCCGCCGTGTCCGCGATGTGCCGACGGGTGGCCGCGCGCTTCCGCTCGCGTCGGGAGGCTCCGGTCATGACGTGACCCTAACAAGCGCTCCAAACTTAGACTGCACCCTAAAAGTGGAGTAGCCTCCAAGAATTGGAACGGAGAGGACACACCATGACCGACACCGGACTCGTCGACGTCCACGCGCACTTCACGACCGACCCCTACATCGCCGCGGCCAAGGCCGCGGGACATGTCCGTGCGGACGGGATGCCGGAGCAGCACTGGCCCCGATGGAGCGCCGAGGAGCACCTTCGGCTCATGGACGACCTCGGGATCGCCCGGTCCATGCTCTCGATCTCCTCGCCGGGCGTTCACTTCGGCGACGACGCCGCGGCGCGCGATCTCGCACGCTCGGTGAACGAAGCCGGTGCGGCGGTGGTCGCCCGGCACCCTGACCGGTTCGGGCTCTTCGCCAGTCTTCCCCTGCCGGACGTCGCCGGCGCGCTCGACGAGCTGCGCCACGCCTTCGACGACCTGGGGGCCGACGGGGTGGTGCTCATGAGCAACAGCCGCGGCACCTATCTCGGCGACGACCGGACGGATCCGCTGCTCGCCGAGCTGGACCGACGTCGCGGCGTCGCGTTCCTGCACCCCACGTCGGCGCCCGGGCACGAGCACACCGATCTCGGGTACCCCAGCCCGATGATCGAGTTCCTCTTCGACACGGCGCGGGCCGTCCTGAGCTACGTCCTGAGCGGCGCGGCCGAGCGGTACCCGAACATCCGGGTCGTCGTGCCGCACGGCGGCGGGGTCCTGCCGCTCCTCGCGGACCGGACGGAGATGTTCCGTGCGCTGCTCGGGTCCGGCGGTGACCGCACCGTCACCGACCAGCTGCGGGGGTTCTGGTACGAGCTCGCCGGCACGCCCGGAGCGCTGCGCACGGCCGCCCTCGACGCCGTCGCGGCCCCCGACCACCTGCTTTACGGCAGCGACTACCCCTGGACCCCCGCAGGCCTCGCGGGCGACCTGCTCCGTGCGCTCGACCGGGTGAGCGAGGACGGCTGGCGCGGCCGCACGACGGGGAACGCGGAGAAGCTGTTCGGCGGTCGATGACCGCCCCTCAGGCCTCGATCGACCGGGCTCCGGTCACCGGAGGCTCCGCGGACCACGGGAACGTGATCCACAGGTCGGTGTCCTTCCACGAGTAGTCCGGCCGGATGATCGAGCGCGGCTTCGTGAAGAGCACCGCCGAGCGCGCGTCGGCGCCCTGCTTCGCGAGGAGATCCATGACCAGGGCGAGGGTGCGGCCGGAGTCGGCGACGTCGTCGACCACGAGCACGCGCGCGCCGGGCAGCTCGGAGGTGTCCATGAGCGGGGGCAGCACGCGCGGGTCGTCGAGGGTCTGGCCCACGTCCGTGTAGAACTCGATGTTCAGCGTGCCGACGCCCTTGGTGCCGAGCGCGTACGCCATGGCGCCCCCGGGCACGAGCCCGCCGCGTGCGACGGCGATCACGACGTCGGGCACGAACCCGCTGTCGACCACCTGGTGGGCCAGCTCGCGCAGAGCGACGGGGAAGGTCTCCCAGGTGAGCACCTCACGGTCCGGCGGCGGCGCCTGCTCGGCGGAGGTCTGGTGCGTGGACGTCATACGTCGACCCTACGAGACGTGGCGGGCACCCGGCTCGGGTACCCGCCACGACTCGGTCATGACCAGCGGCGATGCGTGCGCACCGTGCGCGATGTCTCAGGCGGCCTTGGCCTCCAGGATGTCGACCACGAACACCAGGGTCGAGTTGGCCGGGATGGCGCCGTTCTCCTGGTCGCCGTACGCCTGGTCCGCCGGGACGACGAGCAGCACCTGGCTGCCGACCTTCTGGCCGGCGATGCCGTTCGTCCAGCCCGGGATCACGCCGCTGAGCGGGAACGAGGTGGGGGTGCCGCGGCTCCACGAGGAGTCGAACGACGTGCCGTCGAGCAGGCAGCCCGCGTACTGCACGGTGACGGTCTGCTCCTTGGTGACCTCGGGGCCGTCGCCCTCGATCAGCGGCTGCACCACGAGGTCGCTCGGGGCCTCGTAACCGGCGGGGATGGTGACGGTCGGCTGGCCGTCGTCGGCGAGCTCGACCGCGGGCAGACCGTCCTCGGGCTCGACCGCCGTGCCCTCGGCGCGGGTCGGGATCTGGTTGACCTCGGCGACCTCGACGACCGTGACCTGGACCGTCTGGTCCATGGCCGTGCTCGCCATGGCGATGCGCGTGCCGACCTTCTGGCCGATGAGGCGGTCGTTGAGCAGGTCGTACTGCGGGTCGCCCAGCGTGAACGTCTCGGGCTTCTTCTCCTTCCACGTGGAGTAGGTCTGCTTGGCGTCCTTGCCGCCCAGGACCACGTAGTTGATGGTCGCCTGCGCGCCCTCGGCCAGCTCGTCGCCGGTGCCCTCGTCGACCACGCGGGAGGCCGGGCCGCTGACCTCGAGCGGCGCGTCGAAGGAGACCTTCGGAGCCTTGCCGACGGGGCCGGACACCTCGATGCCCTCCACGGCCTCGACGTCCTCGGCGGACGGGCTGGGAGCGGGCGAGGTCTCGGCCATGGGCTCGACCTCGCAGACGTTCGCGTCGGACGCGCCGTCCGCGGAGTCGTCTCCGCTTGCGCAGCCGGTGAGCGCGATGGATGCCAGCGCGACGGCCGCGAGGCCGGCGGTGGTGCGGTGCTTCACGAAAGATCCTTCGGTCGGTGTGCGCCTTGCTGGGGACCGCCACACTCTAGCGGGCTCGGATGAGTGGGGCCTTCAGGCGGTGAGCAGGTTCCGGACGGGGGTCGAGCCGACCTCTCCGCCCTGCGGAAGAATAGATGCCATGCCGTCGAAGCGCCGCTCCAGCAAGCGTCCGTACGCCGCCGGACACGTCCCCCTCGACGTCGACCGCGCGACGGGCGGCCGCCGCAGCGAGTCGGCGGCCGACGGGGAGTGGGTCGTGCAGCGCATCCGGTCGTCCGACAAGACCTACGTCTGCCCGGCGTGCCGCCAGGACGTCCAGCCGGGCACCGCGCACGTCGTCGCCTGGCGCACGGACGGGTTCGGCGGCCCCGACGCCGGCCTGGACGCCCGCAGGCACTGGCACACGAGCTGCTGGCAGCGCCGCGCCAACCTCCGCTGACCCGAGGCGCGGGCCCGGGAGCACCACGGGGAGCACAATGGGACCGATGACTTCGAACGCCTCGCCCGACGCGACCACCGGTGCCCACCAGATCCGTTCGCTCACCGTCCTGCCTGCCCAGCGGGAGGACGTCGAGCTGCACACCGCAGACGGCCTCACGCTCGTCGGCGAGCTCGCCCTGCCCGAGCAGAGCGAGCCGGCGGCGAGCCTGCTGACCTTCCACCCGCTGCCGACCCACGGCGGCTTCATGGACTCGCACGTGTACCGCAAGGCGGCCTGGCGTCTGCCTGCCCTCGCGAGTCTCGCCGTGCTGCGGTTCAACACGCGCGGCACGTCCTCGCCGCGCGGGACGAGCGAGGGTTCGTTCGACGGCGGCGACGCCGAGCGCTTCGACGTGGCAGCGGCGATCGAGCTGGCCGAGTTCCGTGGCCTGCCGCGCCCGTGGCTGGTCGGCTGGTCGTTCGGGACGGAGCTCGTGCTCAAGCACGGTGCCGACCCGAGCGTCGAGGGCGCGATCCTGCTCTCGCCGCCGCTGCACCGTGCGACGGACGAGGACCTCGACCGCTGGGCCGCGTTCGGCAAGCCGCTCGTCGTGCTGGTGCCCGAGCTGGACGACTACCTGCGGCCCGACGAGGCACGCCGCCGGTTCGCGCGCGTGCCGCAGGCCGAGGTCATCGGAGTCGACGGTGCCAAGCACCTGTGGGTCGGCGAGCCCGCCGTCTCGCGGGTGCTCGACGAGATCGTCGCGCACGTGCTGCCCGGCCACCCGCTCCCGCTGCCCACGCACTGGGACGGGCCGCTCGGGACCGCCTGAGCGGGCGGACGGGGGAGCGGGGGCGCACCATGGCAGAGAGCAAGGACAGGCAGGATCCAGGAGGACGACGATGACCTCACCGAGCCACCTTCCCACCCAGGCGCCGAGCCGCGACCCGCTCGCCACCTTCCCGCTGCACGACGGCGGTGGCGTCCCGCTGGTGCTGCTGCACGGCTTCCCGTTCGACCACCGCATGTGGTCCTCGTGCGCGCAGCACCTGCCGCCGGGCCTGCGCGCGATCGCCGTCGACCTGCCCGGCGCGGGGCACAGCGACCTCGACGGCGCGCCGCCGAGCATCGAGCACGCCGCCGACCGGGTCTACCGCACGATGGTCGCCGCGGGGGAGGGCAACGCCGTCGTCGTCGGCCACTCGATGGGCGGGTACGTCGCGCTCGCGCTGGCCGAGCGCCATCCGGGCCTCGTGGTGGGCCTCGGCCTCGTGAGCACCAAGTCGACGGCGGACACCGAGGAGGCCCGTGCCAAGCGCCTGCGCGTGGCCGCGGCCGCCGACGACACCCAGACCGTCGACGCCGTGCTCGGCATGCCCGCGGCACTCGTCGGCCCGACGACGACGGCCCACCGCAGGCAGCTCTTCCCCGTCCTGGACTCGTGGATCCGTGCGCAGTCGCCCGCGAGCGTCGCGTGGTCGCAGCGCGCGATGGCGGCCCGGCCCGACCGCACGGCCGTGCTCGAGCGGTTCGGCGCGCCGGTCGCCGTGGTCGTCGGCGCCGAGGACTCCGTGACGCCGCTCGCCGAGGCCGAGCACATGGTCCGGGCCGCCGCCGGGACGTCGCTCGGCACGGCGGGCAACGCCGCGCTCACGCTCGTCCCGGGCGTCGGCCACATGAGCCCGGTCGAGGATCCGCAGGCCGTCGCGGCAGCGCTGGGGCTCCTGCACGACCAGGTCGTGGCGCACCACTGACCGCTCCCCGCCGGCGGCAGATGAACGAACGGCGGCCCTCCCCGCGTGGGGGAGGGCCGCCGTTCGTTCGACCGAAGGACGTCAGCTCGAGGCGCCGGCCTTCTCGGCCACGGGCTCCTCGGCATCCTCGTTCTCGGAGGCGGACGAGTCGGACGACGAGGCCTCGGCGGCGTTCTTGCCCGCCTTGGTGCTGGCCTTGGTGCCCTTGACCGACGGGATCACCACGGTCGCGTTGCCGACCGGGACGGGCGTGGGGTTGCTCGGCGGGATGGACGCGGGCATCGAGCCGGTGTCCGTGGACACCTCGGGCTCGGCCTCCGTGCCGTCACCGACGACCGCGAACCGCGCCTGCTGGGCCGGCGTCGCGCCGGAGATCCCCGCGGGCTTGGGCGGCAGGGCGGGCTTGGCGGGCGTCGAGTCGCCCGACGCGCCGAGCATGCCGCGCAGCTCGTCGAGGTAGGAGTTGATCGAGTCGTGCTGCCGGGTGAGGTCCTCGAGCTGGTGCTGCGCGGCGGACCGGCTGGCCTCGGCCTCGGCGCGGGCGTCGTCGATCGTCTGCTCGGCGAACTCGCGGGCCTCCGCGACGATCCGGTCGGCGGACTTCCGGGCGTCGGCCACGAGGTCCTTGACGTAGACGTCGGACTCCGAGCGGATCTTCTCGGCCTGCTCGAGCGCGACGGCGACGCGCTTCTCCGCCTCCGCGGCGTGCTCCTCCGCGGTCGCGACGAGCTTGGCCGTCTCGGCCTTCGCGGTCTCGTGCCGCTCGGCGAGCTCCTTCTCGACGGCCTCCTTGCGGGTGGCGATGTCGAGCTCGGCCTGGGCGAGGGCCGCGCGAGCCTGCTCGCGCAGCTCCTCCATCTCGCTGGTGACGGCGTTCGCAGCCTCGGCGGCCTGGCGGCGCGCCTCGGAGAGGATCTGCTCGGCCTCGGCGCGGGCGCTGGCCAGCATGGCGGACGAGTCGCGCTCCGCGGTCTCGCGCTGCTCGCTGGTCTCGGCGTTGACCTTGGCGCGCAGCTCGGCGGCCTCGCGCTCGGTGCTGACGCGCAGCTCCGTGGTCTCGCGCTCGATGGTCGAGCGCAGGGTGCCGAGCTCGCGCTCCAGGCTGGCCCGGCGCTCGCTCTCCTCTGCGGCGATCGCGCTGGCGATCTGCGCGGACTCGCGCTCGGCGGAGCCCACCAGCTCCTCGGCGCGGCGCTGGGCGGCGAGCAGGTGGCCCTCGGCCTCCGCTGCGGTCGTGGTGCGGATCTCCTCGGCCTCGCGGCGGGCGCTGGCCAGCATCTCGGCGACCTCGGCCTCGGCGCGCGAACGCACCTGGCCGGCGGACAGCTTCGCGCGTGCCATGATGTCGGCGGCCTGCTGGTTGGCCTGGTTGATGATGTCGGTCGACTGGTCCTCCGCAGAGCGCAGGAGCAGCTCGATGCGGGAGCCGAGGCCGGCGTAGGAGGGCTTCTCGGTCTCGCGCAGGTTGCGCTTGGCCTCGTTGAGGTCCTGCGTGAGCTGCATGGCGCGGGCGTCGGAAGCCTCGACCTGACGACGTGCCTCTTCGAGGGCGTGGTTCAGCCGGTCCAGGTGCGCGTGCACCTGGTCGCGGTCGTACCCGCGCATGGCAGTCGGAAAGAGCGAGCGCTCGTCGGACACGGTGCAGACCTCCAGTGTCGGGACTTGGTGAGGCGCGGGTCAGGCTCCCCCCTGTGGGACGCCGTTCTGTACGGCCCGTCCGGCGCCCAGGATACGTGGCTTGTGCGGATGTGGATACACCGCCCCCGGATGCAATGTACGGATTGCATGGAATACTCTCGGCGGCTCTCGCGGCCTCCCAGCGTGCCGACGGTTCAGGCGTGTCCGTGAAGGAAGAGTGAGGATCCCCGCCGCATCCCTGTCGAATCTGCGTCGAACCGCACAAGCACGACCGTCATTGGACAGTGCCTCGCGATCCGTCCCTATGCTGGATGATCCACCTGATCGAACGGGCGCCCTGCCCAAATATCCGAAGGGAATCGGTGGTGCAACGCTTCTTGGCGGTCCTCCTGATCGTCGCCGGCCTCGGCGGGATCGGCTTCGGGATCGCGACGGCAACCGTCCTGCGCGAGTCCGACACCGTCGTCGCGACCGCGACCCCCAGCGGTGACGGAACCATGGTCGTGACGGAGCCCGGCGTCCTCGGGCTGGTCGACGACCAGGTGACCGTGCGTGCCACCGTGCCGGAGGGGCAGAAGGTCACCCTCGCCCTCGGCACGGACGTCGACGTGCTCGGCTGGGTGGGCGAGGACCCGTACGACGCCGTGACCGGCCTGTCGTCCTGGGAGACGCTGCGTGTCGTACCGGGTACCCCTGCCACGCAGGACACGGGCGACGGCGAGGAGGGCGACGGTTCCGACGAGCAGGCGGACGCGCCCGCCAAGCCGGCGAGCGGCCCCGACCCCGCAGGCTCCGACATGTGGATCTCCGAGGTCAGCGGCGAGACGACCGTCTCGATGCGCTGGACCGAGGAGCCGGGACGCGTCGTGCTGCTCGCGGCGGGCGTGGGCAAGAACGCCGAGGCGCCGACCCTCGAGCTGACGTGGCCCCGGCCCAGCAGCACGCCGTACCTGTGGCCCGGCGTGCTCGGGGGCGGCTTCCTCCTGATCCTCGGCATCTTCATGGCGATCGGCGCGCGCAGGAGCGCAGGGCGCAAGAACACCGGCAAGAACACCAGGAAGAAGGACCGCTCGTCGTCCGTCCGCACCCGTCGGCCCGAGTCCGAGCTGCCTCGCCGCGAGGTCTTCGGCGTGGACGGTGACCGGCACGACGACGCGGACTCCCCGGCGTCGCGGGAACCGCAGCCGGTGGCGGGGGCGGCCGCGCAGCAGGCGACGCCCGCGGGAGCCTTCCCGCCCCCGGCCGGGGACGCCGGCGGCACAGCGGTCTTCCCGCCGGCCGGTCGTCGGCCCGGCCGCCGGGCCCCCGAGCCCGTTGCCGAGCCGGAGCAGCCCGCGGC
>DATGOB010000118.1:0-19204 GCA_036010205.1 Promicromonospora sp. | reverse complement strand
CGATGCTCCGATGCGGACATGGTGTAGTACGGACAGGGTCGGTCTTGCTCTGATGGTGTGGTCCCGAAGGTCGCCGGAGGGCGCACGGCACCGCCAGTCATCCTAGTGGCGCGGCAGCGGACCGGTCAACGCGAGCCGGGTCCGCCGGGTGACTGCCGGGTGACTGCCGGGTGCAGGAGTCAGAGCGCGAGCTCCAGGTCCCTGCCCGGGATCGCGTCGAGCAGCGCGCGCGTGTAGTCCGTGCTCGGCGAGTCGAACACGGCGTCCACGGTGCCCTCCTCGACCATCCGGCCCTGCTGCATGGCGAGCACGCGGTCGGCGATCTGCCGCACGACGGCGAGGTCGTGCGTGATGAAGAGGTACGTCAGGCCGAGCTCCTCCTGCAGGCCGGCGAGAAGCTGCAGGATCTGCGCCTGCACCACCACGTCGAGCGCGGAGACCGCCTCGTCGCACACGACGAGCTCGGGCGAGAGCGCGAGCGCCCGGGCGATCGCCACGCGCTGGCGCTGGCCGCCCGACAGCTCCGACGGGAACCGCTGCAGCTGCCCCTTGCTCAGCGCCACCTGCTCGGCGAGCTCCTCGACGCGGGCGCGCCGGGCCGCGGCGTCGCCGTAGTCGTGCGCCCGCAGCGGCTCCTCGATCGCGCGGAACACCGAGTACAGCGGATCGAGGGACGAGTACGGGTCCTGGAACACGGGCTGCACGCGACGCCGGTAGGCGATCTGCTCCCGGTGCCCGCCCGACCCGACGCGCGTGCCGTCGAACGTGATCGTTCCGGACGTCGGCTTCTCGATGTCGAGGATCATGCGGGCGAGGGTCGACTTGCCCGAGCCCGACTCCCCCACCACGGCGACGGTCGAGCCGCGCGGGATGTCGAGGGTCACGCCGTCGACGGCGGTGAAGTCCTTGCTCCGGGAGAACAGGCCGTTGCCCCGGATCGAGAACACCTTGGTGGCGTCGCGCACCTCGACGAGCGGGGTCGGCTCGGCCGCGGCCTCTGCCGCGGTCGTCGCGGCGGGGTCCGCCTCCTCGCCCGGGGCGAGGAGAGCCTCGTCGAGAACGTCCTCCAGGCCGCGCTCACGCGCGATCTCGATCCGGCGCGAGGCGAGCGACGGCGCGGCCGCCATGAGCCGCTTCGTGTACTCGTGCTGGGGCGCCGTGAGCACCTGGCGCGCGGGTCCCTGCTCCACGATGTCGCCGCGGTACATGACCACGACGGTGTCCGCCCGCTCGGCGGCCAGGCCGAGGTCGTGCGTGATGAGCAGCACCGCCGTCCCGAGCTCGTGCGTCAGGCCCGAGAGCTGGTCGAGGATGCCGCGCTGGACCGTCACGTCGAGCGCCGACGTCGGCTCGTCGGCGACGAGCAGGGCGGGCCGGCCCGACAGCCCCATCGCGATGAGCGCACGCTGGCGCATGCCGCCGGAGAACTCGTGCGGGTACTGCGAGGCCCGCCTGCGCGCGTCGGGCAGGCCCACCTCGTCGAGCAGCTCGACCGTCCGGGCCCTGGCGTCCCTGCGGGTGCGCAGACCGTTGTCGATCAGGCCCTCGTCGATCTGGCGGCCGATCTGCATGATCGGGTCCAGGTTCGTCATCGGGTCCTGGGGCACCAGGCCGAGCTCCGTGCCGCGCAGCTGCGCCATGCGCTGCGGCGAGACGGCGCCCAGGTCCTCGCCCTTGAACCAGATGTGCCCCTCGGCCACCGAGCCGTTGCTCGCCAGCAGGCCGAGCACCGCCATCGCGAGCGTGGTCTTGCCGGAGCCCGACTCCCCCACGATCGCGACGGTCTGGCCGCGGCGGACCGTGAGGTTCGCGCCCGCGACGGCGCGCGCGGCACCGTTCTCGGTGCGGAAGTCGACGGACATGTCCTCCACGCGCAGGACGACGTCGTCCTCCTGCGCGCCGGCGCCCGGCGCGCCGGTGTTCTTGTCTGCGGTGTCGTTCATCGTCGGGTCCTGTTCCGGGGGTCGAGGGCCTCGCGCAGGCTCTCGCCCACGAGGGTGAAGCCGAGGGCCGTGACGGCGATGCAGATGCCGGGCAGGATCGCCAGCCGCGGCGCGACGGCGAGCTCCTGCTGGGCGGCGGTCAGCATGCGGCCCCACTCCGCCGTCGACGGCTCGCCGCCGCCGAGGCCGAGGAAGGACAGCGCCGCGGCCTCGATCACGGCCGTCGCCAGGCTGAGCGTCGCCTGAACGATGACGGGGCCCACGCTGTTGGGCAGCACGTGGCTCATGGTCACCGAGCGCCGGGTCAGACCGAGCGCCGAGGCGGCCAGCACGTAGTCCTGGCCCTTCTGCGCGAGCATCGAGCCGCGCAGGAGGCGCGCGAAGATCGGCACCTGCACGACGCCGATGGCGATGATGACCGCCATCGAGGACTGGCCGACGATCGCCGCGATCGACACCGCCAGGAGCAGGGACGGCACCGAGAGCATGAGGTCCACCAGGCGCATGACCGCGAAGTCGACCCACTTGCCGAACCAGCCGGCCAGCAGGCCGAGCAGCAGGCCGCCGGTCAGGCCGAACAGCGTGGACAGCACGCCGACCAGCAGCGACGCCTGCGCGCCCCAGATCAGCTTGCTCAGCACGTCGCCGCCGTAGCGGTCCAGGCCGAGGGGGTACTCGGCCGACGGGCCGGGGATCAGGGTGGGCCGCACGTCGGCACGGCCCGGCAGTGCGCTGCCCGCGTAGGGGGCCAGCAGCGGCGCGAGGACCGCGACGAGCACGAACACCGCGACGATGACGAAGCCGATGATCGCGACAGGGTTCCTGCGCAGCGTGCGCCACGCGCGCGCCCAGACGCCCTCCCCGCCGTGGTCGGCGCCGGCGGGACCGTCGCCGTGGATGCTCGCGTGCAGCGGCGCAGCGGCCGCGCCGTCGGTCACAGGAAGCTCGTTGGCACTCACTGCTGCCTCCTCAGCCGGGGGTCGATCAGCCCGTACGACACGTCGACGAGCAGGTTCACCAGCGCGTAGACGACGGCGATCATGAGCACGAAGCCCTGCATCACCGGGTAGTCGGCGTTGAAGACGGAGTCGGCGAGGAAGCTGCCGATGCCGCTGAACGCGAAGACGGTCTCGGTGAGCACGGCGCCGGACAGCAGCAGGCCGACCTGGAGGCCGATCGTCGTCACCACGGGCAGCATGGCGTTCTTCAGGATGTGCTGGCCGCGCAGGCGTGCGGGCTTGATCCCCTTCGCCCGGGCGGTGCGCACGTAGTCGGCGTTCTGCACCTCGGAGACGGCGGCGCGCGTCATGCGGGCCACGATCGCCAGCGGGATCGAGCCGAGCGCGATGCCGGGCAGGATCAGGTGGACCAGGGCGTCCCACGCGGCGTCCCACTCGGCGGTGAGCAGGCCGTCCAGGACGTAGAAGTTGGTCGGGTGCGTCGCGATCATCGTGGCGCTCTGCCTGCCGGTCGTCGGGAACCAGCCCAGCTCGACGGCGAAGAGGTACTTGAGGATGAAGGCGAGGAAGAACACGGGCACGGTGACGCCGACGAGCGACACCACGACGGCCGAGTGGTCGACGACGGAGCCTGCGCGGCGTGCGGCCACGTACCCGAGCGGGATGCCGATGCCGATCGCGAAGACCAGGGCGACCACGGTGAGCTCGATCGTGGCGGGGAAGCGCGTGAAGAACTCCTCCAGCACGGGCCGGCCGCTCTGCAGCGAGACGCCGAAGTCGCCCTGCAGCAGCCGCAGCAGGTACTTCCCGTACTGGACGATCAGCGGCTGGTCGAGGCCGAGCTCGGCCTCGATCTCCGCTGCGGCCTCCGGGGTGTACCGCTCGCCGAGCATGGCCTGCACGGGCCCGCCCGGCAGCGCGCGGACCCAGCCGAACAGCAGGACCGACAAGCCCAGCAGGAGGGGTATCAGGAGCAGCAGGCGCTGCACGATCAGTCTGAGCATCGTTCCTCGAGACGTGCGGTGATCGGTCGCCCGGGTCGAACCGGCCGTCGGCCGGCCCCGGCGACGAGGGGACAGGGGTCGGGGCGCGGCACCAGCCGCGCCCCGACCTGAGGACGTCACCCGGGGGCGTCGGCACCCCGGGTGGTGCGGGAGGGAACCTTACCCCCTCCCGGTCTCGCCTCTGTTACTCGTCACCGCCGAGGCTGATGACGTTGTAGACCTCGTCCTGCACGGGCGAGATCGGGTAGCCCTCGACACCGGGCGCCACGACGAGCGACGGGACCGGGCTGGCCAGCGGGACACCCGGCAGGGCGTCCATGACGACCTCGTTCGCGTGCATGTAGGCCGCCTCCTGCTCGTCGAGCGGAGCGTTGCGGGCGTCCTTGATCGCGTCGAAGACCTCCTGGTCGTCGAAACCCCACTCCAGCGACTTCGCCCCGAAGAACGTGCCGATGAAGTTGTAGGTGTCGTTGTAGTCACCCGTCCAGCCCAGCAGGTGCAGGCCGTGGTTCTCGCCGCCCTGGATGGTGTCGATGTACGTCGGGCTCCACGGCTCCGGCGTCGCCGTCACCGTGATGCCGACCTCCTCGAGGTCCGCGGAGACGGCCTCGTAGATCGCGGCGGGGTCCGGCATGTACGGACGCGAGACCTCGGTCGGGTAGTTGAACTCGAGCTCGAGGTTCTCCTGGCCGGCCTCCTCGAGAAGGTCCTTGGCCTTCTCCGGGTCGTACTCGTAGGTCGTGACGTCGTCGCTGTAGCCCGTCACGATCTCCGGGATGAACTGCGTGGCGGGCTTCGTGCCCTCCGGCAGCGCGGCCTGGACCAGGGCGTCCTTGTCGATCGCGTGGGCGATCGCCTGGCGCACGCGGATGTCGTCCAGCGGCTTCGCGGCCTGGTTCATGCCCAGGTACAGGATGTTGAACGCGTCGCGGTCGAGGATGGTGTAGCCGGCCTCCTCGAGCGCGTCGACGTCGGCGGGCGCGACCAGGTCGTAGCCGTCGATGTCACCGGCCTCGAGCGCCTGGCGGCGGGCGGTGCCGTCGGAGATCACCGTGAAGATGACCTTCTTGACGTCGCCGATCTCGCCCCAGTAGTTCTCGTTCGCGGCCAGCGTGACGCTCTCGCCGCTCTTCCACTCCTGGAACGTGTACGGGCCCGTACCGGTCGGGTGCTCGCGGCCGTACTCGGTGAGCTGCGGCGCGTCAGCCGTACCCTGGACGTCGTCCGCGCCGTACTCCTCGACCGCCGTCGGCGACTGCATCGAGAAGGCGGGCAGCGACAGGGCCGGGATCAGCTCGGGGATCGGCGTGTTCAGCGTGACGACGGCGGTCGCCTCGTCGGACGCCTCGCACGAGTCGTAGAGGCTGTCGTCGCCCGTGCCGCCGAAGACGGCCTTGTAGTAGTACGAGAGGTTCTCGTGGGCGGCCAGGCCGGTCCAGTCGTGCCAGCGGTCGAAGTTGGCGCACACGGCCTCGGCGTCGAACGGCGTGTCGTCGTGGAACGTCACGCCCTCCTTGAGGTGGAACGTGTACGTCAGGCCGTCCTCGCTGACGTCCCAGCTCTCGGCGAGCAGCGGCGCCGGGTCGGCGGTGCCGGGCTCGACGCCCACGAGGCCCTCGAAGATCTGGCGCGCGACCCGGAACGTCTCGCCGTCGCTGGCGAACGCGGGGTCGAGCGAGCTGGGCTCTGCCGAGCCGGCGAAGACGAACGTGCCGTCGCCGCCCCCGCTGGAGCTGCCTTCGGGGTCCCGCTCGCTCGCGACACAACCGCTCAGAGCCACTGCGAGCGCAGTCACCAGGGTGACGCCGCCCGCAAGGCGCGTAGCGCGTCGACGCATGGCACTCTCCTTCCTCGAGCGCACCGGCGGGCCCGGGTTCGGGCACGACGACGCGCAGACGTTTGCGCCTGACCTTAGGAGTCCTTTCGTTGCTTCCGTATTTCTCGCCTGGTCTCGCAATCCAATCGTGACCCTTTTGTTACCGGGGTGTCTGTGGTAGTCGGATGCTGCCCGACCTGCGGGTCCGACGGGCGCGCGAGAGCTCTCCGGGCGGGATGATGGACCCGTGAGCGACGACCAGCCCGTGTCCTTCGGCTACCGCGACGTCCCCGACGACGGGGGCGCCGCCCGGCGCTGGTGGGACGCCAACGCCGGCGAGTACCTCGACGAGCACCGCGACTTCCTCGGCGACGCGGGATTCCGCTGGGGGCCGGAGGGACTCACGGAGGCGGAGGCGCGCCTGCTCGGCGAGGTCGCGGGCCGCGACGTGCTCGAGGTCGGGGCGGGCGCGGCGCACTGCTCCCGCTGGCTCGCCGCGCGGGGAGCCCGGGTCGTCGCCACCGACTACTCCGCCGGGATGCTCGCCGGGGCCGCCCGCCTCGACGACGCCACCGGGGTCCACGTCCCGCGGCTGCAGGCCGACGCGCGCGCCCTGCCCTTCGCCGACGCCTCCTTCGACGTCGTCTTCACGTCGTTCGGCGCCGTGCCCTTCGTGCCGGACGCCGTCCGCGTGCACCGCGAGGCAGCCCGGGTGCTGCGGCCGGGCGGCCGGTGGGTCTTCTCCGTGACCCACCCGCTGCGCTGGGCGTTCCCGGACGACCCGACGCTCCGCGGCCTCACGGCGACCCGCTCGTACTTCGACCGCCGGCCCTACGTCGAGACCGACGCCGGCGACCGCGTCCTGTACGCCGAGTACCACCGCACGCTCGGCGACCACGTGCGCGACGTCGTGGCGGCGGGGCTGCGGCTGATCGACCTGGTCGAGCCGGAGTGGCCCGGGTGGAACACCGAGGTGTGGGGCGGCTGGGGCCCGGAACGCGGCCGCTACCTCCCGGGCACGGCGATCTTCGTGACGGCGCGGTGAGCGTTGCCCGGTCCCCGGATGGGGTACTGGGCGGGGGTGCGGGACAGGGGTGCTGAGCGGGCCTGCTGTGATCTGGTGTTTCCCGTGAGATCTGGCCGTGCACGACCAGATCTCACGGGAAACACCAGATGTCAGTGACGCGGCTGGCGCTCAGCATGCCCCGAGCCACCCCCGTTGGCTCCGCTGCACGGAACCGGGTCCGCCGAGCGCGTGCACGGCGCGGGGTTGACGGCGCGGGGTGCGCAGAGCGGCGCCCCGAGGCTGATGTCCGTCGAGATCTGGTGTTGCCGTTGAGATCTGGTGTTGCCGTTGAGATCTGGTCGTGCACGGCCAGATCTCAACAGCAACACCAGATCTCAGCGGCGCGGCGGGGGCGGCGCGGGGCGGGCGGCGGGGCGCGGCGGGCGGCGGGGCGCGGCGCGGGCGGCGTCCGCCGCCGGCGGCGCGTCAGCACGTCAGCGAGTCACACCATCTGACCGCCGGACGGGCCCTGCGCACGGAATGACGGGCGGCGAGCGGGACCACAGATGGCCGGGAAGCGCGCCCGTCCACAGGAGGTCTGCGTCGCGGCCCCGACGTGCGCCGCGGCAGCAGAGCCTGGTGCCGTGTCCGAGATCCTGCTCGCCCGTGACCACGACTTCAGCCTGCTCCGCCGCGCACTGTCCGCGGGTGAGGTGGAGCGACTACGTCGCGGGGCCTACCGCACCGTGGACGACGCCGAGACCGGCACCGGTGCCGCCGCCCGCGCACGGCTCCGGGCGGAGCAGCTCGTGGTCGCCGTGCACCGGCAGCTCACGGCTGCCCACGTGATCAGCCACGTGAGCGCCGCCCTGCTCCTCGGCGCGCCGCTGTGGCGCACGCCCCGGGAGGTCCACGTGATCCAGCAGTACGGCGCCAACGCGAGTGGCGCCCGTGACATCGTGCGGCACCGGACGCGCCTGGTCGACGACGAGGTCGTCCGTGTCGCCGGCGTTCCCGTCACCTCGCCGGAGCGGACTGTGCTCGACTGCCTCACCACGGTTCCGCCGCTCGACGGGCTGGTGCTCGCGGACTGGGCGCTCGCTCAGGGCATGCGGCGCGACACCCTCCTCAGCGCGGTAGCGACCCGGCCGGACCGGCGCAACCGGCGCCGTGCCCGGCTCGTCGTCGAGCTCGCGGACGCCGGGGCGCAGTCGCCGTGGGAGACCTGGACCCGCTACGTGCTGCTGCGCGCCGGGTTCCCGCGGCCGCGCACCCAGGTACCCGTGAGCACCCGGCTGGGCACCTTCCACGCGGACGTCGGCTGGGACGAGTGGGGCCCGCTCCTCGAGTTCGACGGGTTCGTCAAGTACCGGGACGAGGTCCCCGGCCGGGGCCGGGGGTACGCGGCCGACGTCGCACTGTTCGAGGAGAAGCGGCGGGAGGACGCCATCCGTGAGGCAGGGCGCACACTGCTCCGCGTGACCGCACGGGACAGCCCGGCCGAGCTGGTCCGGCGCGTGCTGCGCCACACCGAACCGGGTCGGCGCCCTCGCCTGCGCCCACTGGCGGATCTCCCGCCGGTGTGACAGCAGCGGAGCCGTCCACTGAGATCTGGTCGTCCCGTCGAGATCTGGTTGCGCACGACCAGATCTCGACGAGAACACCAGATCTCGGCGGCCAGCAGCCCCCCGCCGCGTCAGTGGCCCGCGTCGTGCCAGGTGGGGCCCGTGCCGACCGAGACGTCCAGCGGCACCGTCAGGGCGAAGGCCGCGCCCATCTCCGAGCGCAGCACCTCCTCCGCTGCGACGCGCTCGCCCGGGGCCACCTCGACCACGAGCTCGTCGTGCACCTGCAGCAGCAGCCGCGAGCGCAGGCCGCGCTCGTCGAGCGCCTTCTGCACGCGGAGCATCGCGAGCTTGATGATGTCGGCGGCGCTGCCCTGGATCGGGGCGTTGAGGGCCATGCGCTCGGCCATCTGGCGACGCTGCCGGTTGTCGCTCGTGAGGTCGGGCAGGTAGCGGCGGCGGCCGAGGATCGTGGCGGTGTACCCCGTCGCCCGTGCCTCCTCGACCACGCCCGCGAGGTAGTCACGGACGCCGCCGAACCGCTCGAAGTAGTCCTCCATGAGCGCCTGCGCCTCGCTCGTGGCGATGTTCAGCTGCTGCGAGAGCCCGAACGCGCTCAGGCCGTAGGCCAGGCCGTACGACATGGCCTTGATCTTGGAGCGCATCTCGGCGGTCACGTCGGCCGGTGCCACCTCGAACACGCGGGAGCCGACGTAGCGGTGCAGGTCCTCGCCCGAGACGAAGGCCGCGATGAGGCCCTCGTCGCCCGACAGGTGCGCCATGATCCGCATCTCGATCTGGCTGTAGTCCGCGGTCAGGAGCGACTCGTAGCCCTCGCCGACCCGGAAGGCCCGCCGGATCTGCCGGCCGGCCTCTGTGCGGATCGGGATGTTCTGCAGGTTCGGGTCGGTCGAGCTGAGGCGCCCCGTCGCGGCGATGGTCTGCTGGAAGGTCGTGTGGATGCGACCGTCGGCCGCCACCGACTTGAGCAGGCCCTCCACGGTCACCCGGAGGCGGGACACGTCGCGGTGCGCGAGCAGGTGCGCGAGGAACGGGTGCTCGGTCTTGACGAACAGGTCCTGCAGGCTCGCGGCGTCCGTGGTGTACCCGGTCTTGATCTTCTTCGTCCTGGGCATGCCGAGCTGGTCGAAGAGCACCTCCTGGAGCTGCTTCGGGCTGCCGAGGTTCACCTCGCGGCCGATCACGTCGTACGCCTGCGCCGCCGCGTCGGCGACGCCCTGCGCGAACTGCCTCTCGAGGCCGGTGAGGTACTCGGTGTCCGCGGCGATGCCCGTGCGCTCCATGCGGGCGAGCACCCCCGACAACGGCAGCTCGACGTCGGTCAGCAGGCCGGTCGCGTCACGGTCGGACAGCTCGCCCGCGAGCGCCGACGCGAGCTCGGCGACGCCCTGCGCGCGCACGGCCTCGGCCTGCCCCTCGGTCTCGCCCTCGAGCGAGAGGTCCAGGGCCCCCTGCGCGCCGTCGGGCTCCGCGACCTTGAGCTCGCGGCCGATGTGCCGCACGGCGAGGTCGCCGAGGTCGTACCCGCGCTGGTCCGGGTAGCACAGGTACGCCGCCAGCTCGGTGTCGAAGACCACGCCCTCGAGGTCCATGGAGCGTGCGGCCAGCATGTGGGCGGCGGCCTTCGCCCCGTGGAGCGTCTTGGCCGCCTGCGGGTCGGCCAGCCACGCGCCGAGCGCCTTCTCGTCGTCGGGCCCGAGCTGCGTGAGGTCGAGGTAGGCCGCCTCACCGTCGGGCTCCGCGATCGCGACGGCCCACGCGTCACCGTCGCCGGCCACCGCCTTGCCCGCGACCTCCACGCCGACCTGCGGGGTGCGGGCGGCGAGCCACGCGCCGAGGGCTCCGGGCGCGATGTCGGCCAGGTCCAGCTCGACGGCGGCGCCGACGGGGGTCTCCTCCTGGCCGCTGCCCGCCGGGTCGACCGCGAGCAGCCGGTCCCGGAGCTGACCGAACTGGAGGGAGTCGGACACGCGGTGCACGGCCTCGCGGTCGAAGCCCGCGAGGCCGAGGTCGGCGACCCCGATCGGCAGCTCGACGTCGGTCAGCAGCGCGTTGAGCTCGCGGTTGACCCGTACCTGGTCCAGGTGGGCGCGCAGGTTCTCCCCCGCCTTGCCCTTGACCTGGTCGGCCGCGTCCAGCAGTGCGGCGAGGCTGCCGTGGGCGGTGATCCACTTGGCCGCCGTCTTGGGCCCGACGCCGGGCACACCGGGCAGGTTGTCGCTCGTCTCGCCGACCAGCGCCGCGAGGTCGGGGTACCGCTCGGGCGGCACGCCGTACTTGGCCTCGACCGCCTCCGGGTCCATGCGCGAGAGCTCCGACACGCCCTTCTTCGGGTACAGCACCGTGACGTTCCCGTTGACGAGCTGCAGCGCGTCCCGGTCGCCCGAGCAGATGAGCACGTCCATGTCCGCGGCGCGCGCCTGTGTCGCGAGGGTCGCGAGGATGTCGTCCGCCTCGATGCCCTCGAGCTGGACGAACGGGATGCGCAGCGCGTCCAGCACCTCCTTGATGAGCGGCACCTGGCCCCGGAACGCGTCCGGCGTGGCGTCCCGCGTGCCCTTGTACTCGGGGTACCGCTCGGTGCGGAAGGTCACCCGCCCGGCGTCGAACGCGACGGCCAGGTGCGTCGGCTGCTCGTCGCGCAGCAGGTTCGTCAGCATGGACGTGAACCCGTAGACGGCGTTGGTGATCTGTCCGGAGCTGGTCGCGAGCGTGTCCGGCAGCGCGTAGAACGCCCGGTAGGCCATCGAGTGGCCGTCGATCAGCAGGAGACGAGGGCGGCCCGTCGCGGGACTGGCCGGCAGGTGGCTTGGCGCTGTGGAGGTCACGCCTGACAACATAGCCCGCATGACTGACACGAGCGCTTCCGCGACGCCGTCCGCCCCCGGCGCCGCACGCACCGACTCCCCCGCCGACACCGCCACCCCCCTCGACTGGCGCGCTCTGTACGAGTCCGCGGACACGGCGGGCACCCTGTTCGAGCGGATGGGGATGGAGCTGCTGGAGCTCGCACCGGACCGCGCCGTGGGCCGGATCCCGGTCGTCGGCAACACCCAGCCCGCCGGGCTGCTGCACGGCGGCGCATCGGTCGCGCTCGCCGAGACGCTGGGCTCCCTCGCCGCGCAGGCGCACGCGGGCCCGGGCCGCAACGCGGTGGGCATCGAGGTCGGCGCCACGCACCACCGGGGCGTGCGCGAGGGCTGGGTCACCGGCACGGCCACGGCGCTGCACCTGGGGCGCTCGACGGCGTCCTACGAGATCGTCGTCACGGACGAGGCGGGCAAGCGCGTGTGCACGTCCCGGCTCACCTGCATGATCCTGGGCTGACCGCGGGCGTTTCAGCCCGCGCGGGCCGCCCGGCGGCCGGACGGGGCCCCGCCGCCCACGGGGCGCATGTCGATCGGCCCCGACTCCGTCACCGAGCGGGCGCGCCGGCGCCGCGCGATGAGGTCCTCGATGCCCGCACCGCGCCCGAACCGGCGGCCGGGGCGCACGGCGTCCCGTGCCGCGGCGTCGGCGGCGAGGCGGCGTTGCAGTGCGGTGACCGACGCCACCCGGTGCCCGGCCGCGGGGGCGAACCCCAGCCGCGCGAGGAAGCGCTGCACGCCCCGGTTGCCCGGCACGGGGGCCGAGTAGACGTCCTCGCACTCGTGCTGCGCGGCGAGGTCGGCGGCGGCCCGCAGGAGCGCGTGCCCCACGCCGTGCCGCCGCGCACGGGGCGCGACGAACAGCATGTCGAGGTAGAGGCTGGGCCGCTCGGCGAAGAGGTAGGCGCCCACCACCCGCCCGAGCACCACGCCGACCACCCGGCCGTCGAGGTCGGCCACGAGCACGTGGCCGCCCGCCGAGAGGAGCACGCTGAGGTGCTCCAGCAGGCGGCGCGTGTCCTGTGCCCCGAGCTGTGCGCCCTCGGGCGAGTCGTCCCGGGCCTCGGCGGCCAGGGCCGCGACGGCACGCAGGTCGTCCTCGCACGCGGAACGGATCTCGAGCACGTCTCTCTCCTCCCGGGGTCGTCTGGGGCTACCGGCCTGGCTACCGAAGGCTCGGCACCGGCTCCGCGCAGACACTAGTCCCGGGTCCCGGTGCCGGAGAACACATCGTCCCGGATTTCACCCGCTCCGCGGAGCGGGCCGGGACGCTGCCGTCAGGCGCCGACCTGCTCGATCACGGCGTCGGCGACCTCGCGCATCGTGAGGCGGCGGTCCATCGACGTCTTCTGGATCCAGCGGAACGACTCCGGCTCCGACAGGCCCATCTTCGTCATGAGGAGGCCCTTGGCGCGGTCGACGCGCTTGCGGGTCTCGAACCGCTCGGTGAGGTCGGCGACCTCCGCCTCGAGCGCGCCGATCTGCGAGTACCGCGAGATCGCGATCTCGACGGCCGGCAGCAGGTCGGCCGGCGTGAACGGCTTGACCACGTACGCCATGGCGCCGGCGTCGCGGGCGCGCTCGACGAGCTCCGTCTGCGAGAACGCCGTGAGGAGCACCACGGGCGCCGCGTGCGCCTTGCCGATGCGCTCGGCGGCGGAGATGCCGTCCAGCTCGGGCATCTTCACGTCCATCACCACGACGTCGGGCTTGAGCTCGATCGCCAGGTTCACGGCGGTCTCGCCGTCGCCGGCCTCCCCCACCACGTCGAACCCGGCCTCGCGCAGGGTCTCCACCACGTCCATGCGGATCAGGGCCTCGTCCTCCGCCACGACGGCGCGGCGGGACGGCTTGGTGTCAGCGGCCTCCGGCTCGGCGTCGATCACGGGGGGCAGGTCCAGGGGGAGCTTCTCGGTGTTCTCGTCGGTCACGGGGTACATCCTACGTCGCAGGTCCGCGGGCTTGGGGCCGGGGCCGGGGTATGGTTCGATGTCCGGCGGGACACATTTTATGTCTCCCGGGCCGGGTTGGCGGAACAGGCAGACGCGGCGCTCTCAAAAAGCGCTGCCCGCGAGGGCGTGTGGGTTCAAGTCCCACACCCGGCACCTCTCAGACGGCGACGTCCTCGGTACGCGCGTCAGGACGCGGCTCCTGCGCGTACCGCACGACCTCCAGACCGAACTCCGCGAGGATCTCCGGCAGCAGCCGCACCACGTCGCGGTCCTTCTCCTGGTTCTCCGGCGGCAGCTGCGCCCACGGCACACCGATCATCGGGTGCACCTTGGCCTCGTCGTCGCGCACCGGCCCGGCGCGCCAGCCCTGCGCGACGCGCACCTGCTCCCACAGCTCGTGCTCGGCCTCGGCCAGGCGGTCCAGCTCCTCGCCCTCGAACACGACGTCCGGCGCGCCGTCGCGGGGCGCGATCGTCGCGCCCATCCGTGCGAGGCGTGCGGGCAGCCCGACGACCCAGCCGCGGTTGGACGCCCGCAGGTCCTCCGGAAGGTCCTCCCAGCGCACCATCGCTGGCACCTCGCCCCAGCCGATCCCCCGCTCGCGCTGGTTGCGCAGGTAGACGTGGTGCACGGAGCGCGCGATCCGCTCGTACATGTCGGCGTGCGCCCGCGCCTCCTCGCGCTCGACGTCCGCCAGCAGGTCACGCATGGTGACGGTCCGCAGGCGGCCGTCGAGATCGTCGAGCACCCGGGAGGCGTCGCGGCCGAAGGCCCGCGTCAGGCCCGCCAGGCCGTCGAGCAGGAGCACGAGCGAGCCGGGCCCGCCGTGCCACAGGCTCGTCGCGGTGAGGGCCACGCGCAAGGACCTGCCCTCGTCGGCATGGCACACGTAGACGATGTCGGGCCGACCGAGCTCGCCCAGCGCGCGCACCGCGTGCAGCTCGATCTTCTCCGCGACGGGCGACCACCGGCTCCGCAGCGCCTCCGCCACCCCGGGCGCGTCGTCGGCGACGAGCGTGACCTCGAGCCGCACACCGCCCGTCGTCAGCTCCCACTCGCGCGCGAGCCCGACGACGAGCGCCTTGGCGAACTCCCCCGAGCCCACGACGGCGACCCGGGTCAGCGCCGCGGGGCCGCCGTCGGCGTCGAGGAGGCGGCGCACCTCGCGGACGGCGAGGGCCTGCGCCGCGATGACGTCGAGCGTGAAGAAGTCCACACCGGGCTCGGCGCAGCTCAGGTGCCGCGCCTGGAGCGCGACCCCGAGCTCGGGGTCGCTCACGTGCGCGAACAGCCGGTCCGGTCCGCTGCCCGCCCGGCGCACGGCCTCCTCGGCCTCCGCCACGACAAGCACGTTCGCCGTCGCGTCGGCGGTGTCGTCGCCGCACGCGTAGAGCACCGACGCGCCGCGCAGACCGGCGTCGTGCAGGCCGGAGACGTCGGCGGCACGCAGCACGCGGTGGCCGGCGGACTCGAGGGCCGCCGTCACGGTGTCGGCGGCGTCGGTGTCGCCGACGACGATGGCGTGACCCTTCGTCCGGCGGTCACGCATCCGGCGCAGCTCGCCCGTGAACAGGGCGCGCGCGGCCTCGAACACGGCGTAGACGGCGGTGCCGGGGGCGAGGAACCGGGCCACCTGGAGCTGCCAGGACAGCTCGCCGCCCCCGCTCGCGGGGTCGGCGCCCATGACGAAGAGCTGCAGGTCCTGGTAGAGCACGTCGTACCAGGTGCGGTCGGGCAGGTGGCTCGTGTCGAGCGCGAGGCCCCACGAGCCGAGCCCGAGCGAGACCAGCACGAGGGCACCGAACCCGACCCGGGTCCAGGGGAAGGAGCGCGTCACGGGCGGAACACTAGCGACATCTCGGGCACGCCGGTGAACCCGGGCGTCCCCCGGACACACGGGCGCCGGGGCGGCCGCGTGGCCGCCCCGGCGTCAGGTCCCGCTGTCGGGCCCGGCTCGGTCAGGATCCCCTGTCAGGTCCCTGCCCGGCCGGCAGAGACACGGTCAGACCAGCGTGCGGCCGTCGGGCTGCGAGCCGATCCGGTGGACGAGGATCGAGTTGGTCGTGCCGGGCACCCCGACAGGAGCGCCGGAGACCACCACGACGGTGTCGCCCTTGACGGCAAGACCCTGATCCTGCAGCGTCAGGTCCACCTGGGCCACCATCGCGTCGACCGACTCGACCTTGGGCACGAGGTACTCGTCGGTGCCCCAGGTCAGCGCGAGCGCGTTGGCGACGGCCTGCTCCGGCGTGAACGCCAGCAGCGGGATCGAGGAGCGCAGGCGGGACATCCGGCGCGCGGAGTCGCCCGACTGCGTGAACGTCACGAGGTACTTGGCCCCGAGCGTCTCGCCGATCTCGGCCGCGGCGCGCGTGATGGCGCCGCCACGCGTGTGCGGCGTCGAGCCGAGGGGCGCGATGCGCTCCCGGCCGGCCTCCTCGGTGGCCTCGATGATGCGGGCCATCGTCTGCACGGTGACGATCGGGTAGTCACCGACCGACGTCTCGCCCGACAGCATGACCGCGTCGGCGCCGTCGAGCACCGCGTTGGCGCAGTCCGACGCCTCGGCACGGGTCGGCGTGGGCGACGTCGTCATCGACTCGAGCACCTGGGTGGCGACGATGACCGGCTTGGCGTTGCGTCGCGCCATCTCGACGATGCGCTTCTGCACGAGCGGCACCTGCTCGAGCGGCATCTCGACCGCGAGGTCGCCGCGCGCCACCATGACGCCGTCGAACGCCGCGATGACCTCGGCGAGGTTCTCGACGGCCTGCGGCTTCTCGATCTTCGCGATGACGGGGACCGTGCGGCCCTCCTCCTCCATCACGCGGCGGACGTCCTCGTAGTCCTTGGCGGACCGCACGAAGGACAGCGCGATGAAGTCGGCGCCCAGCTTGAGCGCCCAGCGCAGGTCGTCCTCGTCCTTGTCGGACAGGGCGGGCACCGACACGGCGACGCCGGGCAGGTTGATGCCCTTGTTGTTGGAGACGGGCCCGGGGACCTCGACCTCCGTGACGACGCGCGGCCCGTCGACGGCGGTGACGCGGACGCGCACCTTGCCGTCGTCGATCAGCAGCGGGTCACCGACCTTGGCGTCCTGCGCCAGGCCCTTGTGGGTGGTCGACACGATCTCCTTCGTACCGAGGACGTCCTCGGTCGTGATGGTGAAGGTGTCGCCCTTGTTGAGGAAGTGCTTCTCGTCGTTCTCGAACCGGCCGAGCCGGATCTTGGGGCCCTGCAGGTCGACGAGGACGGCGACCGACTTGCCCGCCGCCTCGGCGGCCTCTCGCACGTGTCGGTAGACCGCCGCGTGCGCCTCCTGCTCGCCGTGGCTGCGGTTGATCCGCGCCACGTTCATGCCGGCGTCAACGAGCTCCCGGAGTCTCTCCGGGCTCTCCGTGGCGGGTCCGATGGTGCACACGATCTTGGCTCTGCGCATGTCTCCAGCCTAGGCGTGGTGGGCGCCGCGGCGCCCTGTGGTGGTGTACAACTCCCGGAACGGTTCTCGGGTCACGACCGCAGAGCGAACGTGCGCGGACGCACCGGGGCGGGCAGCTCCGTGCTGCCCTGCAGGTAGGAGTCGACGGCTGCGGCCGCTGCGCGGCCCTCCGCGATCGCCCACACGATGAGGGACTGGCCACGGCCGGCGTCGCCGGCCACGAACACACCCGGCAGGCTAGCCGCGTAGTCGTCGCCGCGCGCCACGAGGCCGCGGTCCGTGATCTCGATGCCGGTCTGCTCCTCGAGCACGCCGGTCTCCGGGCCGGTGAAGCCCATGGCCACCAGCACCAGGTCGGCGGGGATCTCGCGCTCGGTGCCCGGGGCGGGCACCCGGCGGCCGTCCGGCAGGTACTGCGTCTCGGCGACCTTGAGCGCCCGCACCGCGCCGTCGGCGCCCGGCAGGAACTCGACGGTCGAGGCCAGCCACGCCCGCTCGCCGCCCTCCTCGTGCGAGGTCGAGACCTCGAAGACGATCGGGTCGGTCGGCCACGGCTGGCCGGCGGGCCGCTCGAGCGGCGGCTTCCTGCCGATCGCGAGCGTGGTGACGCTCGCGGCGCCCTGGCGCAGCGCGGTGCCCAGGCAGTCCGAGCCCGTGTCGCCGCCGCCGATGATGACGACGTGCTTGCCCTTCGCCGACGGCGCACCCTCGGGCAGGGCCTCGGGGTCGCCGGCCGCGACGGCGTCGTTGGCCGGCGTCAGGAAGTCCATCGCGTAGTGGATGCCCGCCAGGTCACGCCCGGGGAGGGGCAGGTCGCGCGGCACGGTGGCTCCGGTCGCGACCACGACGGCGTCGAACCGGCGGCGCAGCGCGTCCCAGCTGATGTCCTCGCCGATGGTCACACCGGGGCGGAACCGCGTGCCCTCGGCCTCCATCTGGGCCAGGCGGCGGTCGATGTGGTGCTTCTCGAGCTTGAAGTCGGGGATGCCGTAGCGCAGGAGGCCACCGATGGCGGCGTCGCGCTCGTACACGACGACGGTGTGCCCGGCGCGCGTGAGCTGCTGCGCGGCGGCCAGCCCCGCGGGCCCCGAGCCGACGACGGCGACCGTCGAGCCCGTGAGCCGCTCCGGCACGTGCGGCGTGACCAGTCCGCGCTCGAACGCCTCGTCGATGATCGAGACCTCGACGTTCTTGATGGTCACGGCCGGCTGGTTGATGCCGAGCACGCAGGACGACTCGCACGGCGCCGGGCACACGCGCCCGGTGAACTCCGGGAAGTTGTTCGTGGCGTGCAGGCGGTCGATCGCGTCGGCCCACTGCCCGCGCCAGACGAGGTCGTTCCAGTCCGGGATGAGGTTGCCCAGCGGGCAGCCCTGGTGACAGAACGGCACGCCGCAGTCCATGCAGCGGCCCGCCTGCTCCTTGAGGAACGGCTGGCCCTCCTGCCGGTGCTCGTGCGTGTCCTTCCAGTCCCGCAGGCGCACCTCGACGGGCCGGTTCGGCGGGAGCTCGCGCTCCCGCACCTTGAGGAATCCGCGGGGGTCAGCCACGTGCCACCTCCATGATCTGGTTCCACACGGACGGGTCCCACCGGGACGTGCCCGAGATGTCGGTGCCTGCGGCTTCCGCCTCGGCGAGGGCCTGGCGCACGCGCGCCCAGCCGGGGGGCAGCAGGCGGCTGAACCGGCCGCGCGCCGCCTCGGGGTCGGCGAGCAGCTCGGCCGCCACGGCGGAGCCCGTCTCGGCGACGTGCCGCTCCAGCAGGACGCGCACGGCCTCCCAGTCGGCGTCGTCGAGCGCCGAGACCGCGAGCTCGCCCGCCGCGAGCGCCGCCTGGTTGACCCGCGACTCGCGCAGGTCGAGGAAGTAGGCGGTGCCGCCGGACATGCCCGCGCCGACGTTGCGGCCCGTGGGGCCGAGCACCAGGACGGTGCCGCCGGTCATGTACTCGCAGGCGTGGTCGCCCACGCCCTCGGCGACCAGGGTGGCGCCGGAGTTGCGCACGCCGAACCGCTCCCCCACGCGCCCGCGCAGGTAGATCTCGCCGGCGGTGGCGCCGTAGCCGATGACGTTGCCCGCGATGACGTCGTCGCCGCCGAGCACGGCGGCCTTGTCCGGGCGCACCGCGATGCGGCCGCCGGACAGGCCCTTGCCGACGTAGTCGTTGGCGTCGCCGAACAGCCGCAGCGTGACGCCGCGCGGTACGAACGCGCCCAGCGACTGGCCGGCCGATCCGGTGAGGACGACCTCGATGGTGTCGTCGGGCAGGCCCGCGCCGCGGTAGCGCTTGGTCACCTCGTGGCCGAGCAGCGTGCCGACCGTGCGGTTGACGTTGCGGACCGGCAGCTCGACGCGCACCCGCTCGCCACGTTCCAGCGCCGGGGCCGCTGCCGCGACGAGCTGGTTGTCCAACGCGCGCGACAGGCCGTGGTCCTGCGCCGTCGTGTGCCGCAGCGACGAGCCCTCCTTGGGGCGGGGCTGCGCGAGGACGGGCGTGAGATCGAGGCCCTGGGCCTTCCAGTGGTCGACGGCCTTGCGGGTGTCGAGCACCTGCACCTGGCCGACGGCCTCCTGGAGGCTGCGGAACCCGAGCGCGGCGAGGTGCTCGCGCACCTCCTGGGCGATGAACTCG
>DATGOB010000117.1:0-10834 GCA_036010205.1 Promicromonospora sp. | reverse complement strand
GACACGGCGGGCGGCCTGCTCGCCAAAGCCCTCGGCAAGGTGCCGCTCGCCGGCTCCTCGGCCGAGGTGGGCGGCGTGCACCTCGAGGCGGAGCGCGTCGAGGGCCGCCGCAAGCAGATCTCCACCCTGCTCGTGCACCGCACCGAACCGGTGCACGAGCCCGACGACAGCAACGGCGGCGCGGACCACCGCGACCACCGTGACCAGAAGCATGACCAGAAGGAAGTGACCTCGTGACCGAGCAGACCACGGTGCACCGGAGCGGCTTCGCCTGCCTGGTGGGGCGCCCCAACGCGGGCAAGTCCACCCTGACGAACGCGCTGGTGGGCCAGAAGGTCGCGATCATGTCCGCGCGCCCGCAGACGACGCGGCACACCATCCGCGGCATCGTGCACCGGCCGGACGCCCAGCTCGTGCTCGTCGACACCCCCGGCCTGCACCGTCCGCGCACGCTGCTCGGCGAACGGCTCAACGACCTGGTGCGGGACACCCTCTCCGAGGTCGACGTCATCGCGTTCTGCCTGCCCGCCGACCAGAAGGTCGGGCCCGGTGACCGGTACATCGCGGCACAGCTCGCCGAGCTCATGACCGGTCGGCGGCGCGTCCCGGTCGTCGCGGTCGTCACGAAGGCCGACCTGGTGTCGCGCGACGCGCTGCTGGAGCACCTCGTCGCCGTCGACCAGCTCGCCAAGGCGCAGGACCGCGAGTGGGACGACATCGTGCCCGTCTCGGCCAAGGACGGCTACCAGGTCGAGGAGCTCGAGTCCGTGCTGGTCTCCCACCTGCCCGAGGGGCCGGAGCTCTACCCGGGCGGCGAGCTGACCGACGAACCCGAGGCCGTGATGGTCGCGGAGCTCGTCCGCGAGGCGGCGCTCGAGGGCGTGCGCGACGAGCTGCCGCACTCGCTCGCCGTCGTCGTGGAGGAGATCGTCGAGCGCGAGGGCTCGGGCGATCCGGCGAAGGGACGGCCGCCGCTGCTCGACGTGCGGGTCAACCTCTTCGTGGAGCGCGACTCCCAGAAGGCGATCGTCATCGGCCGCGGCGGCTCCCGGCTCCGGCAGGTCGGCACCGAGGCCCGCCACGGCATCGAGAAGCTGCTCGGCACCCGGGTGTATCTCGACCTGCACGTGAAGGTCGCCAAGGACTGGCAGCGCGACCCGAAGCAGCTGCGCCGGCTCGGTTTCTGACGGGCTTTTCCCGCGCTGACCTGCGGCGGGATACCGCGTCTGCGAATATCGCAGCCACGATTACGGGCAATACGGACACTGTGCTGGGATAGGGGTCATGGAGAGAGTGGCTGCCCCGACGGCGCCCGTAGAGCTCACGAGCCTCACCGGGCTCACCCCCTTGTCGGCCACGACCGGTGGCGCCGACTCGCAGGAGATCTACGACGTGCTGCGGGCGAGATGGGGTGTGGTGGCTCCGGTCGACATGGAGCCGGGCGTGCCCGCGTGGTTGGTCATGGGGCACGCCGAGATCTGCGAGATCACGCGGAACGAGGCGCAGTTCTCGCGCGACCCGCGCAACTGGCGCTGGCACTACGACGGCCTCCTGCCGGACTCATCGGCCCTGCTGGGCATCTCGCCCCGCCGGCCCCGCAGCTCGTCCTACCACCACGACGGCGAGAAGCGCCGCCGCCTGCGCGAGCCGCTCGACGACGGTCTCGCGTCGCTGCCCGAGCGCAACGTCGTGGCCCAGGTCGAGGAGGTCACGATGCGCCTCATCGACGGGCTGGGCCCCAGCGGCGAGGCCGACCTGGTGCAGGACTGGTCGAAGAAGGTGGGCTTCCTCGCCGTCACCGCGCTGTTCGGGTTCGACCCCGAGACGGCCGACCAGATGATGGCCGACTCCGCGCACATCATGGACCACACGAACGAGGCCGCTCTGGCGCGTGACCGCATGGGCCGCAACCTCATGGCGCACGTGCTCGACCGCCGCGCCACGGGCGGGGACGACCTCACGGCGGCGTTCGTGCGTCACCCGAGCTTCCACGACGACGGCGAGGTCGCCGACTCCATGTCGGTGCCGCTCATCGCGGCGAGCGAGTTCCTCACGGCGTGGATCGCCCTGACCCTGCGGCTGCTGCTCACCGACACACGGTTCGCCGCCCGCTGGACCGGCGGCCGCATCGCGCTCGACGACGCGCTCGACGAGGTGCTCTGGCGCGAGGCGCCCGCCGCGAACCCGCCGCTGCCCCGGTACGCGATGCAGGACCTCAAGCTCGACGGCAAGCTGATCCGCAAGGGCGACGCGCTCATCATGGCCGTCGCCGCGGCGAACCAGGACCCGGCGGTGCACACGGGCGACATGTGGGACGAGGTCGGCAACCGCGCGCACCTCGCGTGGGGAGTGGGGCCGCACCGGTGCCCGGCGTCGCGCCAGGCGCGGATCATCGCCCGCGTCGCGATCAACCGCTTGCTCACCGAGCTCGACCTCGAGCTCGCCGTCGAGGACCACGAGCTCTCCTGGGTGCCCTCGCCGTGGGTGCGTCACCCGCAGGCGCTGCCGGTGCGCTACCGGCGCGCCCGGTCGTCGGGCACGGAGGTCTACGACGTCTGAGCCTGAGGTACGGGCCTGACCAGGGCAGATGCCCCGGTGTGAGACCCGGTGTGACGTAGTCGGCACGCCCTTCCGTCGCGGTGAACCGGTTGATACGGTCACGAACCGTGCAAATCGGTAGACCGGTCGTGGAGGAGAAGCATGCTCACCGTTGACCTCGTCCGTCGCGGAGCGGCCCGGTTCGGGCCCCGCACCGCCGTCCGCTTCGGCGACGAGTCGCTGACGTACACGCAGGTGGACGAGGCGGCCAACGCGATGGCGCGTGTGCTGCACGCGCACGGCGCCGAGCCGGGGTCGCGCGTCGCGCTGCTGCTCGGCAACGGCCTGTGGTCCATCGCGATGGACTTCGCGTGCCTGAAGGCGGGCGTCACGCGCGTGCCGCTCAACGCGCGTCTCTCGGCCGCCGAGCAGGGCCGGATGCTCGAGGAGACGGGCGTGCGCCTGCTCGTGCACGACGCCGCCCTCACCGAGCGCGCCGGTGAGCTCGCCGCGTCGCTCGGCCTGCCGACCCTCGGGCTCGGTGCGCCCGGCGTCGCGGGCGGGCCGGACCTGCTCGAGGCGATGACCGAGGTCTCGACCGCCGACCCGCGCGTGCCGGCGAACCCGCAGGACCCGATCCTGCTGCTGTACACCTCCGGGACCACGGGCACGCTCAAGGCCGTCGAGCACACGCAGGCCAGCTACGCCGCGATCGTCGCCAACATCCTCACCAACCTCGTCAGCCCCGCGCGCGACTCGGTGATGCTGCACGCCGCCAGCCTCATCCACGCCAGCGGCACCTTCGTGCTGCCGTACTGGCTGCGCGGCGGCGAGTCCGTGGTGCTGCCGGGCTTCGAGCCGCAGGGCTACGTCGACGCCATCGCGCGCTACCGCGCCACCGAGATCAACCTCGTGCCCACGATGATCGGCATGCTGCTGAGCACGGGTGTCGCGCAGGGCGCCGACGTCTCCTCGCTGCGCACCGCCATCTACGGCGCGAGCCCCATGCCGCGGCCCGTCATCGAGGAGGCCATGGACGTCTGGGGCCGCCGGTTCGCGCAGTACTACGGCCAGACCGAGGCGCCCCTGTGCCTCGCGGTGCTCGACGCGGACGACCACGCCGACCCCTCGCTGCTCGGCTCGTGCGGCCAGCCCGCCGTCGACGGCGAGATCCTCGTCGCCGACGACGAGGGCAACCCCGTCGCCCCCGGAGAGGTCGGCGAGATCCGCGTGCGCGCGCCGTTCACCATGGCCGGCTACCACGCCGCCCCGGAGCTCGACGCCGAGATGTTCGCGGGCGACGGCTGGCTGCGCACGCGCGACATGGCGCGGGTCGACGAGCGCGGCTACCTCTACCTCGTCGACCGCCGCAGCGACATGATCATCACCGGCGGCTACAACGTCTACCCGCGCGAGGTCGAGGACGTGCTGCTGGCGCGGCCGGAGGTCGCGCAGGCCGTCGTCGTCGGGGCGCCCGACGACACCTGGGTCGAGGCCGTCACCGCCTTCGTCGTCCCCGCGCCGGGCGCCACGGTCGACGAGGCGGCGCTGCAGGCCGCCGTCCGCGAGCGGCTCGCGGGGTACAAGGTGCCGAAGTCGGTGCGCACGGTCGACTCCGTGCCGCTCTCGCCGGTCGGCAAGGTGCTGCGCCGCGCCCTGCGCGACCCGCTGTGGGAGGGCCGCCGGTGAGCGTCCTGGTCACCCGCGAGGGCGGCGTCACGCTCATCGGCATCGACCGGCCCGAGCGGCGCAACGCCGTCGACGGCCCGACGGCGGCCGCGCTCGCCGACGCCTTCCGTGCCTTCGACGCCGACGACACCAGCACCGCCGCGGTGCTGTACGGCACGGGCGGCACGTTCTGCTCGGGCGCCGACCTCAAGGCGCTCGGCACGCCCGACGGCAACCGCGCGGCGGCCGACGGCGACGGCCCCATGGGCCCGACGCGGATGCGTCTGGGCAAGCCCGTGATCGCGGCCGTGGCGGGCCACGCCGTCGCGGGCGGGCTGGAGCTCGCGGCCTGGGCCGACCTGCGCGTGGCCGACGAGACCGCGGTGTTCGGCGTGTACTGCCGCCGCTGGGGCGTGCCCCTGATCGACGGCGGTACGGTGCGCCTCCCGCGGCTGATCGGCCAGTCGCACGCCATGGACATGATCCTCACGGGCCGGTCGGTCGACGCCCAGGAGGCGCTGCGCATCGGCCTGGCCAACCGGGTGGTCCCCGCCGGACAGGCGGTCGAGGCCGCGGTGGCGCTCGCGGCGTCGCTCGCGGCCTTCCCGCAGGTGTGTCTCCGGGAGGACCGCGCGTCGGTGCTCGACCAGTGGGGCCTGGACGAGGCGGACGCGCTGGCGCAGGAGTGGGTGCACGGCGAGCGCGCCCTGGCGACGGAGGCCTACCCGGGCGCTGCCCGGTTCGCCTCGGGCGCGGGCCGCCACGGCGCCCCGGCCTGAGGCCACCCCTTCCTCGACTTTGAACCCGACGTTTCTCGGCTTTGACGGCACGCAAAGCCGAGAAACGTCGGGTTGAAAGACGAGATGCTGGCCACCCGCCCGCCGGTGTGACCCGCCCGATCGTCCGCGCTGGTCAGCGGGCGTAGCATCCGAACGTGCTCATCCGGACCGTCGCCGCCTCGCTCGCCCTCCTGGTCGTCCTCGCCGTCACGGGTGCCGTCGCCGGACCGGCCTGGGAGCCGGAACCGGTGGGCGAGCACCTGCGCCCCGCGACGACGTCGACCGCGATCGGTGGCACCACGCCCGGCGCCGGCGCGCCGGGGGACTACGAGGTGCGCGAGTCGCCCGTGACCGTCCGGATCACCGACGACGTCGAGGTCGGCGGGCTGCTGCGCGAGCCCGTCGGGGCGCCGGACGGCCGCCCCGGCGTCGTGTTCGTGCACGGGGCGGGCACGGGCAAGGCCGCGGACGCGTTCACGCTCGCCGCGACCGCGCTGGCGAGCGCGGGCGTCACCACCCTCGTGCCCGACAAGCGCCTCGACACCTACAGCACCCGGCACCGCGACTACGAGGCCATGGCGCGCGACTACGCCCGTTCGGTCGAGTACCTGCGCGAGGTGCCGGGCGTCGACCCGGACGACGTCGGCGTGTACGCGGAGTCGGAGGGCGCGTGGGTGTCGCCGGTCATGATGGTCGACGACCCCCGGCTGGCGTTCCAGATCCTGGTCTCCGCGCCCGTGGTGCCGCCGCGCCAGCAGGCCGCGTACGCCGTCGACAACTACCTGCGCAACACCGAGGTGCCGCAGGGTGTGTTCCGGGCGATCCCGCGCGCCGTCGGGATGCGGCTGCCCGGCGGCGGGTTCGAGTACGCCGACTTCGACGTGCGGCCGTGGCTGACGCAGCAGGAGAACCCGGTCCTCGCCGTGTACGGCACGAACGACGCCTCGATGCCGCTCGAGCAGGGCGCCCGCGAGCTCATGGCGGACGCGCCCGACGTGACCGTGCGGTTCTACGAGCGCGCGAACCACGGCATCAACGTCGAGACGCCCGACGGGCTGGTGCTGCACCCCGACTTCGCGGCCGACCTCGCCGACTGGGTGCTCGGCCTGCCCGGGACGGCGTCCGCGCCGCCGCAGGTCGCCGGCGACCAGCCCGAGCAGCTCTACCTCGCGGCTCCCGTGCCGCAGCCGGCCTGGTACGGCGACGGCGACTGGCTCGTCGGCGTCGTGCTCGCCGCGGTCCTGCTGCTCGTGGCCGGCCCCGTGCTCCTCGGCGGCGTCGCGCTCGCCCGGCGTCGTCCCGGCCGACCGGGTGCGCGGCTCGCCCGCGGGCTGCGCGGCCCGCTGGCCGGGCTCGGAGCGGGCGCCGTCGTGACGACCGCCGGGCTCGTCGCCTACCTCGCGGCCGTGGCACGCCTCGCGCTCGACTACGAGAAGGACGCCCTCGTCGTGCAGGGCGGGTGGGTCGCCGTGCGCGCGCTGGGGATCGCGACCGTCGTCGCGGCGGCAGTGCTGGTCAACCGCCTCCGCGACACGCGGGGACGCCTCGCCGCCGCGACGGGCGTCGAGCCGCGCGAGCCGCAGGGCGCGAGCGCCGTCGTCGTCCGCGTCGCCTTCTGGGCGGTGGTCGCGGGCGCGACGGCGCTCCTGGTCACCCTCGCGTACTGGGGCGTGTACCAGCTGGGGATCTGAGCGCTACGCCCGCCACCGCCAGTCCTGGCGCGCGTAGAGCACCTCGAGTCCGGCTCGCTCCAGGTTCGCGGTCGACGGGTTGTGCTCGCCGGGCGCCGCCTGGTCGGTCTCCGCGCCGACCCACCGGGCACCGGCGGCACGTGCCGCGGCGATGCGCACCGCGACGAGCGCGGACTGGGCGCCCCGCCCGCGGTGGGTCACCGCCGTCACCCCCGACTTCAGGGAGGCCGTGGTGCCGTGCACGAAGAGGGAGCCGGTGGCCACCAGCCGGTCGTCGTCCCACGCCCCGAACACCTGCGTGCCCGGCGTGCCGGCGGCCGAGGCCAGCAGCGCGACGACGCCCGGGTGCTCCATGCCGATCGTGCGCGCCACCAGGTGCGCCGCCTCCGCGGCCTCCTCCTCGTCCAGGCGGGACACGCGCAGGTCGGTGCGGGCGCCGGTGCGCAGGTCGTCCACCGGCGCCCCCATCTTGAGCCCCGTGCGGTCGGGCTCCAGGCCGTGGGCGGCGCGGATCTCGTCCCAGTCCTCCGGGAGGAACGGCGGGGCGACGGCGAGCAGGGCGGTCGGCGTGCCCTGGGCACGGTAGAAGCCGACCACCTCGTCGACGAGCTCGGGCGTGACCGGCTCGGTGGCGCCGAGGCCGGAGGCCCGGCTCCACGCCTCCGCCGTCTCGGCGAGCGCGGCGAGCTCTGCCAGGGATGTCATGACTCTGTTCTCCCGGTGGTCGTCGTCAGGCCCGCCACCGCCAGTTCGGCCGGACGTAGGCGACCCCCAGGCCCGCCCGGCGCATGTTCTCGGTGGAGGGGTTGCGCGTGCCCGGTGCGGGCACGCCGGTCTCCGCCACGACCCAGCGCGCACCGGCGGCCCGCGCCGCCTCGATCCGTGCGGCGATCAGCGCCGAGTGCGCGCCCCGGCCGCGGTGGGTCGCCGCCGTCGCGTCGGAGTGGAGGCTCGCCGTGGTGCCCTGGACGAAGAGGGCGGCACCCGCGACGACCCGGTCGCCGTCCCAGGCCGCGTACAGCTGCGTCCCGGGGGTGTGCACGGCCTGCGCGAGCATCGCGACGAGCGCCGCGTGGTCCATCCCGAACGTGGTGGCGACGAGGTGGGCCCACTCGGCGGCGTCGTCCGCGCCGACCCGGCCCACGCGGAGGTCGGTCAGGGCGTCGGTCCGCAGCTCGTCGATCGGTGCGGCGTGCTTGTGCCACGCCCCGGCCGGCTCCAGGCCGTGGGCCGCCCGGACGTCCTCCCAGTCGGCGGGGAGCAAGGAGGGGGCGATCTGGACGAGGGCCGTCGGCGTGCCCTGCTCGCGGTAGCGGGCGATCACCTCGCCGACGCGGTCGTGGGTGACCGGTGCGAGCACACCGAGCCCGACCACCTTGCTCCAGTACTCGTAGGGGTCGAGCCGCGCCGACATCACGGCGGCGCCGCCGAGCCGGGTGGTCGTGATGCCGAGGCCGGCGCGCGCCGCGGCGGGGGCGTGCGCCAGGTAGGCGTCCATCGCCTCGGCCTCGATCGTCTCGGCGAGCGCGGTGAGGTGCCGGTCGACGGGGGTGGACAGGAAGTCGGTCGAGTTGTTCACACCGGCACGATGCGCCGCGCCGCGGAGAAGTTCGCCGGGGCGCACGTGATCTACCTCACGCCGCGGCGGGGCCGGCCGACGCACGGCGCGGCCGGTGGAACAGGTGCGTGCGCCGCACCTCGCCGCCCTCCAGCCGCAGCACCCACAGGGCCCCGGGCGGGCAGTGCCCCGGGTCCTCGGGCGGGTTGATCAGCTCCATCTCCCACAGCTCCAGGTCGTGGCCCGCCACGACGTCCGCGATCCGGTGGCGCACGCCGTCGTCGACGTCCTGCGCCATGATCTGCCGGAGGTGGCCCGGCCCGGTCGTCGTGCGGCCGCTCGCCCAGGTCGACTCGACGGCGGGGGAGCAGCGGCCGGCCAGCATCGAGCGTGCGTCGCCGCGGTCGGCGTCGGCCAGCGCCGCGACGGCCTCCCGACGGCGCGCCCGGGTGAGGGCGGCGACGTCGTCGTGCGCGGTCTCCGCCGTGGCGAGCAGGGCACCGGCCATCCGCGCCCGTGCGGCGGCCAGGCGGCTGCGCACCGTCCCGACCGGCACGCCGAGCGTCGTGGCGATGTCCCGGTAGGCGGGCAGCCCGCCCAGGTAGCGCAGCACGAACGCGACCCGCTGGTCGGGCGGGAGCTCGCCCAGTGCCGCCCACAGCCAGTCGCGCCCGGCGAGCGCGTCGAGCAGGTCCGCCGGGTCCGGCTCGGACGACGGCAGGTCCGCCGCGACCCGGTCGTCCAGCACGAGCGGCGCGGGCGCCCGCAACCGGGCACGGCACGCGTTGCGCACGATCTCCTTCAGCCACGGCCCCACCGCTCCAGGGTCGCGCAGCGTGCCGATCCGCAGCAGCGCCGTCAGGCCCGCGTCCTGCACCGCGTCCTCGGCGTCCGGGCCGTGGCCCAGCAGGCTCGTCGCGACGGCGAGCAGCGCGGGCCGGTGCCGCGCGAAGAGGAGGCCGACGGCGCTGGTGTCGCCCGCCCGCGCGGCCGCCACCAGGTCGGCCTCGCTCGGGGCACCGCTCGGCAGGCGTGTGGGCACGAGCACGATGATAGGCAACGGGCCGCGCCGGCCCGGCGAATGTGAGGGACGTGCGCAGAAATGCTGGGGGACGGACTCGCCGGGACGCGTGCTGACACGCAGGGCACCCGGGGAGTAGTAACGTCATGGGCCCCAGCGACGGACCGAAGCGCCGCCCGGCACCCCGTGCCCGGTCCGACGGCGGCGTCACGAGGAGTGATGGATGATCGACCAGCACGCGTCCGAGCGTGACGACAACCCCGCCGACGGCGCCCCCGACGCGAACGGTGCGCCGACCGAGACCCTCGGTCACGCGACCGCCACGGCGGCGACCGAGGCCGGGGACGACACCGGGACCGAGGCCGCGTCGCAGCACACCGGCCCGGCCGGTACCTCACCGTTCGCGAACATCCGCGTCGCCGACTACGTGCGCGACGTCATCGCGGCGATCGCGCTGCTCGTGTCGCTCGCGCTGCCCTGGAACCTCGAGCACCGGTCGGCCGACCGCGTCGAGGTCGTCCTCGCCGTCGCGATCTCGCTCGCGTCGCTCGGCCTGCCCTACCTCGCCCGCCTCGGCGCGCTGCCCGTGCGCTGGACCGTGCACTCCACGCGCCGCACGCGCCTCCTCGCCGGGCTGCCGCTCGGCGTCATCGCCCTGCTGCACCTCGTCCTCGACGTCAGCTCGGGCACGGGCGTCGGCACCGGCCTCGGCCTCGCGCTCGCCGGCGCGGCGCTCGCGGCCACGCCGCGCGACAGCGAGCTCGGCCCCGTCGAGCAGGACGGCAGGGTGCTGCGCGGCTGGCGGCTGGGCCTCGCCGGCGTCGGCGTGCTCATGGCGCTGGGCGCCGTCCTGTCCACGGTGTTCGCGCTGACCGCGCCCGACGCGACGCTGGGCACCCGCCTCCTGTCCGTGGTGTGGCTCGTGCTCGTGCTCGGCCTGACCTGGCTGCTGGTCGGCGGCACGGCACGCCACGACCGTCCGTCCCGGCTCGTGCTGGTGGCGGCGGGCTTCGTCCTCGCGCTGCTGTTCGTGTTCACGTCCGGCGACGCCGTCGCTGGGCTGGAGTCCGTGCGGCCCGGCGTGGCCGACCCGAGCCGGTTCGGCCTCGTCCTGCTGCCGCTGGCCGCCGCCCTCGCGGGCACCCCCGCCGTCCGCCGCGACCCCGCGGCGGAGGAGGACCTGACCACGGAGCGCGTGGCGGGGATCTGGGTGCGGGTCGCGATCCGCGCGTTCGACGCCGTCGTGCTCCTGGCCGCGTGCAGCGCGCTCGCCGCGCTGGTCCAGCTCATCGACCCCGGCTTCATCGCCTCCGGTGCCGGAGTGCCGCTCGTGGTCCGGCTCGTGCTCGGCGTCGTCGTCGCCGCGATCGCGTGGTTCGCGCGGCGGTCGCTGAACCGCGACCCGAGCACCGGGCACGTGCCCGCCGTCGGCGCCGCGTGCGTCGCGGGCGTGCTGGGCCTCGTCGTCGTCGTCGCGACGTCGGGCGCGAGCCTCGGGGTCGACCTCGGCGACCTGCTCATGGCGCTCGGCCTGCCGATCGTCGCGGCGTCGGCGCTCATGGTGCCGAAGGCGGTGCGC
>DATGOB010000116.1:0-20382 GCA_036010205.1 Promicromonospora sp. | reverse complement strand
CGCACCCGGACCCGCTGGTGGTCACGGAGGTCGAGAGCTCCGACCTGGTGCCGACGGTGACGTGGTCGCCGAGCACGCCGGCGTCGGGCGAGACGGTCACCTTCTCGGCGACGATCGCCAACCGGGGCACGGTCGCGACGTCGTCCGGCGCCCACGGGCTCACGCTCGAGCTGCGCGACGGCTCCGGTGCGGTGGTGCGCACGCTGACCGGCTCGGTGTCGGGCGTGATCGCGCCCGGCGGCACGAGCGCGAGCGTCGACCTCGGCACGTGGACGGCCGCCGACGGCTCCTTCGACGTCACGGTCGCTGCGGCGGCGGACGACACGGAGGTCGCTGCCAAGCGCGCGAACAACGAGGTCACCCGGCCGCTGTTCGTCGGGAGGGGCGCGAACCTGCCGTTCGACACGTACGAGGCCGAGGACGGCGCGACCGGCGGCGGCGCCGTCGTCGTCGGGCCGAACCGCGTGGTGGGCGACCTCGCGGGTGAGGCGTCCGGCCGCCGGGCGGTCACGCTCGGCCAGGCCGGCTCGTACGTCGAGTGGACCACCCGCGCGTCGACCAACACGCTCGTGGTCCGGTTCTCCATGCCCGACGCCGCGGGCGGCGGCGGTACCGACGGCTCGCTGGCCGTGTACGTGGACGGCGACTTCGTGAAGAACATCGACCTGACCTCGCGGTACGCGTGGCTGTACGGCGACGAGGCGAGCCCGGGCAACCAGCCCGGCCAGGGCGCGCCGCGGCACGTCTACGACGAGGCGAGCACGCTCCTCGGACGCACGGTCCCGGCCGGCTCGACCATCCGCCTGGAGAAGACGGCGAGCAACCCCGGGCCGTACACGGTCGACCTCGTGGATCTCGAGCAGGCGACGGCGCAGGCCAACCCGGACCCGGCCCGGTACGTCGAGCCGGACGGCTTCACGCACCAGGCCGTGCAGGACGCGCTCGACCGTGTCCGCATGGACACCACCGGGGCCCTGGCGGGCGTGTACCTGCCGACGGGCGACTACCAGACCTCCTCCAAGTTCCAGGTGTACGGCAAGGCCGTCGACGTGATCGGCGCCGGGCCGTGGTTCACCCGGTTCCACGCCCCGGCGAGCCAGGAGAACACGGACATCGGCTTCCGGGCCGAGTCCAGCGCCAACGGCTCGACGTTCCGCGGGTTCGCCTACCTCGGCAACTACACCTCGCGGATCGACGGCCCGGGCAAGGTGTTCGACTTCGGGAACGTCTCGGACATGACGATCGACGACATCTGGGTCGAGCACATGATCTGCATGTTCTGGGCGGCCAACATGGACGACTCGGAGATCACGAACTCGCGCATCCGCAACACGTTCGCCGACGCCCTCAACATGACCAACGGCAGCGCGAACAACCACGTGCACAACAACCAGGCGCGCGGCACGGGCGACGACTCGTTCGCGCTGTTCGCGGCCACCGACTCCGGCGGCAGCGGCCAGCGGGGCAACGTGTTCGAGAACCTGACGTCGACGAACACCTGGCGGGCCGCCGGACTGGCCGTCTACGGCGGGCAGGACAACACGTTCCGCAACATCTACATCGCCGACACGCTCGTGTACTCGGGCGTGACGATCAGCTCGCTGGACTTCGGGTACCCGATGGAGGGATTCGGCCCGGCGCCGACCACCTTCGAGGGCATCTCGGTGGTCCGCTCCGGCGGGCACTTCTGGGGCGCGCAGGTGTTCCCCGCGGTGTGGCTGTTCTCGGCGTCGGAGCCGTTCCGGGCGATCCGGATCAACGACCTCGACATCACCGACCCGACGTACTCCGGGATCATGTTCCAGACCCAGTACGAGAACGGCGGGCCGGTCAACCCGATCCAGGACACGGTGTTCACCGACGTGTCGATCACCGGCGCCCAGCGGTCGGGCGACGAGTACGACGACCGGTCGGGCTACGGCGTCTGGGCCAACCCGATGCCGGAGCCGGGTCAGGGCCCCGCGGTGGGCTCGGCGACGTTCCACAACCTGACCCTGAGCAACAACTACCGCGACATCGTCAACGACACGACGACGTTCACGATCACCCAGAACTAACCCCCCTCGCCGAGGTAGTCAGTTGGCGAGGTAGTCAGCCGCGGATCGCGGCTGACTACCTCGCCCCATGACTACCTCGCCCCATGACTACCTCGGCGGGGTGGGGCGGGGCGGGAGGCGCGGAGCCAGGCGGTCAGGTCCGGTGCCGTGTCGGGGAGCGGGAGCGGGGACGTCAGGCGAGGGGCCGACGGCGGGCCCAGGACAGCGTGGCGCAGCGCAGCACCCGAGAGCCCCGCCTCGCCGAGCAGCTCGACCTCGCGCTCGTTCACACCCGGAGGCGTCGGCCCGTTACCCAGGTCCGTGCCGTACTCCAGCGTGCCGCCCGCGGCGACGAACCGGCGCGCGTTGTCGAGCGCGACGCCCACCGCGGCGCCCTCGTGGATCGCGAGGGTCGAGATCCACGTCGTCCGCGCGGCGGCGCGCTCGATCAGGCCGTCGGACAGCACCTCGGTCCACGGCACGTGGACGAGGGTGTCGGCCCCGGCGTCCACCGCTCGCTCGGCCTGCCCGGTGCCCTCGGCGTGCACCAGCGCGGGCAGTCGCGCTGCGTGCGCGGCATCGACGAGGGCGCGCAGTACGGCGTCGGGCAGCAGGGGCATGTCCGCGTGCAGCGTGATCTTGACGGCGAACCCGCCCGCCGCCACGACGTCGTCCACCGCGGCCGCGGCCTCCTCGGGCGCGGCCACGGGCCGCACGGCCGCGTCCGGCGCCCACGCGCGGCCGCTCGGGTAGCCGCCGGGCGCGGTGTGGAACGGCCCCGCGTACCGCACGCGCACGCCCGTCGGCGGCGCGTCCGCCAGGGCCCGCACCGCGCGGGGGTCCCAGCCGAGGTCGTGCACCTCGACGACGGGACCGTCCGCGAGACGCGCGGCGTCCACGAGGCCCAGGTGCACGTGCCGGTCGACGACGCCGGGGAGCGTCACCGCCACCGGATCATCCACCGAGCGGGCCGTCGATCTCTGTGCGTACGGAGATGAGCTCGGGGAAGAACGTGAGGTCGAGGGCCTTCTTGAGGAAGCCGACGCCGCTCGACCCGCCCGTGCCCGTCTTGAAGCCGATGGTGCGCTGCACGGTGCGCAGGTGGCGGAACCGCCAGAGCTGGAAGGCGTCCTCGATGTCCACCAGGTCCTCGCACGCTGCGTACAGCTCCCAGTGGTCGTGCGGGTGCTCGTAGATCGTCTTGAACACGGCGACCAGCTCGGGGCGCTCGGTCCACGCCTGCGTCACGTCGCGGTCCAGCACCTCCTGGGGCACGGCGTGGCCGCGGCGGGCGAGCAGGCGCAGGAACTCGTCGTACACCGTCGGCTCGGACAGGAGTCGCTCGAGCTGGTCGTGCACCTCGGGCTTGTCGCGGAAGACCTGCAGCATGGCCGCGTTCTTGTTGCCCAGCAGGAACTCGACAGCGCGGTACTGGTGCGACTGGAACCCCGACGCCTGGCCCAGGGTGTCGCGGAACTCGGCGTACTCGCTCGGCGTGAGCGTGGCCAGCACCGACCACTGCTCCGTGATCGTGCGCTGGATGTGCTTGACCCGGGCGAGGCCCTTGAGAGCGCGGGACAGGTCGTCGCCGTCGAGGTACTGCCGCACCGCTCGCAGCTCGTGGACCACGAGCTTGAGCCACAGCTCCGTGGTCTGGTGCTGGATGATGAAGAGCAGCTCGTCGTGGTGCGCCGGGTCGCTCACCGGGTGCTGGGCCGACAGGATCTCGTCGAGCCCCAGGTAGGAGCCGTAGTCCATCGCCCCGCGGAAGTCGGTGCGGATGGAGGCCTCGATGGGCCGGGTGTTGCCGCTCGTTGTGCGAGTCATGCGGCGAGCGTAACGCCGCTCAGGCCGCCGCCTCGTCGCGGTTCGGGTTCTCGAAGGCCTCCGCCATGAGCGCGATCTCCTCGCTCGGCAGCGCCATCTCGCGCGCGACGCGCGTCCAGCCCGACGTCGCCGCGGCGACCTCGGCGAGCACCCCGCGGGCGTCGTCGGGCCGCAGACCGTACGAGTCGGCGGTCGTCAGCAGCTCGCGGACGTCGCGGTCGATGCGGCTGCCGCCGGGCACGAGCGGCGTCGACTCCGCCACGGCGAACGGGTTCGGGTTGACGTCGAACAGCGGCGACAGCGACCACCCGTCCGCCCGGCGCAGGAAGCCGTGGTTCTTCATGTGGTCGTCGACGTTGCGCACGAGCAACGTGAACGCGACGCGACGGAACAGGTCGTGCCCGTCGGTTGCCGGACGGCCCGAGTGGTCGGCCAGGGTCTCCGCGAGCGTCCGGTAGTCGATGACCTCGAAGAACGCCTTCTGCGTGAGGCTGTCCGCAGAGATGAAGCCGATGCGGCGTCCGCCCGCCGGACCGCCCGGCTCGTCGCGCGAGACCGGCCGCCGGTCGAACCGCCGCGTCAGCAGGATCGACCGGCCCGGGCCGATCCGGTGCAGGCGCGCGACCGGCACCTCGATGCCCGCGTCGGACGCGAGGCGCAGCGTGAGGTACTCCCACGCCTGCACGTCCCACCGGTCGTTGCTCTCGGGCAGCTTCGCCATCCACAGGTCGCCGGTCTCGTCCTTGACGGTGGCCTTCGGGCGGGCGCCGCCCATCGACGTCCCCGCGGCGACCAGCAGGCGCACGTCGCGATCGGTCTCGCGGTGCTGCGCGACGGCGTCGGCCGCCTCGGTGAGCGACGGCAGGTCGACGAGGTCGGGCACCTCGGAGCGCGCAGGGCCCAGGAAGGTGCGGCCGTCGTCGAGCGAGAAGCGCAGGGCGCCCAGCCGTGTCTCGTCCTGCACGCCGAGCAGGAAGTCGAGCTCGGTGAGCGTGAGGAAGCGGCGGCCCTCGGCGCGCGCGGCACGGCGCTCGGCGTTGAACAGGAGGGTGCGGCCCCACTGGTCGGGCTGGCAGTCGGCGAAGACGCCGAACAGGGGACGGTCGCTGCCCGACGGGATGCTGCCCGGGGTGAGCGGCAGCTCGGGGCACAGCGCGTAGGCGCCTGGACGGCGCAGGTACGCGGTGTCGTAGCGGAACGTGCAGCCCACGAGGGCGCCGCCGCGGTTGAGGTGCATGTCGAGGTCACCGGCGTGGACCTGGCCACCGCCGGGCAGCTCGACCTCGACACGGATCGCCACCCGCGTTCACCTCCTCCTCAGCGCCCGGGGCTGACCCGGACCCGTTGCGGCAGGGTCCGTTCCGCGTGGAACCGGCCCATCTCGGTCGTCAGGGGGTCGCTCGCGCCCACCACGGCGTCGGCCACGCCGAGCACCCGCAGCACGGCGAGCGTGTTCTCGAGGCTCACGGTGCCCTGCCCCGTCTCGATCGCGCGCAGCGTGGTGCGCGTGATGCCGGCCCGGTCGGCCACGAGCTGGGCGGTGAGACCGTGGATCTTGCGCCAGGCGCGGACGTGGTCACCGAGCGAGGTGAGGTCGCGCTGGGTCCGGAGGGATGGTCTGGCCATGTCGGGGAGCTCCTTTCGGTCACCAGGCTAACCGACGAGGGCCCTAACGGTCACTACGCTGACCGTTATCGAATCGTTCCGGCGGTGGCGTCGGAGCCGCCGTCGTCGGCCGGAGATCGTCTTTCAGGCCGACGTTTCTCGGCTTTGCGGGCCAGCAAAGCCGAGAAAAGTCGGCCTGAGAAGTGGGTGGCGGTTCGACGACGGCGGACGCCGCGCGGGCCCGGCACGATCCGCCCGGAACGACGGCCCGGGGCCGCCCCGGAACGACGGACGGGCCGCCCCGCGGTGTGCGGGACGGCCCGTCCGGGCAGAGGTCAGTCGGTCACTGACCGTTGATCGTGGCCTTCTCCAGCGCGCCGACCGACAGGTCGTGCCGCGCGAGGATCTCGGCGTAGGTGCCGTCGTCGATGAGGCTCTGCAGCGAGGCCTGGTAGGCGCGGACCAGCTCGACGTCACCCTTGAGGAACCGGAAGCCCAGCGGGGTCGGGTTGATGATCTCGGTGTTGGCGACCTCGAAGACGTCGCCGGAGCCGATCTGCTTGGCGTTGTAGGCGCCCGTCGACCACTGCGTCAGCTCCGCGTCGGCCCTCCCGGCCTCGACCTCGGCCAACGCGTCGGCGTCGGTGTCGAACGGCATGATCGTGATCGGCTCGGCCCGGCAGTCGCCCTGGTTCAACGCCATGAGCGCCGTCTGCTGCGACGTGTAGTCCTCCGGGTCCGTGCCTCCGAGCACGGCGACCTTGCGGCCGCAGAGGTCGGCCAGCGTCTTGATGCCCAGGGGGTTGCCCGCTGCGACCATGATCGCGTCGCTGTCGTTGTAGTAGTCGACGAAGTCGGACTCCTTCTGACGCACCTCCGTGTCCGACATCGCCGCCGCGACGACGTCGACGTTGCTCGCGTAGAGCTCGTCGATCAGCGAGTCCCACGGCATGTCGTGGAACGTGTACTTCAGCCCCAGCCGGTCGGACGCCGCGTCGAACAGGTCGATCTCGAAGCCGACGATGCGACCCGCCTCGTTCGTGTACTCGAAGGGCGGGTAGCCGGACTCCGTGCCCACCGTGATGCGCGCCGTCTTGCCGCGCAGCTCGCCCGGCAGCATCGCGTGCAGGTTCTCGTCGACCTCCACCGACTGGTCGGGGCCCTCCGCCGCCTGCGTCGAGTCGGTCGAGCAGCCGGCCAGCACGGCGCCGAGCGCGGTGAACGCTGCGATCGAGCCGATGACCGCACGTGCGCGGCCCCCGCGCACGTGATGTCCGAGTGCCATGCGGGATCCTCCACAGGAAGAGTGACGGGGCGGGTGACGCGGGGTGGAGCCTATACGGTCCTGGCAGGTAGCCGTGAATTCGAGTTTCACCTATGCCCACCAGCGGGACGCCCGGGTCAGGCGCTCGTGCCGACCTTAGCGGCAGCCCCCACGTCGGCCAGAATCACCGCGTCGATGAGGGCCCGTGCCCACTCGAGCACCTCGGTGCCGCGCAGGGGCCTGCCGCCGATCCGCGCCGTCGTCGGGAACGGCACGAGGAAGGCCCGGATCGCCGGCTTGAGGATGGTGCCCGGGTACAGCCGCTTGAGCCGCAGCTGTGCCGACTCGGGCAGGTTGACCGGCGCGAACCGGATGTGCTTGCCCTGGGCCGTGACGTCCGTGAGCCCTGCCCTGCGCACGTGGTTGCGGAAGTCGGCGACGTCGAAGAGCGCGTTCGCGACGTCGGGCAGCGGGCCGTAACGGTCGACGAGCTCGGCCCGCACCTCCTCGAGCGCCGTGGCGTCCTGCGCGCTCGCGATCTTCGTGTACGCCTCGAGCCGCAGGCGCTCGGTCGCGATGTACGACTCGGGCAGGTGGGCGTCGACGGGCAGCTCGATGGTGACCTCGGGGGCCTCCTCCTCGCGGTCGCCCCGGAAGGCGGAGACGGCCTCGCCGACCATGCGCACGTACAGGTCGAACCCGACGCCGGCGATGTGGCCGGACTGCTCGCCGCCGAGCAGGTTGCCCGCACCGCGGATCTCGAGGTCCTTCATCGCGATCTGCATGCCGGCACCGAGGTCGGTGTGGGCCGCCATGGTGGCGAGCCGGTCGTGCGCCGTCTCGGTGAGCGGCTTCTCCGGCGGGTACAGGAAGTACGCGTACGCGCGCTCCCGACCGCGGCCGACGCGCCCGCGGAGCTGGTGCAGCTGGGACAGGCCGAGCATGTCGGAGCGCTCGAGGATGAGCGTGTTGGCGTTCGAGATGTCCAGGCCGGTCTCGATGATGGTGGTGCAGACCAGCACGTCGAGCTCCTTCTCCCAGAAGGCGCGGATGACCTGGTCGAGCTGGTGCTCGCTCATCTTGCCGTGCGCGACGCCGATCCGGGCCTCCGGCACGAGCTCCGCGAGCCGCGAGGCGGTGCGCTGGATGGTCTCGACCTTGTTGTGCACGTAGAAGACCTGACCCTCGCGCAGCAGCTCGCGGCGGACGGCCGCGGCGATCTGCTTCTCCTCGTACGCACCCACGTAGGTGAGCACCGGGTGCCGCTCCTCCGGGGGCGTGGCGAGCGTGGACATCTCGCGGATGCCGGTGACCGCCATCTCGAGGGTGCGCGGGATCGGCGTCGCGGACATGGCCAGCACGTCGACGTTGGTGCGGAGCTGCTTGAGCGTCTCCTTGTGCTCGACGCCGAACCGCTGCTCCTCGTCGATGACCACGAGCCCGAGGTCCTTGAACGCGACCGAGCCGGTGATGAGGCGGTGGGTGCCGATCACGATGTCGACGCTGCCGTCCTTCAGCCCCTTGAGGGTCTCCTCGGACTCCTTGGCGGTCTGGAACCGGCTCAGCGCCCGCACGGTCACGGGGAACCCGGTGTACCGCTCGGAGAACGTCTCGTAGTGCTGCTGCACGAGCAGCGTCGTCGGCACGAGGACGGCGACCTGCTTGCCGTCCTGCACCGCCTTGAAGGCCGCGCGGATGGCGATCTCGGTCTTGCCGTAGCCGACGTCGCCGCACACCAGCCGGTCCATCGGCACCGGCTTCTCCATGTCGGCCTTGACCTCGTCGATGGTCGCGAGCTGGTCGGGCGTCTCGACGTAGGCGAAGGCGTCCTCCAGCTCGCGCTGCCACGGGGTGTCGGGGCCGTAGGCGTGGCCCTGCGTCGCCATGCGCGCGCTGTAGAGCCGGATGAGCTCGCTCGCGATCTCGCGGACGTGCTTGCGGGCCTTCGCCTTGGTGTTCTTCCAGTCGGCGCCGCCCATCTTGGACAGCGACGGCGACTCCCCGCCCGTGTACTTGGTGACCTGGTCGAGCTGGTCGGTGGGGACGAACAGCCGGTCGCCCGGCTGGCCCCGCTTGCTGCTCGCGTACTCGATGACGAGGTACTCGCGCGTGGCGCGGTTGCCGCCCGTGCCCATGGTCCGCTGCGCCATCTCGACGAACCGGCCGACGCCGTGCTGCTCGTGCACCACGAAGTCGCCGGCCTTGAGCTGCAGCGGGTCGACGACGTTGCGCCGCCGGCTCGGCATCCTGCGCATGTCGCGCGTGCCCGAGCCCGCCCGGCCGGTGAGGTCCTGCTCGGAGAAGATCGCGAGCTGCAGGTCCGGCGCGACGAACCCCTTGCCGACGCCGCCCGCCAGCACGTGCACGATGCCGGGCTCCGGCTCGTCCTCGAGCGCGGTGGTGAGCCGCGCCGCGGTGCCTGCGGCGGAGAGCTGCTCGGTCATCCGCTTGGCGGGGCCGGGACCCTCGGTCGTGAGCACGAGGCGCCAGCCGGCGACCTGCAGCCCGTGCACGTCGTCGAGCGCCCGGGCCAGGTCGCCGCGGTAGGACTCGACGTCGCGCGCGGAGACGACGAACGTGTCCGCGGCGGACGGCAGCCCTGCGACGTCGTCCGCCGCCTCGGCCAGCTCCGTGTCCTGCGTGAACGACGACAGGGTCCACCAGCCCAGCGCACGCCGCGCCGCGATCTCGCGCACCTCGGCGAAGGTCTCGAACGACGCGGCCGACAGGTCGATCGGCGCGGCGCCGCCCGCCACGGCACCGGTCCAGGCCGCGGCGAGGAACTCCTCGGTGGTCGCCACGAGGTCGTGCGCGCGACGGCGCACGCGCTCGGGCTCGTCGATGACGAGCAGCGCGTCGTCCGGCACGAGCTCCAGCACCGGCACCATGCGCTCCACCAGCACGGGGGCGAGCGACTCCATGCCCTCGACGGCGACACCCGCCGCGAGCTTGTCGAGCATCTCGACGGCGCCGGGCAGGGACTCGACGAGGTTGGCCGCGCGCTGCCGAACGGCGTCGTCGAGCAGGATCTCGCGGCACGGCGGGGCCCAGACGCCGCGCTCGGCGATCTCGAGACTGCGCTGGTCGGCCACCGAGAACCAGCGGATCTCCGTGACCTCGTCGCCCCAGAACTCGCACCGCAGCGGGTGGTCCTCCGTCGGCGGGAAGACGTCGAGGATGCCGCCGCGCACCGCGAACTCGCCGCGCCGCTCGACCATGTCGACCCGCGTGTACGCCGCGGCGGTGAGCCGCTCGGCGACCTCGTTCAGGTCGACCGACGTCCCTGCGGACAGCGCGACCGGCTCGAGCTCGCCCAGCCCGTCGACCACCGGCTGCAGCAGGGCACGGACCGGCATCACGAGGATGCGGACCGGGCCGGCCTGCCCGCGCTCCTGCGTCGGGTGGGCGAGCCGCCGGAACACCGCGAGCCGCCGGGCCACCGTGTCGGCACGCGGGCTCAGCCGCTCGTGCGGCAGCGTCTCCCAGGAGGGCAGCACCGCGACGTCGTCCGCCTGGTCCTCCGGCAGGTAGCCGCGCAGGCTCGCCGCGAGCTCGTCGGCCTCGCGGCCGGTCGCCGTCACCACGACGAGCGGGCGCTGCTCGGCCGCGGCGACGAGCAGCGGCGGGCGGGCGCCCACGGGACCGACCACGTCCGCGAAGCCACGCGCACGCACGCGCTCGACCGCGGCGCGGGCGCCGGGGTCACGCAGGAGAGTGGGCAGGAGGCCGGTGAGGTTCATGGGAAGTTGTCCTTCGGTGGCGCACGACGACGGGCCCATCACGGGCATGACCCGGGGTCGGGTCACGGGTGACGGGCTGCTTCCCAGGCTACTCCGGACCACCGACACGGGCGGCGTGCCGTCCGCCACGCCCGGCGGACGGCACGCCCCGCCTGTCCGGAGCGGGGTGTCGCACCCGCCCCGTACGATGACCCGCGATGTTCACCCCCTCCGGAACCCCGCGCCACGCCGGTGCGGCCGGCCCGGGGCGCGACGCCGCCGTCGGGCAGCCCGCCCCTGCCCGCCTCGCCTGGCCCGACGTCGCACGCGGCCTCGCCATCACCCTGGTCGTGCTCTACCACGCGACCAACTGGACGTGGATGACGGGGTACGAGGTAGGGGTGCTCCGCGAGGTCAACGAGACCCTGCGCAGCCTGCGCATGCCCCTGTTCTTCGCGGTGTCGGGCATGTTCGCCGCCAAGTGGGTCGCGGCGCCGTGGGGCCGGCTGGCGCGCGGCAAGCTGCTCTTCTTCGCCTGGGTCTTCGTGCTGTGGGAACCGGTCTCCCTCGTCGTGCGGCTGCTGACCGGCTACTACCAGGTGGCCGACGCCGGCTGGGGCACCGTGGGCCACGACCTCGCGTGGTCGCTGCTCGTGCCGCGCTCGGAGCTGTGGTTCATCTGGACGCTCGCGGCGTTCTTCGTCCTGGCCCGCGCGCTGCGCCGCGTGCCCGCCCCCGCGCAGCTCGCGCTCGCCGCGGGCGTCGGCGCGTGGGCGCTGGCCGGCTGGGAGCCCGAGAGCCTCGCGTGGCGCGGCACGGCACAGTTCGCGCTGTTCTTCTTCGGCGGGCTGCACCTGCGGGGTCTGCTCGAGCGCTTCGCCGCCCGCACGACCTGGTTCTGGGCGCTGCTCGCCGTCGCCGTCTGGCTGGGTCTCCAGGTGGGGGTACGCGAGGCCGGGCTGTCCGACGTGTACGGGTGCTATCTCCTGGCCAACGTCGCCGGCGTGCCCGCGGGCGTCGCGGTGAGCGTGCTGCTGTCCCGGGTGCCCGGCGCGCTCGGCCTGCGCCGGCTCGGCGCACGGACGCTGCCCGTGTTCGTGGTGCACACCTCCGTGGTGCTCGCGCTGCTGACGGTGATGTGGCGCAACGGCATCTGGGTTCCCGCGCCGCAGTCCCAGTGGCTCCCGGTCGCCTGGGCTGTCGCGGCGATCGGCGTCGGCGTGCTGCTGGGCGAGCTGGCCCCGCGTGTCGGCGCCCGCTGGCTCTTCGCCCCGCCCCGCCGCCTCGCGGGCCGCTGACCGACGAGCGATGCGGCCTCGGGCGACATCTACCCCATGGGTGATTTCTCCTGTTACTGTCGGAGCCTCAGCAACGGCGACGGGGCCGTGGCGAGCGCCTTGCGGGAGGTCTCGTGCGACGCATCAGACGGATGACCCTGCTCCTCACCGCGGTGACGGCGACCTGCCTCAGCGCGACCCTGCTCGTCTCGCCGGCAGCGGCGACGAGCGCCGGCACCACCCTCCCCACCCCGGAGTCCGAGGTCGGCGTGACCGGCACGCCGTTCACCGGCACCCGGCCGGACGGCACGGTGTACGGCCTCATCGACGCGCACACCCACCTGTTCATGCAGGACGGCATGGGCGGGGCCGCCGTCTGCGGCAAGGTCTTCTCGCGGGACGGCATCGAGGCGGCGCTGCGCGACTGCCGCTCGCACGAGCCGCACGGCCTCGGCGCCCTGCTGGAGAACCTGACGCGCGACGGATCGCCGATCGGCACGCACGACACCACCGGCTGGCCCACGTTCGCCGACTGGCCGGCCCACGACTCGCTCACGCACCAGCAGATGTACTACCGCTGGGTCGAGCGGGCGTGGCGCGGCGGGCAGCGGGTGCTCGTCAACAACCTGGTCACCAACGGCCTGCTCTGCTCGATCAACCCGGGCACCTACCAGAGCTGCGACGAGATGACGGCGATCCGTCTCCAGGCGCAGGACACCTACGACCTGCAGGCGTTCGTCGACGAGCAGTACGGCGGGCCCGGCCGTGGCTGGTTCCGGGTCGTCACGAGCAGCGAGCAGGCGCGCCAGGTGATCGAGGAGGGCAGGCTCGCCGTCGTGCTGGGCGTGGAGACGTCCGAGCCGTTCGGCTGCAAGCAGACGCTGCGCATCCCGCACTGCACGCGCGCCGACATCGACGCGGGCCTCGACGAGCTCTACGACCTCGGCGTGCGCTCGATGTACCTGTGCCACAAGTTCGACAACGCCCTGTGCGGCGTGCGGTTCGACGAGGGCTCGCTAGGCACGGTGATCAACGCGGGCCAGTTCCTCTCGACCGGGACCTGGTGGGACGCGCGGAGCTGCCCCGCCGACCAGCCCCACGACAACAACCCCGGCAACGGCGAGCTGCCGCCCGCGCTCGAGGACGACCTGCCGCCCGTGCTTCCGCTCTACCCGCCGGGCACGCTGTGCAACACGCGCGGGCTGACCAGCCTCGGCGAGCACGCCCTCCGCGGCATGATCGAGCGGAACATGATGGTGGAGATCGACCACATGAGCGCGAAGGCCGCCGACCGGACGCTCGACGTCCTCGAGGAGGAGGGCTACGCGGGCGTGCTGTCGACGCACTCCTGGATGGACGAGTCCTACCTCGACCGGCTCTACGCGCTCGGCGGGTTCGCGACCATCTACGGGCACGCGACGCACGAGCTCGTCGAGGAGTACGAACGCACGGCACCCGTGCGCGACCGGTACGGCGCGGGCATCGGGTTCGGCTTCGACATGAACGGGTTCGGCGGCACGCCGTCGCCCCGCCCGGACGCGGCGGCCACCCCTGTCACCTACCCGTTCCGCTCGTTCGACGGCGGCTCGCTGCTCGACCGGCAGACCACCGGCGAGCGCACCTGGGACGTCAACGTCGACGGCGTGCCGCACTACGGGCTGGTGCCTGACTACGTCGAGGACCTGCGGATCGTGGGCGGGCAGGAGCTGATCGACGACCTGTCGCGCGGTCCGGAGACCTACCTGCGGACGTGGGCGGCGGCCGAGGCGCACTGACGCCGGGCCGCCGGCCCGGCGTCAGGCCTTCGCCGTGTGGTACTTGCCCTGCGCGGCCAGCAGCCCCTCGGCGATGAGCAGCTCGACGGCGTCGGCGGCGTCGTCCACGAGGATCGGCAGGTCCTTGCGCTCGGTGCCCGTGAAGTCGCGCAGCACGTAGTCGGCGGTGTCCATCCGGCCCGGCGGGCGACCCACGCCGACCCGCACCCGGTGGTAGTCCTTGGTACCCAGCGCCTTCGTCGTGTCGCGCAGGCCGTTGTGCCCGCCCTCGCCGCCGCCCAGCTTGAGCTTGATGGTGTCGAAGGGGATGTCGACCTCGTCGTGCACCATGACCACGTGCTCCGCCGGCACGTCGTAGTACTTCGCGAGCGCGCTGACCGGACCCCCCGACGTGTTCATGAAGGTGGTCGGCTTCGCGAGGACCACGCGCGGACCCGGCGCACCGCCGGGCAGCACGCCCAGCCGCGTCTCGGCGACGACGGCCTGCGCCCGCGCGTGCCGGGAGAACCGGGCCCCGGTCCGTTCCGCGAGGACGTCCAGCACCATCTGACCCACGTTGTGCCGGTTGCCCGCGTAGCGGGGACCGGGGTTGCCGAGGCCGACGACGAGCCAGGGCCGGTCGCTCATCTGGATGTTCCTTTCACGCACGCGACGACAGCAGCACAGCAGGAGAAGACACGACGGGCCGAGGTGGACCCGCGCCGCGCACGATCATCTCGTGCGCGGGCCCGCGGGTTCCACCTCGGCCCGGTGCGCCACGGCCGGGAGCCCGGCCTGCGACGGGAAGGCTCAGGCCTCGGCCTCGGCGGCCGACTCGGCGGACTCGGCCGAGTCCTCGTCCGCGCTCGCCTCGCCGCGCGGCTCGGTGATCAGCACGACGACGTACTCCGGGTCGGTCAGCAGGGACACGCCCGACGGCAGCGTGACGTCGCCCGCACGGACCTGGGCGCCGCTCTCGAGGCCCTCGATCGAGACGTCGACGGACTCGGGCAGGTGCGTGGCCTCGGCCTCGACCGACAGCGTCTGCTCCTCGACCAGGTGGATCGTGCCGGGGGCCGACTCGCCCACGATGTTCACGGTGATGTCGACCGTGATCTTCTCGCCGGCGCGGACGACCTGCAGGTCGATGTGCTCGATGATGTTGCGGACCGGGTCGCGCTGGACGTCCTTGGCGACGGCGAGCTGCGCCTTGCCGTCGAGCTGGATGGACAGCAGGGCGTTGGTCTGGCGCAGCGCGAGCATCGACTCGTGGCCCGGCAGCGTCACGTGCACGGGGTCGGTGCCGTGCCCGTAGAGGACAGCGGGGATCTTGTTGTCGCGACGGATGCGGCGGGCCGCGCCCTTGCCGAACTCGGTGCGGGGCTCGGCGGCGAGCTTGATCTCGGCCATGGGAACTCTCTCCTGAAAGGTCGTGTCTGCTGATCGAAGATGGCGGCTGCGTCGGCGCGGGACACGTGACGGGCACGGAGCAGGCACGGAGGCGGGCTCGCGGGGCGGGAGCGCTGGAGGGGCTCCACCCGGTGGCCGCCGACGGCCGCCCAGTCGATCACGGACGCCAGCCGTCTGCTTGCGGGATCAGGTCCCGTCGCGGCCGTCAGGCGTCCCTCGCCGAGGCAACCGGACTACTGTACCCGCTCGTCGGCGCGGTCCGCACCGACAGGCGGTGTGACCCCGATCGTCGGCTGGGTGCGGCGCGGCCGGTAGACCACCTGCACGTGGAACACGAACCGCAGCAGGAACGCCACGACCAGCGTGATCGCCTGCACGAGCACCGGCCACATGCCCGTGTTCTCCACGAGCCACCACAGCACGGGCAGCCGGACCAGCGCCTCGGTGCCGTTGAACGCGAACGAGTGCGCGAACCGCGACCACACGCCACGGCCCTCGTTGCGCAGGTCGCGGAAGACGAGCCGCTCCTGCAGCAGGAAGTTGGTCACGATCGTCACGAGGGCGGAGATGACCGCGCCGACGACGTAGTGCACCCCCAGGCCGGTCAGCGCCCACAGGATGAGGACGTTGAGCACCGCGCCGAAGGCGCCGATGATCGCGAACCGCGACATGCGGCCGAACCGCAGGGCCGCGAGCTGCTCCAGGTAGCGCAGCCCGGTCGTGAAGGACGCCTTGGAGTGCCCCGCGTACCGCTCGCCGAACACGAACGGCTCCTCGCCCACCACCAGCGTGTTGCGGGCCAGGAGCTCGAGCAGGATCTTGAAGCCGCGCGGGTGCAGCGCGTCGAGGTCGAGCCGGTCGACCCGCGCCGCGAAGAAGCCCGTGAGCGGGTCGGTGACGTTCCGCAGGCGGACGGGGAACATCGAGCGGGCCAGCAGCGCCGACGCGATCGAGACGCCGTGGCGCCACCAGCCGTCGAGCCCGCCCGCGTCGCCGTCGCCGGTGTAGCGCGAGGCGACCACGAGGTCGAGGCGTGCCTCGCGGCCGCGCGTGACGAGCGCGGGCACCAGCTCGGGCGGGTGCTGCAGGTCGCCGTCCATGACGACGGCCCACTCGCTGGTCACGGTGCGCAGCCCGGCCACGACCGCGCCGCTCAACCCACCCGCGGGGCGCTCCCGGTGCAGCAGGCGCACCGGGACGGGCGACGTCGCGGCGACCTCGCGGATCAGGTCGGGGGTGTCGTCGGTGGAGTCGTCGACGAAGAGGATCTCGACCAGGTCCGGGGCGCCCACGGGGGCCGGGCCGCCCTCGGGTCCCCTGGCGACGTCCGGGCCGGTACCGTCGTCGGGCAGCGCACCGAACGCGGCGCAGAGCCGCTCGGTGAGCGCACGCACGTTCGGCCCCTCGTTGAACGTCGGGACCACGACGGTGACGGTCACTGACCCTCCCCAGTAGATGTCAAGACACGGTCCACCGTGGACCACACCCGAGTCAAGTGCCCGGGCCGGGTGCACCGGTCAGGAGTTGCCGTCGAACAGCGAGGTCACGGAGCCGTCGGAGTGCACCTCGTTGATCGCCGACGCGAGCAGCGGCGCGATGGAGAGCACCTTGAGGTTGTCGAACCGGCGCTCCTGCGGGATGGGCAGGGTGTCGGTGACGACCACCTCGCGCGCGCCGCACTCGGTGAGGCGCTCCTTCGCCGGGCCGGAGAGCACGCCGTGCGTCGCCGCGACGGTGACCGACTTCGCGCCCGCCGCCATGATGACCTTGACCGCCTCCGCGATCGTCCCGCCGGTGTCGATGAGGTCGTCGACCAGCACGCAGTCCTTGCCCTCCACGTCGCCGACCACGCGGTTGGCGACCGACTGGTTGGGGCGCGTGACGTCGCGCGTCTTGTGCACGAACGCCAGCGGGCCGCCGCCCAGCTTGGAGGCCCAGATCTCCGCGACCCTGATGCGGCCGGCGTCGGGCGAGACGACGGTGACGTTGCCGGTGTCCACGCGGCTGCGCACGTAGTCCACGAGGATCGGCATGGCCCACAGGTGGTCGACGGGCCCGTCGAAGAAGCCCTGGATCTGCGCGGTGTGCAGGTCGACGCTCATGAGGCGGTCGGCGCCCGCCGTCTTGAACAGGTCGGCGATCAGGCGGGCCGAGATCGGCTCGCGTCCCCGGCTCTTCTTGTCCTGGCGCGCGTAGCCGAAGAACGGCGCCACCACGGTCACCGAGTGCGCCGAGGCGCGCTTGGCGGCGTCGACCATGAGCAGCTGCTCCATGATCCACTGGTTCACCGGCATCGTGTGCGACTGGAGCAGGAACAGGTCCATGCCACGCACGGACTCGCTGAACCGCACGTAGGTCTCGCTGTTGGCGAAGTCGTACGCGGACACGCCCAGGAGGTCGATGCCCAGCTCCTTCGCGACGTTCTTCGCGAGCTCGGGGTGCGCCCGCCCGGCGGCGAGGACGAGCGGGTGACGGTTCGGGCCGGGTGCGATGGACATCAGTGGGTCTTTCCTTCCGTGTCGGCCCCTCGGGCAGGGACCTGGTCGGCCTCGGCCGGTGCGGCCGACGCCCGCGGGGCCGAGGCCCCCGCTGCGTTCTGCTGCGCGAGCTGCCGCTGGGCCTGGTCACCCAGGCCGTGCGCGGCGTCCCGGGCCGCCGCCGCGGCGTCCGCCGCTGCCGTGCCCGGGCGACGGCGGGCGACCCAGCCGTCGATGTTGCGCTGCTGTCCCGCGGTGACCCCGAGCGCACCGGCGGGCACGTCCCGCCGGATGACGGAGCCCGCGGCGGTGTACGCGCCGTCGCCCACGGTCACGGGGGCCACGAACATGTTGTCCGCGCCCGTGCGGGCGTGGGAGCCGATGACGGTGCGGTGCTTGTTCACACCGTCGTAGTTCACGGTCACCGACGCGGCACCGATGTTGGTGTGCTCGCCGATGGTCGCGTCGCCGACGTAGGAGAGGTGCGGGACCTTGCTGCCCTCGCCGATCTCGGCGTTCTTCGTCTCGACGAACGTGCCGATCTTGCCCTTGCGCCCCAGCCGGGTGCCGGGCCGCAGGTAGGCGAACGGTCCGACCGTCGCGCCCTCGCCGACGACGGCGAGCGTGCCGTGCGTGCGGACGACGGTCGCACCGGCGCCGACCTCGACGTCGGTCAGGGTGGTGTCGGGTCCGACGGTCGCACCCGTCGCGACGACGGTGGCGCCCTTGAGCTGCGTGTTGGGCAGCAGCGTGACGTCGGGTGCCAGCTCGACGTCGACGTCGATCCAGGTCGTGGCCGGGTCCTGCACCGTGACACCGGCGCGCTGCCACTCCTCGACGATGCGGCGGTTCATCTCGCGGGCCAGCACCGAGAGGGCCACGCGGTCGTTGACGCCCTCGACGAGCATCGGGTCGTCCGCGAGCACCGCCCGCACGTGCAGACCCTCGCCGCGGGCGAACGCCACGACGTCGGTGAGGTAGACCTCGCCCTGGGCGTTCTTGCTGTCCAGGCCACCGAGCCCGCGGCGCAGCGTCCCGGCGTCGAACACGTAGACCGACGAGTTGATCTCCCGGATCTCGAGCTGGTCGGCGGAGGCGTCCTTGTGCTCCACGATCTCCAGCACGTCGCCCGTGCCCTTCTCCCGCACGATGCGGCCGTACCCCGTCGGGTCGTCGACCTCGGTCGTGAGGACGGTGACGGCGTTGCCGTCGGCGTGGTGGGCGGCGAGCAGCTCGCCCAGCGTCGCGCCGTCGAGCAGCGGGACGTCGCCCGCGACGACGACGACGGCGCCCTCGAGCCCGTCGCCGACCAGCTCGCCGTCCGCGAGACCCGCCGCGGCCGACGCCGCCTGCGCCTTGGTGTCGAGCGCCTCCAGTGCGCACTGGACGGCACGGCCGGTGCCGGGGATCTCGTCCTGGTCCACGAGCACCGCGTCCGGGTCGAGCGTGCGCACGGCCTCCGCGACGAGCTCGCGCTCGTGCCGGACCACCACCGCGACGTGCACCGGGTCGAGCTCGCGGGCCGCTGCCAGCGCGTGCCCCACCATGGGCCTGCCGCCCAGCGGGTGGAGGACCTTCGGCAACGCCGACTTCATGCGGGTGCCCTGGCCGGCGGCAAGGACGACGACTGCTGCCGGCTGAGGTGTCTCGGTCACGGGTGCTCCGATCGGTGGGTTCGTCAGATCCGGACTGCTCCGCCCCCAGGACTCGAACCTGGACCAAAGGCACCAAAAACCTCTGTGCTGCCGATTACACCAAGGCGGACCGGTCGCGCGCGTCGCTGCCCCGAGGCGGGCGTGTGCCACCGTCGCACGTCCGTGAACAGTCTGCCAGGTCCGCGGCGATGCCCGTGCCGGGCGGCGGTCACGGCCGGATCCCGCGACTGTGCCGTCAGGCACAATGAACCCCATGGCCGCCGACAGCAGACGTACGCACCGACCGCGGATGACGGCCAGCCAGCGCCGCGAGCAGCTGCTCACCGTCAGCAGGGGCCTCTTCGCCGAGAAGGGGTTCGAGGGCGCGTCCGTCGAGGAGATCGCGGTCCGGGCCGAGGTGTCGAAGCCCGTCGTGTACGAGCACTTCGGGGGCAAGGAGGGCATCTACGCCGTCGTCGTCGACCGCGAGGTGCAGGCGCTGACCACCGCCCTGACGGGGGCGCTCGGGTCGGGCGGCCACCCCAAGGTGCTGCTGGAGCGCACGGCGCTCGCGCTGCTCGACTACATCGAGTCCTCCGAGGACGGCTTCCGCATCCTCGTGCGCGACTCCCCCGTCGCGCAGGCCACCGGCACGTTCTCGAGCCTCATCGGCGACGTCGCCACACAGGTCGAGGCCATCCTCGAGCCGCAGTTCCGGTCGAACGGCCTCGCGACGAAGGCCGCGCCGCTGTACGCGCAGATGCTCGTCGGCATGATCGCGCTCACCGGGCAGTACTGGCTCGACGCGCGCAGCCCCGGCAAGACGGAGGTCGCCGCGCACCTGGTGAACCTCGCGTGGAACGGGCTGCACAACATGGAGAAGAAGCCGGAGCTCACTCGATTCTCGCGCTGATCCGGCGCCATTGATGCCGCGTCAACAATGGCGGCGAAATGTCTATCCCCCGCCGGTTTGCCCGAACCGTGCGCCGCACTCTGCGTCGCTGCAGGAAAATGTGCGCACACGCAAAAGAACGAAGGCCTCCCGCGGCGACGCCGCGAGAGGCCTTCGTTCAGCTGGGGATGGAAATACGCCGCGGCTGACGGCGACGTACGACGTCCTACCTGCTCAGAGGCCCAGCAGGTCGCGGATCTGGGCCAGCGTGATGCCGAGCGAGTCGAGCAGGGTCGAGAGGATGTCGACGACGGTCATGGTGCTATTCCTTCCAGAAAACGGGAACCACAGGATGATCACCTGCGAGCGGAACAGTGTTCGCGTTCTACACGCTAAGCACGCGAGACGGACCTTGCAACGGGAATTGGATATCCGCTTTTGATGAGCACCCACTTTCACCCTGTGATAGTGGGGTGAAAATCCGAGC
>DATGOB010000115.1:0-12103 GCA_036010205.1 Promicromonospora sp. | reverse complement strand
TCATCCTGGCGGCCAACTCGTGGATGCAGCACCCGGTGGGTGCCGAGTTCGTCGACGGAAAGCCGACGATGACGTCGATCTGGGCCGTGTTGACGAACAACACGGCGATGGCGGCGATCCCGCACACCGTGGCTGGCTGTTTCGCGGTGGCCGCGGCGTTCGTGGTGGGGATCGCGGCGTGGCGGTTGTGGCGCAAGCGCGGTGAGCACGACGAGCACCGCGCGGTGTGGCGTTCGTCGGTGAAGCTGGGGGCGTGGACGGGTGTCGTGGCGTTCGCCGTGCTCGTGGTGAGCGGTGATTTCCAGGGCAAGCTGATGTTCCAGCAGCAGCCGATGAAGATGGCCGCCGCGGAGGCGCTGTGCGAGACCGAACAGCCCGCGAGTTTCTCGATCATCGCGGTGGGCGACGTGGCCGACGCCGACTGCGAGAGCGTGAAGACCTTCACCGTGCCCGCTCTGCTGTCGTTCCTGGCGGAGGGCGACTTCTCGTCCGAGGTCAAGGGCGTGCAGGACCTGGTGGGTGAGTACCAGGACAAGTACGGCTCGCACTACCCGGACGACCCGGCGCTCGGCGAGCTGGCCGGCAAGCCGGTGGACTACGTGCCGAACCTGCCGGTGACCTACTGGGGTTTCCGGATCATGATCGGCTTCGGTGCGCTGTCGACGTTGATCGGCGTGGCGACGCTGTGGCTGACGCGCGGCGGCCGGATTCCGGGCGGCCGCTGGTTCCCGTGGATGGCGCTGGGCAGCATCGCGTTGCCGTACATCGCGAACAGCGCGGGCTGGATCTTCACGGAGATGGGCAGGCAGCCGTTCGTGGTCGTGCCGAACCCGGACCCCAGCGGCGTCGACGGGGTGTGGATGTACACCGCGATGGCCGTGTCGAGGGTGTCCGAGGGGGAGGTGTGGCTGTCCCTGGTCTCGCTGACCCTGCTGTACGTGGTGCTCGGCGTGGTCGAGGTGTTCCTGATGGCCAAGTACGTGCGCGGTGGCATCGAGAGCGTGATGCCCGCGAAGGTCGCCTCCCGCCTCGGAACCGGGGGCGACGGCGGTGGTTCGGGTTCGGCCGGCGGTTCGCGCGACTCGGATCTGCGTGGCAGTTCGGAGGGTTCCCGTGGCCCCCGTGGCTCCGAGGACGGCCGGGACTCCAAGGACACCGAGGACACCGAGGACACCGAGGACGACGAGCCGCTGTCGTTCGCCTACTAGCCGCCCGCACGACCCCCATGCCGACCGAACACCTGCCGTCCGCCGTCCGAGGAGATGCCGTGATCGCGATTTCCGGTGGATACGCCCCCACCCTCTCCGGGGGGCGACCCCGACTCCAGCCTATCGCCACGAGGGGTTTTCCCAAGGGTTGTGCAGCAAGTTGTGGACAACTCCTGCTGTTGTGCACAACTGGCTGGGGAAAACAGGTTTCACCTGAAACATCCTCGAGGAGCGTGGTCTGAGTGGAACTCGAGGTCGTCTGGTTCGTCGTCATCGCGTTCCTGTGGCTGGGTTACCTGTTCCTCGAGGGGTTCGACTTCGGGGTGGGGATGTTGCTGCCGGTTCTCGGCCGGGACGACACCGAGCGGCGCGTCATGATCAACACCATCGGGCCCGTCTGGGACGGCAACGAGGTCTGGATCATCGTCGCGGGCGGCGCGACGTTCGCCGCGTTCCCCGCCTGGTACGCGGGGTTGTTCTCCGCCGCCTACCTGCCGCTGCTGTTCGTGCTACTCGCACTCATCGGACGCGGGGTCGCGTTCGAGTACCGCGGCAAGGTCGACTCCGACCGCTGGCGCCGCGCCTGGGACAAGGTCATCGTCATCGGTTCGACCGTGCCGCCCATCGGCATCGGCTTCATCATCGCCTCCACGGTCCTCGGCCTCCCGCTCGACGCCGACGGCAACCGGGTCGGCTCGGCGTTCGCGGCCTTCCGCTGGGACACGCTGCTCGGGGCGCTCGCCGTCACGGGCTTCTCCCTGCTGCACGGGGCCGTGTTCATCGCGCTCAAGACCGACGGCGACATCCGCCGCCGCGCACGCCGGCTCGCCACCGCCATCCTTCCCGTCGCGATCCTGCCCGTCGCCGCGTTCGCGGTCCTCGTGCAGGTCCGCCACGGATCCGACTGGACCTACGTCTCGCTCGCCGTGACCGTCGCCGCCGCGCTCGTCGCCTGGTGGCGCATCGGCGCCGGACGTGAGGGGCAGGCCTTCGCCGCACTCGGCGTCGCCATCACCGGCACCGTCGTCACCCTGTTCGGCGCCCTGTTCCCGGACGTCCTTCCCTCCACACTGGACGCCGCCAACTCGTTGACCGTCCACAACGCCTCGTCCGGCGACTACACCCTCACCGTCATGACCTGGGTGGCCGCGTTCGGCACCCCGGCCGTGCTCGTCTACCAGGGCTGGACCTACTGGGTGTTCCGCAAACGCATCAAGACCTCCCACATCCCCGCCCCGCACACCGCACAGCAGGTGTCCTCATGAGCCGTCCCACCCGCGACACCCTTTCCGCTACCGACACCGGCGCCGAACCGTCCACACCGGACACGTCGGTCCGGTCGCGGGTGGGACACGGCCCGCTCGGCGCGCTACCGGCACTGTCCCCGGCGGCGCGCCGAGCGTTGGCCGCATCCGGTGTCCTCGCGCTCCTCGACGCCGCATGCCTGGTCGCGCAGGCGTTCCTGCTCGCCTCCGTGCTCGCCGACGTCGTCACTGCGGGAGGAGCCGGACACACCGGCGACCTCACGTCCCGGATCGGCCTGCTCCTGGCCACCGTCGCCGGCCGCGCCGTGCTGGCGTGGGCGATCCGCGTCGTCGCCGCCCGCGCAGCCGCGGGCGCCAAGGAGGAGCTCCGCGCCCACGTCCTCGACCACACGCTGCGCCTCGGCCCCGAATGGATCGCCCGCCGCGGCCCGGGCCGGCTCACCGCACTCACCACCACCGGCCTCGACGCGCTCGACGCCTACTTCACCCGCTACCTGCCCGCGCTCGTCACCGCCGCCGTCGTACCCCTCGCCGCCGGCGCGGCCGTGTTCGTTGCCGACTGGCCGTCGGCCCTGCTCATCGCCGTCACCCTGCCGCTGCTCCCACTGTTCGGTGCGCTCATCGGCTCCTACACACGCGACCGCGTCGCCGAGGCGAGCGACTCCATCGCCCGGCTGTCGGCCCACGTACTCGAACTCGTGCGCGCCCTGCCCGTACTCGCCGCGTTCCGCCGTGCCGATGCGCAGGCCGACACCGTCCGCCGCGTCTCCGACCGCCACCGCCGCGCCACCCTCAGCACCCTGCGCGTCGCGTTCAGCTCGGCGCTGGCCCTCGAACTCGCCGCCACCCTCTCGGTCGCACTCGTCGCCGTCGTCATCGGCGTGCGGCTCGTCCACGGCGAGCTGCCCCTCGCCATCGGACTCGGCGTGCTCCTGCTCGCCCCCGAATGCTTCGCCCCGCTGCGCGCCGTCGGCACCGCCTTCCACGCCAGCACCGACGGCGTCGAAGCCGTCCGCAGGGTCACCGACGTCCTGGACGAACCCGCACCGTCCGACGGATCGCTGCCCCCGCGCCGCGGCGACGTCCGCGTCCGCGACCTGCGCGTCCACCGCCGCGGCCGCGACGCCCCCGACGGCGAGACGTTCACCGCGCGACCGGGCGAGACCGTCTGGCTGCGTTCGCCCAGCGGCGCGGGCAAGAGCACCATCCTCGCCGTCCTCCTCGGCTTCGTGCGCCCCGACGCGGGCGACGTCGCCATCGCCGGCATCCCCCTCACCGACCTCGACGCCGACGCGTGGCGCGAGTGCATCGGCTGGGTCCCGCAGTCACCGGCATTCACCGGAGGTACCGCGGCCGACGAGATCGCACTGGCCGCCCCCACGCTCGACTCGGCCGGCACCCACGACCTGCTGCACCGCCTGCGGCTCGACCGACTCGCCGACCGGCCCGTCACCACGCTGTCGGTCGGCCAGCGCCAGCGCCTCGCCGTCGCCAGGGCCCTTGCGCGCGTGCGCGCGGGCGCGTGGCTGCTGCTGCTCGACGAACCCACCGCGCACCTCGACGCCGCCAACGCCCGCCGTGTCCACGAGCTGATCGACGAGGCGGCACGCGCAGGGTGCACCGTCATCGTGGCCGCCCACGACCGCGCAGCACTCGGAACCACAGCCGCACCCCGAACCACAGCCGCACCCCGAACCGGAGACGCACCCCGAACCGGAGACGCCGATCCGGCTGCGACCCCCGCTCCCGAGCGCGACCCCGAGGACGAGCCGACCACCGGCTCGACCCGTCTCCTCGCGCTGCGCCGGCTCGTCGACCGGCGCTTCCTCGGTGGCGTCGCGCTCGGCGCGGGATCGCTCGTCGCCGGGGTCGCGCTGACGGCCACGTCCGGCTGGCTCATCGCCCGCGCCTCGCAACAACCGCCGATCCTCATGCTCACCGTTGCCGTCGTCGGCGTGCGCACCTTCGGCCTGGCCAGAGCCGCGCTGAACTACGCCGAACGCCTCGTCACCCACGACGCCGCGTTCCGCATCGCCGCGAGCCTGCGCGTGCGGCTGTGGCGCGGGCTCGTCGCCAGGGGGCCGGCCGCGGCCCTGCGGCACGGCGCCGAGCACCGTCGCCTCGTCGGCGACATCGACACCGTCCGCGATCTGCTGCCCCGGGTGCTCACGCCGCCCCTCGTCGTGGGAGTCGTCCTGGTCGCCGCCTGCACGGCCGTGACCCTCGTGCTGCCCGAGGCGGGACTGGCGCTCGCCGTGGCGGTCGGGGTCGCCGCGGTCGCCGCCCCGTGGGCCGCACTCGTCGTGGAACGCCGCGCCACGACCGCGCTCGCCGACGGCAGACGCAGGCTCGACGAACGGGTACTGGCGCTGTTCGACACCGCGGCCGAACTGGTGGCGGTCGGCGCCCACCGCCGCAGGCGCAGCGAACTCGCGCGCCTCGACACGCGGCTCGCCGCCGCCGCACGCAGACAGGCCTGGGGAGACGGCGCCGCCGACGCCGTGATCGTCGCCGCCACCGGCGCAGCCGCCGTCGCGGGCGCCTGGCTGGGCGCACGTGCCGTCGAGGCGGGGACGCTGGCTCCCGTCGCCGCGCCCGTCGCCGCCCTGGTGCCACTGGCACTGGCCGAGGTGCTCGCGCTGCTCCCGCCCGTCGCCCAGCACTGGGACACCCTCCGCGACGCCCGCGCCTGCCTTGCCGCCGCCGAGCACGCCACGGGAGCGGCCACCGACACCGCTCGCGTGGCGCACGCGGAATCCGCGGCGCGGCGGCCTGTGCACCACCCGGGCCACGTGTCCGTGCGCGACGCGGACATCGCCTGGCCCTCCAGTTCCGGACCGGTGCTGCGGGAGGTCGACCTCGACATCCCGCGCGGTTCGTACGTCGCCGTCGTCGGACCGTCGGGTGCGGGCAAGTCCACGCTGCTCGCCGCGCTGCTGGGATTCCTGCGGCCGGTGTGCGGCGAGGCGGACGTGCCCGCGCGCGTCGCGTGGGCTCCGCAGGACCCGCAGCTGGTCTCGACGACCGTGGCCGAGAACCTGCGCCTGGCCGATCCGCACGCCACCGACGCCGAACTCGCCGACGCCCTCCGCACCGCGCACGTGGACCTCGACCCGCACACGATGCTCGACTCCGCGGGCGCCGGTCTGTCCGGAGGACAGGCGCAACGGGTGGCGCTGGCCAGGGCCCTGCTCGCTGCGCCGGAGGCCGACCTCGTGCTGCTCGACGAGCCCACCGCGCACCTCGACGCACCCACCGCCGACCGCGTCCTGACCGGCCTGCGCGGCGCGCTCGAGGGCAGGACGGTCGTGCACGTCACCCACCGCCCGGCCGAGGTCGACGGCGCCGACCTGGTGCTCGAGGTCGACCAAGGGCGGGTGCGCACGCGAGCCGCGACACGTCCACGGGCCCTCGCGACGTGAGGAGCCGTACCGTCGGAAGCCTGATGGAACCGAACGTCGCCGCGCGGGCCCTGTCCGCAGCCACCGAGATCACGACGACCGTGCTGTCCGGGGACGACCCCGACGCCGTGTTGCCCATGGTCGTGCGGCACGCCGTGCAGATCGCCGACGCCGACCTCGGGCTGCTCATGGTGCGCGACGAGGACGGCAGCGTCACCGTCGAAGCCGCCTACGGCGCCGATACCGCCGGGCTCATCGGTCTGGTGCTGCCCGCCGAATCGGCGGCGGGCAGGGTCGCGGGCGGTGCCGAGCCGGTGTTCGCCGACGACGTCACCAGCGATCCCCGCACGTCGCAGTTCGTGCCCACCGAACTCGCCGGATACGGACCGTTCGCCGCCGCGCCGTTCGGCACCGGAGGCAAACGCCTCGGCGTGCTCACCGCGTACCGCGCGCCGCATCGCGCACCGTTCGACACCGGAACCGGCGACCTGCTCACCGCGTTCGCGGGACAGGCCGGGGTCGTGCTCGCCCTGGCCGACGGTGCCGACGCGCGCCACCGGCTGACCCTCTACCAGGAGCGCGAACGCATCGCCCGCGAACTCCACGACGTCGTCGTGCAGCGGCTGTACGCGGCGGGTATGCAGCTCGACCGGGTGCATCGCAGGCTGCACCGGCGGTTCGCGCGCACCGAACGCGACCGGCTCGGCGAGGCCATCGAACAGCTCGACCAGACGATCGAGGAGATCCGCGGCACCGTGTGGGAACTGCGTTCGCCCGAACCGGTGCCCGAGACGCCCGATGCCAGCGACCTCGCCGAGTCGGCCCGCTCCGAGGTGCGTATCGCCGGGGAGCTCCTCGGCTATCCGCCCACCCTGGAACTGTCGGGCGAACTGGCGGGGATCCCCGGCGAACGCGGCGACCACATCCGCGCAGCCCTCCGCGAGGCACTGTCCAATGTGGTGCGTCACTCGGGGGCGAGTGAGGTGCGGGTGACGCTCGAACGCGACGACCGCGAGGTCCGGCTGCGTGTGCGCGACAACGGATGCGGCGTTCCCGCCGACGTCGCCCGGCGCGGCCTGCGGCACCTCGCCGAACGCGCCGACGCCGCGGGCGGGCGGTTCGACGTCAACTCCTCCCCGAGCATGGGCACGATGGTCGCCCTCGAGATCCCCCTCTAGGGAGCTCACGGGGCTGTGCTTCGGGAAACCGGCGTCGCCGTCAGCTCGCGCGGTGTTCGGCGGTCGCCAGGGCCGTGGACAACAGGTTCGCCAGGTGTGCACGCTGCCGATCGGTGAGGTCGGCGAGCACGGCCCGCTCCGCGTCGATCTGCTTCGGCAACAGTGTGTCCACAGTGGAACGACCGTGTTCGGTGAGCCGGATGTGCGTGACCCTGCGGTCGCGGTTGCTGCGCTCACGCACGACGAGTCCGAGGTCGGTCAGCCGTTCGAGACGTTTCGTGACGGCGGCGCCCGACGACAGCTCCTCGCGCGAGATGCGACTCGGTGTCATGGTGTCGCCGCCGCGGCGCACCGCGCACAGCAGGTCGAACTCCGGCCGGTTGAGCCCCGATTCGGCCAGTACCTCCTCGGTGGCCTTGCGCACGAGTGAGGCGAGCCGGAGCACTCGGCCGACCACGGAGATCGGTTCGGTGTCCAGGTCGGGGCGCACGTCGCGCCACTGGCCGATGATCGTGTCGACAAGGTCACTCATCGCGGGGCTCCTCGTTGGGCCGATACCTCTTACTATTTTACTAGTGAAGTAGTTTTCGCGAGTGAGGAGGGCATCACGGCTGCCACGAGGAACGTCCGGTCCGCACTCTCACCGCGGGGCTGGACGGCGATCCGGCCCGCCGACGTGATCTGGCCGTCGGCCGTGCGCGGCGCGATCGGGGCGAACGCCGTGCTCGTCGCGGTCGTCCTGCTCGGCCAGCCGCAGCTCGCGCCCGCTGCCGCGTTCGGTGGCATGACCGCGGTCCACGCCCGGTTCGAACCGTTCGCCGTCCGCGGCCGCATGCTCGCGGGGATCGGCGCGGGCATGGTGCTCTCGGTGGGCGCGGGCGCCGTGGCCTCGGCGGCACACTGGCCGATTCCCGCGGTCGTCGTGCTCGTCGCGGTGGTGGCCGCGCTGGCCAAGCTGCTCACCGACGCCGTCGGCTCCGGACCTCCCGGCGGGCTCATCTTCGTGTTCGCCACGGGCACGGTGGCGATGCTGCCGACGAACTGGAGCGGTGTCGGGGCGCAGCTCGCGCTCGCCGGGACGGGTGCGGCCGCCGGCTGGCTCGTCGCCATGTGGGGACGGCTCGTCGACCCGCTCGGCCCGATCCGCACGGCGGTCGCGAGGGCACTCGACGCCGTGCTCGCAGCCCGCGCGTCCGACGACCTCCACCCGGCACTCGAGGCCGTGGACACCGCGTGGCGCGCCATCGCGACACTGCCCGCTGACCGCGACGTCAGCGGACTCTGCGATCTGCTCGCCGACGCCGAGTCCGCCCTCGCCGACCCCGACCGCGACGTCGACGCTCTTCGGGACCACGCCCGGCGGCTGCGATCGTGGGCGTGGACGCCTGCTGCGCGCAGGCGTCGGGCAGCACTCGCCACGGCAGGCACGCACCGGGAACGCCGGGCACGCATCCTCCCCGCGTGGGGCACGCTCGTCCGCCGGGCCGCCCACCCAGGCTCACCCGCGCTCACGGCCGCGGCGCGCGTCGGACTCGGCGTGCTCGTCGCCGGCATCGTCGCCGCGGCACTCGACCTGGGTCACGCGTACTGGGCGATGGTCGCGGCCGCCGCGGTGTTGCAGTCGACCAACGTGCGCCACACCGTGCAGCGCACCGTTCAGCGCGCCGTCGGCACCGTGGTGGGCGGCGTCCTCGGTGCCGCGCTGCTGCTCGCCGACCTGCCGCAGCCGGCGATGCTCGGGTGCATCGTGCTCGCGCTGCTCGGTGCCGAGTACTGCGTGCTGCGCAACTACGGCATCGCGATCGTGTTCCTCACCCCGCTGACGTTGCTGTTGGCTTCCCTACTGGTACCCGCCGACGCCGGGACGTTGGTCGCCGACCGGGTCGTCGACACCGTGCTCGGCTCGCTCGTGGGATTCGTCGCCGCGCTGGCCGTTCCGGGACACCGGTACGTGACGGCGGTACGCACGGCCGTGGCGTCGGCCGAGGTGGCCAACGCCGAGTTGATGGCGCGGCTCGCGTCCGGTCGCGGTATCGCGGCCGCGCGGGCCGAGGCGCGTGCCGCACTGACGACTCTGCGCAGGGCACGCGACGTGGTGCACGGCGAACTCGTCAGCACGGCGCTCGCGGAACGCGCGTCGGACATCGAACGGCACGGCCACCACCTCCTCCGCAGAAGCGCGTGAGCCGTTCGGCCTTCGCGCCGCAACACGGCCTCCCGGGGGTGCAACACGGACTCCTGGGCCCGCAACACGGCCTCCCGGGGGTGCAACACGGGCCCGTGAGGGTGCAACACGGGCCCCGGAGGACGCAACACGGCGCCCTGGGGGTGCAACACGGCTTCGCTCAGCGGGGGTGGTTCGAGTTCGCCGTGTGGCGGGCTACCCACGCGGCGGCCTGGGTACGGCGTTGCATACCGAGCTTGCCGAGCAGCGAGGTGACGTAGTTCTTCACGGTCTTCTCGGCGAGGAACAGGCGCTGCGCGATCTCGCGGTTCGACAGTCCCTGTCCGATGAGTTCGAGGACGCTGCGTTCGCGTTCGGACAGTCCGGCCAGCCGGTCGGCCTCGGCGTCGCCGCGCATGGTGTCGAGCAGCCTGGCGGTGGTCACCGGGTCGAGCAGCGACCGGCCCGCCCCGACCTCGCGCACGGCATGGACGACGTCCTGCCCGCGGACCTGCTTCAGCAGATACCCCGACGCGCCCGCGCGGATGGCACCCACCATCGCCTCCTCGTGCTCGAAGGCGGTGAGCACGAGGCAGTACGGCGGGCTGCTCAGCGCACGCAGCTGCCTGCACAGTTCGACGCCGTCACTCTCCGAACCGCCGAGCCGCATGTCGACGACGGCCACGTCCGGTTCGACGTGCATGGCGACGGCCAGTGCCTCGTCGGCGCTGCTCGCCTCGGCGACGACCGTGATGTCGGGTTCGTCGCCGAGCAAATCGCGCAGTCCGCGGCGCACGACCTCGTGGTCGTCGACGAGCAGCACCTCGATGGCCATGGTTCGAGATTACGTCCTCCTGAGCGGTGGCCTGGCGGTTCGGCCCGCTAGTCCCAGCTGTGCTCACGGCGCCACCGGTGAGAAAGCACCCGAACACCGCGCGTCACGGTCGGCGGTTTCCCGCCCGAAAGGCGTAACGCGGATGTCCGCTGCGCCCGATACGCGCAGGTGTGGGGCGCGGTGTCGCCGCGCCGCCGGTGGGAGGAACGCCGCCGCGGAAGAACGCCGCCCCTTCCCCAGAACGACCATTCCAGAACGACCGTCCGAGAAAGGCTGTGAGCGTGACGATGTCGCGTCGCCGCACGTGCCCGATGTCCGGTGATCGGGCGTGATCGGCCGCGCGCGGAACTGGTCCGCGCGGCGGAAGGCCCGTGCCGCGTCCCTGGTGGCCGCGGCCGTCCTGCTCGTCGCGTTGGCGTCGGTGATCGCGTTGCCCGGATCGACGTCGCAGTCCGATCCCGCCGCGAGTGCCGCCTCGACCGTGCCGGTGGCAGCCGCGGCGACGGTGGGCCGCGAGCACGCGGCTCCGGCACGGGCCGCGGACGTGCGAGTCGAGGCGCCTGCGATCGGCCTGCGCACCGGCGTACTGGTCGACCTGGGACTGCGCGGGAGCGGTGAGCCCGACGTGCCCCGCGACCCCGCGATCGCAGGCCGTTACGTCAACGGACCGCGGCCCGGCGAGCCGGGACCTGCCGTCGTCGCGGCTCGCGTCTCCGGCGACGAGGGCGTGTTCGCGCGGCTCGACGAGCTGCGGCCCGGCGAGGTGGTGACCGCGTGGACCGCACGCGGGACACGCACCGAGTTCGTCGTCGACGAGGTCGAGCGGTACGGCCACGGGGACTTCCCGGCCCGGCGCGTGCACGGGGACACGGAGGGCCCGCAGCTGCGGCTCATCGCGTGTGCCGACGCCGAGGATCGGCGCGGTGGCGGGGTGATCGTCTACGCGCGGGAGCGGTGACCGGCGTACCGTCGAGTCATGCTGGGTGAGCAGCCGCGCACGGAGGAAAGCGCCAAGCGGGTCCGGGTCGTGTTCGCGGGAACCGTCGTCGCCGACACGGCCCGGCCGCTGCTGGTGTGGGAGAACCCGTACTACCCGGCCTACTACCTTCCGCGGGAGGACGTGCGCACCGAGCTGTTCGTCCCGAGTGGACGGACGCGTGCTTCGCAGCTCGGCGAGGGAGCGCTGTCGACGCTGCGTGCCGGCGGCCGCGAGGCGGTCGACGCCGTCGTCGAGTACCCCGAAGCCCCGTTGGCCGGCTACGTCCGCCTCGACTGGCCCGCGATGGACCAGTGGTTCGAGGAGGACGAGCAGGTGTACACGCATCCCCGCGATCCGCACAAGCGGGTCGACATCCTGCCGAGCTCGCGCCACGTGCGGATCGACGTCGACGGCGAACCGGTCGCCGAGTCCCGTCACCCGTGGCTGCTGTTCGAGACCGGCCTGCCGACGCGCTACTACCTGCCCGCGCCGCACGTGCGGCTCGACCGGCTGACGCCCAGCGACACCGTCACGCACTGTCCGTACAAGGGCGAGGCCGAATACTGGTCCGTGGGCGAGCACATCGACGTGGCGTGGTCGTACCGGCATCCGCTGCCGGAGAGTCAGCGGATCGCCGGGCTGATCTGTTTCGCCGACGAACGCGTCGACGTCCGCGTGGACGGCGTGTTGCAGGCCCGGCCGCAGACCCCGTGGTCGTAGGCGGGCCGCCACTCACGTCGCTCTCCATCTGCGTCATGGCTTGACCGCGGATGACGTCGGCCCCCGCGAATCCGTCGACCGCGCGGAAATCGCACTGGGGGCAAGGAATCGTGCCGTCGTGTCCGGATCTGCGCCGTCGGGGTGCGCTCGTCAAACTGCTGGCTCATCGCCTGCATCGCCGCCACCGCTCCTCGCATTACCGCCGCGCCACGATCGGGGACACGGGACACGGCGATCTCACACCCTCGAAGGACATTCCCCCCGGTAGAGCCGCGACAACGGTTGGATGACCGGAGGCGCGAAGGGGGATGAGATGGCGAACTGGCGGCACGAGGCTGCCGAGGCGGTCGGCA
>DATGOB010000114.1:0-12345 GCA_036010205.1 Promicromonospora sp. | reverse complement strand
AGTACGTGGCGCTGAAGCTCCAGCGGAACGGGATCGTCGGGAACTCCTCGGCGAGGATCTGCTCGGCCTCCTGGTAGAGGGCGACCGACTCGTCGAGCGACGGGGCGGCGGCCGCCTCGTCGAGCTTGTCCTCGAACTCCTTGCTGTACCAGCCGAACTGGCTGTCCTTCTCGGAGCCCGCGGCGTAGAAGCTGAGGTAGTTCTCGTTGAGCGGGTAGTCGGGGAACCAGTTGTTGCGGAACACCCCGTCGTAGCCGTGCGCGGCCCGGGTCGAGAAGTAGTCCGGGTCGACGTTCAGCTCGTAGGGGATGCCGAGCACGTCCTCGATCGAGTTGCCGATCGCGGTGAAGTACTCCACCTCCGCGGCGTCGTCACCGAGGCTGATCTGCAGCTTCTCGCCCTCGGGCCAGCCACCGGCCTTCTCGAGGGCCGCCTTGGCCGCCGCGGGATCGTAGACGCACCACTCGCACGTGCCGGCCTCGCCGCCGGGCACGCCGCCGGGGACGACCCACGAGTCGGCGGGGGTGGCCTGGCCGCTGCCGAGGGACGAGATGATGCCCTCACGGTCGATCGCCATCGAGATCGCCTTGCGGAACTCCTTGTCCTGCCACGGGCCGTCCGTGTACAGCGAGAAGCCCAGGTAGGTCAGCGCCGCGCCAGGGGCCTCGACGTACCGCTGGGACAGCTCCGGGTCGTTCTTCGCGGACTCGACCTCGGCGGTCGGCGGGAACGACAGGTCGATCCCTCCGGACTGGAAGTCGGCCCAGCTCGCGGTCTCGCCCGCGGCGTACTCGGTCCAGTGGATGGCGTCGTAGCCCGGCGTCTCGTCGAGCGGGTAGTCCTCCCACCGCTCGGCGGTCAGCTCCTGGCTCTGCTGCCACTCGGTCACGCGGAACGGCCCGTTGCCGATGGGCTGCGTGGAGCACGCCTCGACGTCGTCCAGGCACTCCTGGGCGATCGGGAAGAAACCGGTGTAGCCCAGCATGGTCGCGAAGCCCGCGAACGGCGTGCTCAGCGTGACCTCGAGCGTCAGGTCGTCGACGACCTCCACGCCCGACAGCTCGTCGACGGCGCCCGGCGCGGTGATGTTGCCGTCGTCGTCGGTCTCGGGCTGCATCTCGTCGTAGCCCTCGATGATGCTGAAGAAGTAGTTGCTGTACAGGCCGTTGTCGCCGTCGGCCGTGTAGTTCCAGGAACGGGCGAACGCGGCGGCGTCGACGGGCTCGCCGTTCTGGAAGGTGAGGTCCGGCTTGATCGTGATGGTCCAGACCGTGTTGTCGTCGTTCGGCTCGATGGACTCGGCCACGTAGTTGTACGGCTCGGTGGTCTCCGGGTCGTACCGGACCAGCCCGTCGTACACCACGTCGAGGACGCTGATCGGGTCGTAGGACCCGGCGTCGCCGGGGAACAGCGTGTCCATGTCCTGGCTGATCCAGGTCTCCAGCGTGACGGGCCCGGCGTCGTCGTCGGTGCCGTTCGGGGTGCACCCGGTCACGGTCAGGGCCACCGCTGCCGCCCCCGCGGCGAAGGTGGCGATGCGTGCTTGCCTCACTGATTGCCTCCCAGGTCGGTCCCCTGCCCAGGGCCAGGGGAGATGTGGACCATATCGCCGCAGACGCAGCACCGCCTGGAAATTCGTGTTAATCGTCTGTAACGATTGCCCCGGTCTCGTGTCCGTGCCCCCCGACCGTGGCCCGCTTGCGTGACCCGCTTCCGTGCGGCGCGGTCGCGCCGCACGGAAGCGAGATGCTCAGCGCACGGTCAGCACGTACCGAGGTCCCGCCACGGTCCCCACGGCGTGCCCGACGGCGCCTGGTTGCGGCTGTACCACTGCGCGGTCCACCGGTGGCCGTCGTGGACCACGGTCTCGCCGCCCTCGTACACCGCCGACGCCGTCCACGCCGGGTACGTGCCCGCCGCGCACACCTGCGGCGCGCCGACCTCGGCCCACGGTCCCCACGGCGACGCGCCGGGCACCTGGCCGCGCGTCCACCACAGCGCCGTGAACACCGCGCCGTCGTGGCTCACCTCGTCGCCGGCCGTGTAGACCGTCCCGGCCGACCAGGACGGTACCGACGGCGCCGTCGGCCCGACCAGGCGGCCCACACCCCAGCGGGCCGTCGACTGGTAGCCCGCGCCCGTCGGGTCGGCCCAGTTGCGCACCGCGGTGCGTGCGCCGTCCGCGGCGTCGTTGACCTGGAAGTCCAGGCCGTGGAACGTGCCCTCGCCGCCGTACTCCAGCAGGTCGACCGCCAGCTCGACCCGGTACCCCTCGTCCGTCCGCGTGGTGGCGCTCGTCACGCGGGCGCGCTGTGCCGCCTCGTCACCCGTGCCGAACGACACGGCGTTCTCCGCCGAGACGCGGATCTGCGTGTCGTCCGCGCGGTACCCGCCGTTCTTCGCGTTGCCGCCGTCCACGTAGACCTCGACGGAGTCCTGGATCCACGGGTCGGAGCCGGAGACGTCGACCACCGGGTCGGCGACGTCGGCCAGCACGTACAGCATGTCGTCCGCCCACAGGGTGCGGACCGTCGCGACGGCGCCGTCCGAGCCCTCGACCTCCTTCTCCGTGGTCACGGCAGGCCCGGCGGACTCCCACACCTCGTCGACGTCGCCGTCGACCACCGGTGCCGTCGCCGCCTGCGCGACCTCGACGTACGACAGCTCCTCGACGAACGTCAGCGTGCCCAGCGCGCCGGGCGAGTTCCACCCCGCGGTCTCGCCGCCGCTCGTCACCCGGACGTCGAGGTCCGCGGTCGCGCCCTGCTCCAGCGCGGCGGGCAGGTGCGCGACGACGTCGTAGCCGCCCTCCCGCTCGGTCACCACCGCGCCGTCGGCGCCCGCTGCACGGTCCACCGTGAGCTCCGTGCCGTCGAGCACCAGCGCCACGGCGTCACCGGCGTCCGCCCCGGCGTCGTCCACCGTGACGTACACCGTGAGATGGTCCGGCGCCCAGCGGAGCTGGAAGCCGGCCTCGCCGCCGGCCGGCGTCGCGAAGGTGTGCAGCGGGAGACGGTCCCACACGGGCGACGCCGTCGCCTCGTCGTCCAGCGGCACGTCGCCGCCGAACACGGTCGCCGTCCGCAGCCGGTCGGGCAGCTCGCCGCCCGCCGCGCCGTGATAGGCGGGCTTGGCCTGGAAGCGGTCGTCGAACAGCAGCGGGGCGCCGCTGTCCACGCGCCACGACCGGCCGTCGGTCAGGCCCCACACCGTCACGCTGAACAGGTCGTCCGCGTGCGCACGGAACACGTCGAACGCGTCCCGGTAGTAGTAGCCCTGGTCGATCAGGCGCGCCTGCGTCACCGGCGTGCCCGTCGTGACGTCGAGCTCCGTGACCGCTTGCGTCACCGGCAGGTCGGCGAACCGCGTCAGCGCCGCGTCCAGCGCGCCCACCGGCATCGCGAGCGACACGTGGAACTGGTGCCCCACGCCGTCCACCGGCACGCCGCGCTCCAGCAGCCGCTCCACCAGCGCGACGTACCGGTCCTGCTTGCCGCCCTGCTCGGTGTTGTAGTCGTTGATGAACAGGGCCACCGGGCGCTCGCTGCCCGGCGCCGCGTACGTCTCGTTGAACGCCTCGTCCGCGTACGCGAACGCGAGGTCGATGAAATCCTCGCCCAGCACGCGGAACCACTCGCTGCGGCGCAGGCCGTCCGCGTTCTCGCCGCCGTCGGACACGACCTCGTTGACCACGTCGAACGCGACCAACGGGTTGGTGTCCGAGCCGAACGGGCCGTAGTCCGCCGCCAGGTTCTCCGCGACGCCGAAGACGTGCTCGCGCAGGCGCTCGCGGAGCACGGAGCGGCCCGACTCGTCGGCGGGCAGCGGCTCGCCCGCGTCGTCCTGGAAGAACCACTCGGGCGTCTGGCTGTGCCAGACGAGCACGTGGCCGTAGACGCCGAGGTCGTTCTCCTGCGCGAGGTTCATGAGCGCCGTGGCCTCGGGATGCCTGCGCAGGGTGCGGTCCTCGTCGTACCAGGCCTCGGGCTTCATGTGGTTCTCGGGGGTGATCTGCCCGAAGTGCCGGTCGAGCAGCTGCGCCGCCGCGCCCGTCGTCTCCCGGCTGTCGATCGCGACGCCGACCGGGAACTCGACCGTGTCCTGCAGCGGGGTCAGGTCCTCGACGACCGGCGGTGCGGGTTCGGCCACCACGATGTCGTCGATCAGCCAGTCGCTCGTGTTGCCGCCGTCGTAGGCGGTCTCGAGGTACAGCAGGGCGCTGTCGTGCTCCGGCATGGTGAACGACGCCTCGACGCGGGTCCACCCGGTGCTCGTGAGGCCCGTGAGCTGGGCGAGGGTGGAGAAGTTCTGCGCGCCGTCCCTGGTGGTGGCGAGGCTCAGCCAGACGTCGCCGGCCTGCTGCCCGTCGGCGAACCGGATCCACGCCGACACGTCGTACGCCGTGCCCGCCCGCAGCACGCCGGTGACGTCGCGGCCGATGCCGTCGCCGGTCGCCTCGCGGCCCGTGAGCGCCGCCGCGTACGTGCCGTCGTGCGCGTCCGTGTCGGTGACCGCCAGGCTGAAGGCCGTCGACTCCGAGCCGTACCGGGGCTCCCAGCCGCCGAGCGTGCCGTCCTCGAAGTCGGTGCTGATCACCGCGTCCGCCGGGACGGCGGGCGTGCCGGCCGGCAGCGTGAACCGCCACCCCTCGGCGAGACGCTCGGTGACGACGGTCTGCACGGCGGCCAGCGTGCCGGAGCGGTCGCCGCCGCCGTCGTGCGTGAGGACGAGCTCGCCCGGAACCATCGCCTCGCGCAGGTTGGCCGTGAGGGTCGGCACGTCCTGGGTCTCCCAGTCCGCGATCGTGTTCCGCACGTCCAGCGGCTGCATCCCGAGCTCGACGGCGACCCCCGGGGTCACGCCCCACGAGCCGTTCGGCGCGCGCCAGAACGGGACGGGGTGGTCGGGGTCGCCGAGGGCGTCGCGGATGATGCCGAGGTTCTCGACCATGTCGGCCCGCACCTCGTCGGCGGTCCACGAGCCCATGTCCGCGTAGCCGGTGGAGTGGTTGCACAGCACGTGGCCGTCGGCGACGATCCGGCGCAGGATCTCGGCGCCGCCGTCGGCCTCGATGTTCTGGCCGATGACGCAGAACACGGCGGTGAGGTCGTGCTCGGCGAGGAAGTCGAGCAGCGCGGGCGTGGTGCCGGGGTTCGGCCCGTCGTCGAACGTCAGCGCCGAGACGTCGCCCGTGCCCTGGGCGGCGTACACCGGGGTGGGCACGGGGTCGACGAAGCCGCCGGGGACGACGTCGTCCGCCGCGGCCGGGGTCGCGAGGAGGCCCGTCGCGACGAGCGCCACAACGCCCAGGCTCGCGGTGGCGCCGCGTGCTAAACGATTTCTGAACGGCGCGGATCGTGGAGTGAAACGATTTCTACGACGCATGCTGCGCTCCCTTGCGCGGTGTGGTGCGGGGATCTCTTCCGGTGCGTGCGCCGGGCGACGGTGCCACGGCGGACGTAGGAGCAGGGTAGCCAGACCTGCGCGTCGCGTCGAGGTGCCGGGGTGGGCACCACGACGCGAGGTCGGCAGCCCGGCTGTCGGTCGGCACAGGGTTGTGCCGACCGACAGCCGGGCTGCCGACCACGGCGTGGTGCGACGACGTCAGGAGCCCGACAGCTCCTTGAGGGCGCCCTTGGCGATGCGCAGCCGGCGCGGGGCCCGGCGGGCCACCACGGAGTCGTGCGTGACCAGCACCGTCGTCAGGCCCTGCTCCGTCCACAGGCCCTCGATGAGGTCCACGATCTCGTCACGCGTCTCCTCGTCGAGGTTTCCGGTGGGCTCGTCCGCGAGCAGCACCTTCGGGTTCTTGACCAGCGCCCGCGCGATGGCGACGCGCTGCTGCTGGCCGCCCGACAGCTCACCCGGCAGGTGGTCGCCGCGGTCCCCGAGGCCCACCGACTCGAGCGCGGCCTGTGCGCGGGACGCCCGGCTCTGCCGCGGCACCCCCACGGGGACGAGCGCCGTCTCGACGTTCTCGAGCGCCGTGAGCGTCGGGACGAGGTTGAAGTTCTGGAACACGAAGCCGATGGTGCGCCCGCGCGTGGTGGTGAGCTCGGCGTCGGACACGGTCGCGAGGTCGGTGCCGTCGAGCGTCACGGTGCCGGAGGTCGGGCGGTCGAGCCCGCCCAGCATCTGCAGCAGCGTGGACTTGCCGCCGCCGGTCGGGCCCTGCACGGCGACGAGCTCGCCCTCGCCGATGGTCAGGGACACGCCGCGCAGGGCGCGCACCACGCGCCTGCCCTGGCGGTAGGTCTTGGTCAGGCCGTCGATCTGGTACATGTCTGCCTTCTTCTTCTCTGCGGTCGTCGTGGTCTCGCGGGAACGGGGGTCACGCCAGGGAGCGGAGGGCCTCGACAGGGCGCAGCCGGGCCGCTCGACGCCCGCCGACGACACCGGCCAGCAGCCCGCCCAGAACCGCGAGGCCGATGGCCGTGAGCACGATCCACACGCTGACCGGCGCGCGGAGAGCGACGTCGACGGCGGTCCCCGCGGCGTCGGCCAGGCCGACGGGCCGGGCCGCGCCGAACGCGGCCTCGCCGGCGGGCGCGGCACCGGCGGGCGCCTCGCCGCCCGGTGGCGGGCCGCCGATCACCAGGCCGCCCGACGAACCGCTGAGCGTGATGCCCGCGAGGTTGACGGCCCACACCGCGAGCACGCCGAGCACGAGCCCTGCGACACCGCCGATCAGCCCCTGCACGACCGACTCGCCCGCCACCTGGCCGACGACGCGGCGCCCGCTCCAGCCGATCGCCTTGAGCGTGCCGAGCTCGCGCGTGCGGCGGTTCACGCCTGACACGGTGAACAGGATCGCGAGGCCGAACGCCGCGGCGAGGACGATCCCACCGAGCCACCTGCCAAGCGTGCCGACGAGGTCGGACGCCGTCGCCAGGGAGCCGGTCACGTTCTCCGCCAGGTCGGCCTGGGTGCTCACCGACGCGTCGGGCAGCGCGTCGGCGATCGCGGCGGCGACGGCGTCGACGTGGGCGGACGAGTCGACCTGCACGTACAGGTCGGTGACCTGGCCGTCGAGGTCCGCGAGCCGCTGGGCGGTGGCAAGGGGGAGGTAGACGTCGGACGGCGTCGCGACGTCGTCGCCGGTCGTGGACGCCACCGTGCCGACGATCTCGAGCTCCTCGCCGCCGACGGTGACCGTGTCGCCCACAGCGATCTCCTCGCGCTCGGCGTAGGCGGCGTCGAGCACGGCGACGTCCTCGTCGCCCGCCTCGAGCGTCCGGCCGTCGGCGAGCTCCGCGGTGGTCAGGGGGCCGACGGCGGCGGCGCCGGGGTCGACGCCGGTGACCGTGAGCCGGTCGATCTCGAAGGTCGACCCGCCCGCCGAGGCCTCGCCGGAGCCGCCGGGCCCGACGCGCAGGCCCACGGGGCCGTCGCCCTCCTGGAGCGCCTCGATGTCGGGCAGCTCCCCGGAGAACGACATGTTCTCCAGACCGAGCGTCGCGGCGACCCCGGACACGTGGTCGAGCGCCGCGACGGCGTCGACGGCGTCGTCGGCGAAGGACGCGGCGCCCAGCGCGGTGCCGAGGCGGTCCTGGGTGAGGGCGCGGGTGCCGTCGTCGACCGCCTCGCCGTCGTCGGCGTCGAAGTCGAAGCGGCGCGGTCCGCCGCCCTCGCCCGGGCCGGCGGCGGGCTGGGTCACGGTGATGTCGGTGCCCACGCCGTAGACCGACTCGAGGACCTCGGCCTGGGCGTTCCGCACCCCCGCGGCGACCGCGTCGACGACGATGACGAGCGCGACGGCGAGGGCGAGGCCGATGGCGACGACGATCGTCTGCCTGCGTCGGTTGCGCAGCTCCCTGCGCAGATAGGTGAAGAACATGGGCTCCTGCCTGGGGTCCGGAGAAGAGGTCTGGTGTCCGGGTGGACCGACCGGACGCTAGGCATCGCGGCTGTGGTGGCGCTGTCGCGGGCCTGTGACAGGGCTGTGAAGCACATCGTGCGCCAGGGGCGGAGAACGGCGTCGTGCCGGGCTGTGGACGGTTCCCCGCCGTCGCGCCGGAGGTCCTAGGCTGGGGGCCGTAACCTCCGAGCAACATCCCGAGAAGGAGCACCCGTGGCTAGCATCGAAGCCGTTGGAGCGCGCGAGATCCTCGACTCGCGCGGCAACCCCACCGTGGAGGTGGAGATCGTCCTCGACGACGACACCTTCGCTCGTGCGGCGGTCCCGTCCGGCGCGTCGACCGGCGCGTTCGAGGCGGTCGAGCTCCGTGACGGCGACAAGGGCCGTTACCTGGGCAAGGGCGTCGAGAAGGCGGTCGCAGCCGTCAACGACGAGATCGCCCCCGAGCTCGTCGGGTACGACGCCGAGGAGCAGCGCATCGTCGACCAGGCGCTGCTGGACCTCGACGGCACGCCGAACAAGGGCAAGCTGGGTGCCAACGCGATCCTCGGCGTCTCGCTCGCCGTCGCCAAGGCCGCCGCCAAGAGCTCCGGCCTGGACCTGTTCCGCTACGTGGGTGGCCCGAACGCGCACGTGCTGCCCGTGCCGATGATGAACATCCTCAACGGCGGGTCCCACGCGGACTCGAACGTGGACATCCAGGAGTTCATGGTCGCGCCGATCGGTGCCCCGACCTTCCGTGAGGCGCTGCGCTCCGGCACCGAGGTGTACCACTCCCTCAAGTCCGTGCTGAAGGAGAAGGGCCTGGCCACCGGTCTGGGCGACGAGGGCGGCTTCGCCCCGAACCTCGGCAGCAACCGCGAGGCGCTGGACCTCATCCTCGTCGCCATCGAGCGCGCCGGCCTGACGCCGGGCACCGACGTGGCGCTCGCGCTCGACGTCGCCTCGACGGAGTTCTTCTCCGACGGCGCGTACGCCTTCGAGGGCGGCAAGAAGTCGCCGGAGGAGATGATCGCGTACTACGAGCAGCTCGTGGCCGACTACCCGCTGGTCTCCATCGAGGACCCGCTGTCCGAGGACGAGTGGGACTCCTGGGCGGGCCTCATGAGCAAGGTCGGCGACAAGGTGCAGATCGTGGGTGACGACCTGTTCGTCACCAACCCCGAGCGCCTCGCCAAGGGCATCGAGCTCAAGTCGGCGAACTCGCTGCTGGTCAAGCTCAACCAGATCGGCACGCTCACCGAGACCCTCGACGCCGTGACGCTCGCGCAGCGCAACGGCTTCACCACGATGACCTCGCACCGCTCCGGCGAGACCGAGGACACCACGATCGCCGACCTGTCGGTCGCGACCAACGCCGGCCAGATCAAGACCGGTGCCCCGGCCCGTGGCGAGCGCATCAACAAGTACAACCAGCTGCTGCGCATCGAGGAGGCCCTCGACGAGGCCGGTACGTACGCCGGCCGCTCGGCCTTCCCGCGCTTCCAGGCCTGACCGGCCCGGCTCCACGGTCCGCCGCGAGCAGGCGGTCCGGCACGGATTCCTCGTGAAAACCCGGCCGGATCGCCTGTTCGCGGCGGACTTTTGCGTGGGAGCGGCGGCGCGCCGGGGGTAATGCGGGGGTACTGGCCCGGCGAATCGGCACAATCAACGCATGCCTTCGTCACGACGCCCGGCGCGGCCCGCGGGCCCTGCGCGCAGCACCGGTGCGCGCTCCGGGGCGGAGCCGCGCGGTACCGGCGTGCCGCGAGGGAAGGGCGGGGCGTCGACGCCCCGCGCGTCGGGCACGGGCACCGGGAAGGGCGCTGCGTCGAGGGGACCGGCGGCCGAGGCCGCGGGGAAGGGCACAGGCACCGCGCAAGGCACCGGCAGGAGCGTCGCGAGGGGCTCGACGAAGGGCTCGTCGAAGGCGTCCGGCGGCAAGGGCGCCGCCGCGCAGGGCAAGGGCGCCGCCGGGGGGCAGCGCGCCGCCGGGGCCTCGGCGGGGGCGGCGCGCGGGACGTCGTCCGGTGGGCAGAAGCCGGCGGTACCGGCGTCTGCCCGTCGCGTCGCGTCGGACGGGTCGTCGGGCCGGTCGTCGGGCGGGGCGAGCTCCCGCGCCGGACGGCCCGCTGCAGGGCGGGGCACGGCAGGGCGGGGCACGACGCGCGGATCGGCGTCGCGCGCCCCGGCGCGGAGCGGCGCAGCCCGGCCCGGCGCCCCGGCGTCGCGCACGGCGCGCCCGGCCACGGCCGGGGCCAAGCGGCCGACTCAGCCGCGGCGCCGGTCGACGGCGACCGCGAGCGTGGCGCCGCCGACCCGGCGGCCCCGGGGCGAGCGCAAGCGGGGCAGCTTCGGGTTCGCGCTGCCCGAGGTGCTCACGGTGCGAGCGATGGTGCTGTCGGTCGTCGTGCTGCTCGCGGTCGTCCTGCTGCTCCCGACGGTGCGCGCCGCGGTGACGCAGCAGGCCGAGCTGCGTGAGCTGCGCACCGAGCTGTCCGAGCAGCAGCGGCAGAAGGACGAGCTCGAGACCGAGCTCGCGCGGTGGGACGACCCGTCGTACATCGTGGAGCAGGCGCGGTCGCGGCTGCGGTTCGTCATGCCGGGCGACAAGGTGTGGCGCCCGCTCGACACCGACGCTGTGCAGGAGGAGGAGCCGGAGCCCGGCGTCGTCGAGCCGTCGCCCGGCGCGTCCCAGGACGCCGGCGTCCCCTGGTACTCGACGGTCTGGGACTCGGTGCGCATCGCGGGCGGGGAGTGACCGCGCCGCCGGTAGGGGACAATGGGGTGGTGAGCTCCGTGACCGACAGCGTTTCCGACGAGGACCTGCGCGTGCTGGCCGAGCAGCTCGGCCGGGAACCGCGCGGCGTCGTGGGCATCGCCGCGCGGTGCGTGTGCGGTCGCCCGACCGTCGTGCGCACCGCGCCGCGCCTGCCCGACGGCACCCCGTTCCCGACCGTCTTCTACCTGACCCACCCGGGCGCGGTCGCCGCCGCCTCGACGCTCGAGGCGAACGGCGTCATGAAGGAGATGACGGCCCGGCTTGCCGAGGACGAGGAGCTCGCCGCCGCCTACCGGAGGGCGCACGAGCACTACCTCGCGGAGCGCGAGGCGATCGGCCACGTCGAGGAGATCGACGGCATCTCGGCCGGTGGCATGCCGGCACGGGTCAAGTGCCTCCACGTGCTGTTCGCGCACGCGCTCGCGGCCGGGCCCGGCGTCAACCCGCTGGGTGACGAGGCGCTCGCGATGGTGCGCGACACCTGGCGCCCCGACCGCTGCACCTGCTGACGTCCCGGTGAACGCCGGCGGGGCGTGACGTTTCTCCCGATCCGGCACGTCCGGCGTCGCGGGGCGGGCCCGGCTGCGAGAATCGCTCGCGTGACTTCCCCACGCGTCGCCGCGATCGACTGCGGCACCAACTCGATCCGCCTGCTCGTCGCGGACGTCGACGGCGCAGGCCGCCTCACCGAGCTCGACCGTCGCATGGAGGTCGTCCGGCTGGGCCAGGGCGTCGACCGCACCGGCGAGCTGGCCCCCGAGGCGCTCGACCGCACGCTGGCCGCCACGCGACGCTACGCCGAGGCGATCGCGCAGGCCGGCGCGGAGCGGGTGCGGTTCGTCGCGACGTCGGCCACGCGCGACGCGCGCAACCGGGACGCGTTCTTCGACGGTGTGCGGGACCTGCTGGGCGTGGACGTCGAGGTGATCAGCGGCCAGGAGGAGGCGCAGCTGTCGTTCCGCGGGGCGACGGGCGCCGTCGCGGGCGCGCACACCGGTCCCTACCTCGTGGTGGACCTCGGCGGCGGGTCGACCGAGCTGGTGCTCGGCACGGACTCGGTCGACGCGAGCGTCTCCATGGATGTCGGTTCGGTGCGGATGACCGAGCGGCACCTGCACGGCGACCCGCCGTCGGCGGCAGAGGTCGAGGCGGCGCGCGCCGACGTCCGTGCGCACCTCGACGCCGCGGCCGACGTCGTCCCCCTGGGCAGGACGACGACGCTGGTGGGCCTGGCCGGGTCGATCACGACCGTGACCGCGCACGCGCTCGGGCTCACCGAGTACCGGCGCGACCGCGTGGACCAGGCGGAGCTGCCCGTCGGGACGGTGCTCGCGTCGTGCGACGCGCTGGTCGCCGCACCGCGCGCCGAGCGGCTCGCGATGGGCTTCCTCCACCCGGGGCGGGTCGACGTCATCGCGGCGGGTGCGCTCGTCTGGTCGGAGGTGGTGCGGCGCGTGACGGCCGAGGTCGCGGCCGCCGGGGGCTCGCTGACCAGCGTCGTCACCAGCGAGCGGGACATTCTCGACGGGATCGCGCTGTCGATGGCATAAGTCGGAAAAGGGTGGAACTCCCCGGCGGGACGACCCGTTGGGGAGGGTGGAGGTAGACGAAGGACTCCGTCAGCGACGACGGCGTGCTGGGCATCACGCGCACGCCGCGCTTTGTCGTGTCAATACGTAGGCGTTGCGCGCGGTACCCTGGGAATCATGCCTCAGAACGACCTGAC
>DATGOB010000113.1:0-22353 GCA_036010205.1 Promicromonospora sp. | reverse complement strand
TGGCCACGTCCTCGACGTCGCGGTTCTTCCCGCCGGGGCTGAGCGCGTTGTTGCGTGCCCGGGAGCAGGGCATCTGCGCCATGCCGTGGTGCGATGCCCCCGTGCGGCACCTGGACCACGTGACCCCGCACGCGCAGGGTGGTGTCACGAGTCTGGGCAACGGGCAAGGGTTGTGCGCGGGTTGTAACCACGGCAAGCAGGCACCCGGGTGGGTGCAGAAGTGCGTGGAGGTCGAGGGCAGGCACGGGGTGGAGACCCGGACCCCGACCGGGCACACCTATGTCACGGTCGCGCCCACGCCGCCGACCCCGATCCAGGACCCGGATCGGGATCCGGGATGGGTTCCCGCGGTCGGGGTCAGGGGCCCGGCACCCGGGCGGGTGCCGCGCAGCCGGTACCAGATCGGCTGCCAGGCCCGCACCGACCAGGACCTGATCGCCTACCGACCCGCAAGCACCCGGAGGGGACCGGCCGCCGGCACCCGAGCGCCGCAGGCGGTGCCGATGGCGCGGGGGGCGCGTTCATCGAGCCCGCGCGGCTTCCATCCTTCGGAGGAACCACAGCCGTTCGGTCCTTTGCCCGGCGCGGGAGACAGGGCCGCATTCGTAGCGTCGTTTCACGTCAGAACCGCTACGACGAAACGAGTCGACCATGACCACCCTCGCTGCCGCACCGGCACGTCCCGGCCTGCGCGGGCTCATCGCGCGCCGCCCGGTGACCGTGTTCTTCGTGCTCGCCAACCTGGCGAGCTGGATCGCCTGGATCCCCTACGTGCTCTCGAACCACGGCCTGGGCCTCTGGGACGTCACGTTCCCCGGCGGGCCGCTGGGCTCGCAGCTCCTCGGTGTCCTCCCCGGTGCCTACCTCGGGCCGATCGCGTCCGCGCTGCTGGTCACCGCCGTCGCCGACGGGCGCGCGGGCCTGCGCGAGTGGGCCGGCCGCCTGTGGCGCTGGCGCGTCTCGTGGCGCTGGTACGTCGGCATCCTGCTCGGCGTGCCCGCGGCGTTCATCCTGGCCACGGTGTTCGTCGGCGGGCAGGCGCAGCCGCCGTCGCTCATGGTGCTGGCCGCGTTCGTGCCCGGCCTGCTCCTGCAGATGGTCACCACCGGTCTGGCCGAGGAGCCGGGCTGGCGCGACTTCGCCCTGCCCCGCCTGCAGCGCTCGGTGGGTCCGCTCGGTGCTGCCGCCGTCGTCGGACCGCTGTGGGGGGTGTGGCACCTGCCGCTGTTCCTCACGCAGTGGGGCGGCGGGCCTGACGTCGCCTGGTACCGCCCGGTGGAGTTCATCGCGGTCTGCGTGGCGCTCAACGTCGTCATCCAGTGGGTGTTCAACCGCACCGGGTGGAGCCTGCCGATGGCGATGCTGCTGCACGTCAGCATCAACAACTTCGCCTCGCTCGCCTGGAGCGACATGTTCCCGGGGCTGAGCACCGACTACGTCCAGCACGCGCTGCTGCTCGGCACGTCGGTCGCCGCGGGCGTGCTGCTCGTGGTCACGCGCGGTCGTCTGGGCTACGACCCGACCGGCCGCCAGGTGGTCTGAGCTTGCCCTCGACGAGCGAACGCACGAAGATCACCTGGCACGCCATGACGGAGCCGATCGCGGAGGATCTCGTGAACCGGATCGCCGACCTCGCCGTCGCCCTCGGTTGCCTCGTCGGGTCGACGGCGCTGCTCGTCGGCGTCGGCCACGCGGCAGCCCTCGCCGGGCCCGACGACCTCGCGACGCCCGGCTTCGGTGAGGCCGTCTGGTGGTGGTCCCTCGCGGTCCTGGTGGTCCAGGCCGGGCTGCTCGTCGCGCTGCGCCGCTCCCCGCGCGTGGTGCTGGGGGCCGTCGCGGCCGCTGTGCCCGTCCTCGCCCTCGTCGGCGCGGGGGACGCGACGAGCTTCGGGACGCTGGCGGTGCTCATCGCCTCGTACGGGGCGACGCTGCGGCACGGCCTGTCCGCGTCCGGGACGGCGCTCGGGGGTGCCGTCGCGCTCGTCGGCCTCGGCAGCGCGCTGAGCACGCTGTCGCAGGGGGTGGCACCCGGCGTCGCCTGGGGCACCGGGCTGATGCAGGCCGTCGTCGTGGTCGGGCTGCCCGCGGTCGTCGCCCTGTTCGTGCGGGCGCGGCGGCAGGCGCGGACGGCCCTGGAGCGCGAGCACGAGGCACTGGTCCAGGTCGCGCTCTCGCGCGAGCGGATGGCGATGGCGCGCGAGCTGCACGACATCGCCGCCCACCACCTCACCGGCATCGCCGTGATGACCGGCGTGCTCGAACGGCAGATCGACGTCGCGCCCGACGACGCCAAGGCGGCCGTCCGGCAGGTGCGCACCCAGAGCACGGCGATGCTGCGCGAGATGCGTGGCCTCGTCGGCCTGCTGCGCGCGCCCGGCGCGGGCACGGAGGCGCCGGTGCGCGGCGTGGAGACGCTCGCGGGCGTCCCCGCGCTCGTGGACGCCGCCGTCGCGGCGGGCACACCGGCCCGGCTCACCGTGCGCGGAACGCTGGACGACGCCGTCCCCGTCGGCCCGCTGGCCCAGCTCGCCGCCTACCGCACCGTGCAGGAGTGCCTGTCCAACGCCGCCCGGCACGCGCCGGGCGCGCCGTGCGAGGTCACCGTCGACCTGCGGGAGCCCGCGCACGTCGTCCTCTCGGTCCGCAACGGCCCGGCCCGACGGCAGCCGTCCACGCAGGGCTCCGGCGGGTTCGGGCTGGTCGGGATGCGCGAGCGCGCCGACCTCACCGACGCGAACCTCGCCTACGGCCCCACCGACGACGGCGGCTGGCTCGTCACGCTGACGATCCCGGCCGAGACCGTACCCGTACCGCAGGACCAGCACCACGACCACGAGGAGCCCACGCAGTGATCACAGCAGTGGTGGCGGACGACCAGCCGCTCGTCCGGGCCGGACTCACCGCCATGCTCGACCTCGAGCCGGGCATCGAGGTGGTCGGCACGGCGTCGGACGGCGCCGAGGCGGTCGAGGTCGCCCGGCGCACCCGCCCCGACGTCGTGTGCATGGACATCCGCATGCCCGGTCTTGACGGCATCGAGGCGACGCGCCGGCTGTGCGGGCCCGGCGTCGCCGACCCGGTCCCCGTGCTCATCCTGACCACGTTCGACATCGACGACTACGTGTTCGGCGCGCTCGAGGCCGGGGCGTCGGGGTTCCTGCTCAAGGACGCCGAGCCGGAGACCGTCGTCGCGGCGGTGCGGTCGGTCGCGGCGGGGCAGGGCACGCTCGACAGCGCGATCACCAAGCGCGTGCTCGGCGAGGTCGTGGGCCGCCGGCGGACGCAGCCCGTCACGGCCGCCCGCGGCACGGACCTGCTGACGCCGCGCGAGGTCGACATCCTGCTGCGGCTGGCCGAGGGCCTGTCGAACGAGGAGATCGCGCGGGCCCTGTATCTCGAGGTCTCCACGGTCAAGTCGCACCTGGCCCGCATGATGCCGAAGCTCGGCGTCCGCTCGCGCCTCCAGGCGGCCGTGTGGGCGTACCAGAACGGGATCGCGCAGCCGGGTCCGCCGAGCTAGCGAGGCCGACCCGGGAGGGGTCCCGGGCACCCCGGGCCAGGATGTGCCCGCCGGAAGGTCCGGCGGGAAGGAACGTGTCCATGGCACTGCTCGAGGCGGGTGAGCACGTCACCGGCGGGTCGTACGTGGTCGAGCGCCTGCTCGGCAGGGGCTCCTTCTCCGAGGTGTACCGGGTGCGGCACACGGTGCTCGGTCGCCTCGCGATGAAGGTGCTCCGCAAGGTCGGCACGCTGGCCCAGACGCACGAGCTGCTCGGCGAGGCCGTGCTCCTGTCACGGCTCGGGCATCCGAACGTGGTGCGGGTCTTCGACGCGGGGACCGTGACGACGGCGGCCGGAGAGCGCGGCTGGTTCACGATGGAGTACGTCGCGGGCGGAAACCTCGACGACTACCGGACCGCGCACACCGCGGGCCCGCTGCCCGTGGCCGACAGCGTCGAGATCCTGCGGCAGCTCTGCGCCGGCCTCGCGGCGGCGCACGGTGAGGATCCGCCGATCGTGCACCGCGACCTGACGCCGTGGAACATCCTCGTCGGGCAGGACGCACACGGCATCCGGGTGCGGATCGGTGACTTCGGCCTCGCTCGCCGCGCGCAGCCCGGCCTGACCGGCGGTGAGGGCACGCTCGCGTTCATGGCGCCCGAGGCGCTGCGGTACGGCGTCGGCTCGTCGACGGCGGCCGACGTCTACTCGGTCGGCGTGCTCGCGTACCTGCTGCTCACCGACGTGCTGCCGCACCGCGACCTCGCGCACACGGTGTACGGCGCCGAGCGGCGGCGGCCGCCCGTCGCGCCCTCGCGGTTCAACCGCGCCGTCGACGCCGCGCTCGACGACCTCGTGCTGCGCGCGCTCGACCCCGACCCCGGGCGCAGGCCCAAGCACGCGGCCGCGTTCGCGGACGCCCTCGAGCAGTGGCGGGAGGCGGCGGCATGACGGCGGACGCCGCACGGCACGTCGCACGCGTGCTGGAGGTCCTGCGCGGCCACGACCTGTTCCGGCGCAACGCGTTCCGCGTCACCGGTCTGCCCACCGACGCCACGCAGCGGCAGGTCCGCAGGGCGCGCGAGGAGAGCCGCAACGCCTACTACGCGCCGCCCGAGCGCCCGGGCGCGCCGCTGCCGCCCTCGTCCGACGAGACGGAGCTGCGTGCCGCGTTCGAGGTGCTGCAGGACCCGGTGGCCCGCCTGGTGCACGAGCTGCTCTGGGCCGACGGCGCCGCTCGGGACGCCCGGGCCGACGCCGTCGTCCGGTTGTGCCGGGCGCTGGAGGGCACGGCACGGGACGGGACCGTGGACGAGGAGGCGTGGGCGGACTGGAGCTCGGGGCTCTCCGCCTGGGCCGACGGGATCACCTCGAGGAAGACCGGCGAGCTGGCCCGGAGCCGCGTCGAGGCCGCCGACGACCCGCGTCTCACCGTCGGTGTCGCCCGGGAGGCGCGCAGGCAGCTCGCGCAGCACGTCGTCGAGGTGGCGGCGGGGATCGCCGCCCGGCAGGTGCGCACCGACCTCGACGCCACCAGGCGGATGGTGCGGACCCTGCGCTCCGCGGGGTTCGACGCCGGGACCGTCCCGCGCGCCCTGCGGACGGTGGCCCGGCCGCTGCTCGACGAGGTCGAGCAGGCCTGCGGCGCCGCGGCCGCCGCCCCGCAGGACGAGGGCCTGGCAGCCGCGCGCACGCTGCTCGACACGACCCGCGAACCGTTGCGCCTGCTGGACACGCTCCTCGGCGAGGACCCGCTGCTGGACGCGAGCAGGGACGACGTCGGGCGCCACATCAACAACCTCGTGGTCGCCCACGGCAACGACCACGTCGACCAGATCCGGCGCGGCCGGGCACCGCTGGACGAGATCATCGCCCTGCTGTCGGTCGCGCGGGACCTCGGCGGCTCCGCGACGCGCGCCCTCGCGGAGGACAACCTCGAGGTCTTCGTGGCGGCGCGGCGACGCTTCGGGTCACGCCGGGCGCGGCCCGCCCGCGACGTGCGGAACCCCGGCCTGGTCGCACGGCTCGACCGCGGCGGCATGTGGGCCTGGCTGCTCGCGCTCGGCCCCGGGCCCGGGCTGGTCGGCGGGCTCGTGGTGGGCCTGGCGGGCGGGAGCTGGTTCTGGGGCCTCGCGGTGCCGGTGTTCGTCGCCTACCTCGTCGCCCGGTCGCGCTGCGCCCGCCGGTCGTGGGGCGGGCCGTGGGTGATCGGGATCGTGACGGGCGCGGCAGCCGTCACGACACATGTCGTGGGCAGCCTCGCGCCCGCGCTCCTCCTCGCCGTGTTCGTCGTCCTGGTCGTCGCCGTCACCGCAGGGGAGAGCTCATGACCGTCACCGCCCGCTGGCGCCAGCTGCGCCATCCACGCGAGTTCCGGATCCCCGTGGTGGACCCCACGCCCGCACCGGCGCCCGAACCCGAACCCGAGCCGGAACCCGAGCCCGACCTCGCCGACGACGCCGTTGCCGCCGTCGCGACCGACCTGTGGCGTGCGCGCCGCCGGGTCGACGGACCCTCCGCCACCGAGCGTCCGGCCCGCGCCGTCCGGATGGCGGGCAGGCACCTGTCCGACGCCGCGGACCGCCTGGGCCGGGCCGGCGTCACCGTGCACGACCACGACGGGCAGCCGTACGTGCTCGGCCTGGAGCTCACGGTCCTGGCCGAGGAGGAGAACCCCACCGTGACGCGGCCGACCATCACCCAGACCGTCCGGCCGACGGTGCGCAGGGACGGCCGGGTCATCCAGCGCGCCGAGGTCGTGGTCGGGGTCCCCACCACCACGAGTACCGGCACCCACGAGGAGAGAGAGCACACCGATGCGTGAGAACGTCGACTTCGGGATCGACCTGGGCACGACCAACAGCGCCGTCGCCGTGATGGACGGCGACAGGGCCGGCGTCCTGCGGGACGCGGCCAACGCCGAGTTCACCCCGTCCGTCGTGCACGTGTCCCGCTCGGGCAACGTGCTCGTCGGCAGCAGCGTCGTGGCGAAGACCGTCACCGACCCCGCGAACACCGCCGCCGAGTTCAAGCTCCGCATGGGGCGGCGCGACGACACGGTCCTGTTCGAGGCGTCCGGCACCACCATGTCGCCGGAGGAGCTCTCGGCACAGGTGCTCATGTCGCTGCGCGACAACGCCTCGGTCGCCCTCGGCGAGCCGCTGCAGGCCGCCGTCATCACCGTGCCCGCCGCGTTCACCATGGACCAGCACGCCGCGACGATGCGGGCGGCCGAGCTGGCGGGCATCCGGCACGCGACGCTGCTCCAGGAGCCGACGGCCGCCGCCTGGGCCTACCTGTCCGAACAGCGCACGCTGCCCGACAAGGCGTTCTGGCTCGTCTACGACTTCGGCGGCGGCACGTTCGACGCCGCCGTCGTCAAGATCGAGCAGGGCGAGTTCAGCGTCGTCACCCACGCGGGTGACAACGCGCTCGGCGGCAAGCGCATCGACTGGGCCCTCGTCGACGAGGTGCTCAGGCCCGCCCTGCACGCCGCCGACCCGACCCGACCCGTCGTCTCCCGTGACAACCCGCGCACCGTCGGCGCCCTCGCCCGGCTCAAGGGCCTGGCCGAGAGCATCAAGATCCAGCTCGCGGCCCGCACCGAGGTGCTCGTCGAGGACGACATCGAGGTCGACGGCGTCGACGTGCCGTTCTCGTGCACCGTCACGCGCGAGCAGCTCGACGCCGTCGCGCGCGAGCTCGTCGCCGCCTCGGTGCGGCACTGCCGCAAGGCGCTCGCGGACGCCCGGCTCGACCCGTCGGACGTCTCGCGGGTCCTGCTGGTCGGCGGCACCTCGAAGATGGTGCTCGTGCGCGAGCTGCTCGGCGAGCTCGGCATCCCCCTCGACCACGGGCAGGACCCCATCACGGTGGTCGCCCGCGGCGCGGCCTACTACGCCGCGACGGTCCGGCGCCCCCGCACCGACGACGACGTGGCACCGGCGGGGACCGTGCGCCTGCACCTCGACGTCCCCGCCGCGGGCCAGGACGACGACCCGCTCGCGGGCGGACGGGCCGAGCTGGACACGGTGACCGACTGGGCGGGCTGGACCGTCGAGCTGCGCAGCACCGACGCGGCCACGGGGCTCGCCTGGACGAGCGGCAAGGTCGCGCTCGACGGCACCGGTGTCTTCCGCACCCGGCTGCAGACCCTGACCGACGGCCTGCACGAGTTCACCGTGGTGCTGCGTGACCCGACCGGCACCGAGACGCCCACCGACAGCCCGACCACGACCCACCGCCGCCTCGCCGCCAAGGGCGACGGCGCCGCCCGCGCCGTGCACACGGTGGGCGTCGGCCTGGCGAACAACGAGGTGCAGGTGCTCGTCGCGCAGGGCGACGAGCTGCCCAGCACCGGGCGCGCGCCCGACCTGCGGACGTCGGGCCCCATCAGCCACGCCGACGGCGGCGTGCTGCGCATCCCGATCCTCGAGGGCAACCACGAGCGGGCCGACCGCAACCGCGTCGTCGGCGTGCTGGACCTGCGGCGGGAGGACTTCACGCGCGACGTGCCCGCCGGGTCGGAGGTCGAGGTCGAGCTGACGATCGACGCGAGCTTCGGGACCCAGGGCGGTACCGCCTACTTCCCGCTGCTCGACCAGGAGTTCCCGATCCACGTCGACCTCGGCCGGTCCGCGCTGCCGCCGGTCGAGGAGCTGGAGGAGCGCCGCGCCGCGCTCGGCCGCCGGTACGACGACCTGCGCGCGCAGGCTGCAGGGCTCGGCCCCGAGGCGGCGGCGGGCCTTGACCGGTTCGACGAGGACGGCTACCTGGCCGAGGCCGACCGGCTGCTGCGGCAGGCCGCCGTCGACCCCGACGCGGTCGCGACGTGCCACGACTTCCTCCTCGAGGTCGAGTCCGCCCTCGACCAGGCCGAGGCGGGACTCGACCTGCCGCGCCTCGCCGACGAGGCACGCTCGGCGAAGGCGACGGCGAGCGAGATCGTGTCCACGTTCGGCACCCGCGAGCAGCAGGCCGAGCTGAGCAAGGCACAGGCCGAGCTGGACACCGCCCTCGTGGACGGCGACCGCGCCGTCATCGAGCGCCGCATCGACGAGGTGTGGGCGATCGCCGGCGGCGCGATCCCGCGCGACGCGCGGGTGCGGGCGCAGTTCGCGGGGCTCGAGGAAGCGCTCGCGGGCGACCCGCGGCCCGAGGTCGGCCGGCTGCTGACGGAAGGGCGCCTCGCGACCGTCCGCGGCGACGTGGCCACGCTCGAGCGCGTCGTGGGCGCGCTGCGCCGCTACGCGCCCGCCGGGAGCCTGGACGCCGGACCGGCCGGGGCGGCGCAGCGGCCGGGCGTGGTCGGGGTCGAGCGGGGGCGCGGGAGGTGAGCGCCCTCGCGGAGGCCGCCCACCTCGCCCGCGCGGGCCGGTACGACGAGGCCCGCAGGGCGCTCGAGGCGCTCGGCGGGGCGACCAGCGACGACGTCGCGGTGCTGGACCTCCTCGCGCGCGTGCACGCGCAGCAGGGCGACCTGACGGCGGCCGACGAGTGCTGGGCGCGCGTCGAGAGCCTCGACCCGGAGCACACCGGTGCCCGCGAGGGCCGCCGCAGGATCCGCGCGGTCTGGGGGAGGCGGCGCGGCGTCGGCGCCGGCACGGCAGGTCTCGCGGCGGTGCTGCTGCTCGCGGGCGGCGCGGCGGCCGGGTGGGCGCTCGCGCCGGGCGCGGACGGTGCGTCGTCCCCGGCGACGCAGACGACGGCGCCGCAGGACCCCGGGCTCGCCGAGGCGGTCGACCGCCTCGAGCGCGAGCTCGACCGGCTCGGGGACCGTACCGGGCAGCGTGACGAGGGCGAGCGCGTCCGGCGTCTCGTCGCGGCCCTCGACGACCCTCGCTGGACGGCGCGCGCCGACGGCGGTGCCGTCACCGTCGTCTTCCGCGAGGGCGTGTTCGCGGCGGGCGGCGCCGAGGCCACGGACGCCGGGCGGGAGGCCCTCGGCGGGCTCGGGGCGGCGCTGCGCGGGCAGGACGTCGCCGTCGCGGTCGTCGGGCACACGAGCGACACCCCGCCCGTGCCGGGCGGGCCGGGCAACGCCGCCGTCGGGCTCGACCGCGCCCTCGCCGGTGCGCAGGTGCTCGCGGTGGCGGCGGACCTGCCGCTCGGCGCCGTCCGTGTGGCCACGAGCGGCGACGCCGCCCCGCCTCACCCGAACACGGACGAGGCGGGGCGGGCGCGCAACCAGACGGTGACGGTGACGCTCACCCCGCGCCGACGGGCGCCGTGACGCGTGCCAGCCGCTCGGCGTCGGGGGAGCCCGGCTCGGCATGGAGGACGACGAGCAGCAGGTCGTGCGCGCCGTCGACCCCGAGGCGCTCCCGGTTCACCGTGAGCTCGCCGACGGCGGGGTGCGCGAGCCGGACGGGCGACCCCCACTGCCCGCGCACCTCGTGCCGGGCCCAGAGCTGCCGGAACAGAGCGCTCGACCGGGTGAGGTCCTCGACGAGCGCGACGAGCGGCGGGTCCTCCAGGTCGCCCGCCGCGGCCAGGCGCAGGTTCGCGACGAGGCACTCGGAGTAGTCCGCCCAGTCGGGGAACAGCGCCTGCGTCTCGGGGTCGAGGAACAGGTCACGGAGCTGGTTGCGGCCGACGTCGAGCCGCGGCGAGAGGGCCCGCGCGGCGTCGTTGGCCGCCACGACGTCGAAGTAGCGGGTCTCGACGAACGCGGGGTGCTGCAGCGAGCGCAGCAGCGTGAGCGTGCCGGCCGGAGGCTCGGGCGCCAGGGGACGGCGGCGTGGTGGCGGCGCGTCGTCCACGAGGGTGCGCAGGTGGGCGACGTGGTCGTCGTCGAGCCGGAGCACGCGCGCCAGCGCGGCGATGACCTGCGGCGAGGGGTTGCGGTCGCGGCCCCGCTCGAGGCGCAGGTAGTAGTCGGCGCTGATCCCCGCGAGCATCGCGACCTCCTCGCGGCGCAGCCCGGGGACGCGGCGCACGCCGCTGTCGGGCAGGCCCGCCTGCCGGGGCGTGACCTGCTCGCGGCGGGCGCGCAGGAACGCGCCGAGGGTGTTGGCGGGCCGGCGGCGGTGCGCGAGAGGGGGTCCTGCCGCACCCCGGTCTGCGGAGGGCTCTGCCTGGGCGGTCGTGCTCTGCATAGCGTGCACAACGGCCCGCCGGGGGCGGGTTGTTCCAGTCGTCCGTACACAGGAGAGCTCCGCACATGACCGTCACACTCATCACCGGCGCCAACAAGGGCATCGGCCTCGAGACCGCGCGCCGGCTCGTCGCGCTCGGTCACGACGTCTACCTCGGCGCGCGCGACGCCGGGCGGGGCCGCGCGGCCGCCGACGAGGTCGGTGCCCGGTTCGTGCAGCTCGACGTCACCGACGACGCGTCGGTGACCGCGGCCCTCGCGACGATCGACGCTGACCACGGCCGCCTCGACGTGCTCGTGCACAACGCGGGCGTGCTCGGCGACGGCGACGTGGACGGTGCCAAGGCGCTGACCGTCTTCGACACGAACGCCGTGGGCGTCGTGCGGGTCACCGAGGCCGCGCTGCCGCTGCTGCGCCGGTCGTCGCACGCCAACGTGGTCACCGTGTCGAGCAGCGCGGGATCGTTCTGGGCCGTGACCAACCCGGAGCGGGTCGAGCACAGCCTGCCGACGCTCCTGTACTCGGCGTCCAAGGCCGCGGCCACGATGCTGACCGTGCGCTACGCGCAGACCGAGCCCGGCATCCGGTTCAACGCGATCGAGCCGGGCACCACCGCCACCGACATGACGGCGGCCTACGGCATCGGGCGCTCGGCGCAGGAGACGGCGGAGTTCGTCGTGCGCTGGGCGACCCTCGGCCCGGACGGGCCCACCGGGACGCTCCAGGACGAGACGGGCGAGCTGCCCTGGTGACGGGGGACCCGGGTCAGCCGGCGTAGGACACGGCCAGGTCCGTCACGTCGTGCGCGTAGGACAGCGACCGGTTGTAGGTGGTCAGCGCGTGCGCCCACCCGTCGTCGGTGGTGAGGTCGCCGCCCGCCGCGCACAGGTAGCGGGCGGCGGTCAGCGCGGCGTCGTCGATCTGGTGGGGGTCGGTGCGCCCGTCGAGGTCGCCGTCCTGCGCGTGCACGCCCCAGGTGGTCGGGATGAACTGCAGCGGCCCGACGGCGCGGTCGAACCGGTCGTCGCCGTCGAGCTCGCCGCCGTCGGTGTCGAGGATCTCCATGACGCCGGCGCTGCCGTCGAGCGGGACGCCGATGATGGGCGGGTGCACCACGCCGTCGTCGCCCGCACGGGCGCCGAGGTAGCTGCCGTGCACGGACTCGACGGCGCCGATGCCCGCGAGCGCGTTCCAGCCCAGGCCGCAGCCGGGCTCGGCCCAGGAGGTGCGCAGCGAGGCCCCGGCGTAGGCGGCGAGCACGCGGCGGGGGATCCCGGTGCGCTCGGCGGTCTCGCGCAGCCAGCCCGCGTCGGGCAGCTCGGCGACCGGGACGGCGTCGGCGTCCGCCGGGTCGAGGGCGGCCTCGGGCAGGTCGTGGCGGGGCGCGGCCGGAGGGCCGAGCGGTGCGGAGGGCACGCCCCGCTCGGCCGCGGCGCACCCGGTCAGGGCAAGGGCGGCGGCCAGGACGACGGCTCGGGCGGTGGCTCTCACGGGGCAGACACTACGTGCCCGGACCAGGTGGTCCGGGCACGTCGACACAACCTGCCGCAAACCTCCCCGCGGGGAGAGCGCGGCTCAGTCGGTCCCGGCCAAGACCCAGATTTCACCCGCCGGGAAACTTCGTGCCCAAGTGCTGTGACATCCGCGCTCGGCGTGCGTCGTGAGGGCATGACGGATACGACAGAGACGATGACAACGCCCAGGACCGACGACGCTCAGGGATCAGGACGCCGACTCCGCGCCGCGGCAGCGGGCGGCGCGCTCGTCGCGCTCGACATCGACGGCACGCTGCTGCGCACGAGGGCAGAGGTGCCGGACGTCGTGGTCGGGGCGGTCGCGGCGGCGCGCCGCGCGGGCCATCACGTCGTGCTCGCCTCGGGGCGCTCGCTCGTGGGCGTGCTGCCGGTGGCCCGGCGGCTCGGCATCCACGACGGCTGGGTGGTCACGTCGAACGGCGCCGTCGTGGCGCGGCTCGACGCGTCGTGCCCCGGCGGCTACGAGCTCGACACGGTGCGCACCTTCGACGTCGAGCCCGTCATCCGCCGGGCCCGGTCCCTCGTGCCTGCGGTGCAGGTGGGGGTCGAGGAGATCGGGCGGGGCTACCGGGTCACGAGCCCGTTCGACCCCGCCGCCGTGAACGGCGACCAGCGCCAGGTGCCCGACGCCGAGCTGTGGGAGGTGCCCGCGACACGCGTGATCCTGCGTGGCGAGGGGGCTGCGCGCCTGGTCGAGCCGCTGCGCTCGCTCGGCGTCACGCCCGTGCCCGCTGCCGCCGACTGGGTCGACGTGACGCCGCGCGACCTGAGCAAGGCGACCGCGCTCGAGCGCGTCCGCACCACCTTGGGCGTGCCCGCTGCCCGCACCGTGGCCGTCGGCGACGGCGTCAACGACCTGGAGATGATCGCGTGGGCGGCCCGGGGGGTCGCGATGGGGCACGCGCCGGCCGTGCTGCGCGACGCAGCCGACGAGGTGACCGGGACCGTCGAGGAGCACGGTGTGGTGGCCGTGCTCAGCTCCCTCGTCGCGCCGGCCGTCACCGCGCCGACGGCGGGGCCTGCCAGCGGTGACGCAGCGAGACCATGCGCAGGCTGAACACCACCGCTGCGATCGCCCACGCCGTCGGCAGGCCGAACCAGCCCAGCCACGAGGTCAGCGCCGTGAGTCCCGCCCCGAGCAGGGCGGGGATCGCGTAGAGGCCGCGCGCCCGGAAGATCTGCGGCACGTCGTTGGCGACGACGTCACGGATGACGCCGCCGCCGACGGCGGTCACCACGCCGAGGATCGACGCGGCGGTGTGGTTCATGCCCGCGTCCAGCGCGACGAGGGTGCCGGTGACGGAGAACAGCGCCATGCCGCCCGCGTCGAACGTGAGCAGCACGTCGTGGAAGCGCTGCACGACGTGCGCGAAGAAGTACACGATCACCGCCGCGAGGACGGGAGGCGCGAGATAGACGGGGGAGTCGAAGGCGCGCGGGACGCCGACGTCGAGGATGACGTCGCGCAGGATGCCGCCACCCAGCCCGACGCACGTGCCCAGCAGCAGCGAGCCGATGATGTCGAACTGCCGCCGGACGGCGAGCAGCGACCCCGACACGGCGAAGAAGAACACGCCCAGCAGGTCGGGGACGAGCTGCGTCCAGGTCACGGCAGGGCCTCCTTCGCCGGCCGGGCCCGGGCGGCCCGGCACACGCAGCACTGTGCCACGGCGCGCGGCGTCAGGCCGCCTCGGCGCCCTGAGCGGCGAACCGGGCGACGAGCGCGTGCAGCTCGGCGCGGTCGTGGACCTGGCGGCCGAGGAGGAGGGCGGCCTCGTGCCTGCCGTGCTCGGCGCAGTGCGCGCGCACCTCGGCGGCCTCGTAGAGGTCGAGCGGCGCCTCGAGGGTCGAGCGGCGGCCCGCCCGGGCGAACGCCGCGGCGGGGGCGAGCTCGTCGAAGAACAGCCAGCGGTCCTCGTCGAGGTCGACGGCGGCACCGCGGCAGACCAGCACGTCATTGGTCTCGAGGGCGTCGGGCAGTGCGGGGTGGTCGACCACCGCGGTGTACTCGCGCGTCGACGCAGCGCGCAGGGCCCACCCGCAGGGGTCGTGGGCGTAGGCGCGGCAGACGGACGTGACGAGGCCGCCGCCGGGCAGGACGTCGAGCGGGGCGGAACTGAGCGACATATCGATCCTTCGCATACTCTTGCCCGGTCCTGTTCGCGGGCATATGTGCGGTATTTCCATGCATTTACATGAAAACTCGCGCGGGCGTCACCCTGGGTGGAAGCGATCGGGGTGGGGGGTGCTTCGCTGGGGTGCTTCTGTCGTGCGGGCCGGGCGTCAGCCGGCCGCGGCGGGCTGGGGGACCAGCCGGGTCCAGTCGACGGTGGAATGCAGCATCGTGCTCAGGCCAATTCGCCGGACCGGTATCTCGGGGGTCGATTCCTCGATCTCTTTGTCCCAGGAATCGGTCGTCGCGATCACGATGCGCGCCGAGAAAGGCGCATTCTCCGAGGCCGCGAGAAATGAGGCGAGCTCTTCGGCCGACACCGGGGTTCCCGGGTCGTGGAACCGGCACCGGACCGCGACGACCCGGCCGGTGTCGCGCTCGCGCGCGACCAGGTCGATCCCGTCGCCCGGCCCCTGGTGGGCAGGCCACTCGTCCCACGACCACACCTCGTCGAACGCGGGGGTGCACTCCTCGTCGACGCGCAGGAATGCCTTCATCAGCTCCTCGAACTTCTCGTCCCTGTCGGAGTCGGACTCCGAGTGGAACATGTAGTCGTCGAGGAGGTCCTCGAGTGCGGTCATTGCAGCATTCTGTCAAGAAGTGCCGACAGCCGCTCCCCGGGCGTGGTGATTCAGTGGTGGTTCACTTCACGTTCACCGGTCGTGCGCGCCAGGACGCGGCGCGCGTTGTCCGCGTACAGGGCGGGCAGCAGGTGCGCGGGCAGCGCCGCGCCGGCGATCTGCCAGCGGCCCTGGGGCGGCACCTCCGTGCCCGGGGCGTAGTCGAAGGACTCGTCGTCGGTCTCGAGAAAGCGGAAGTGCACCTCGAGCTCCTCGGCCGACAGCGGGAAGGCGTCGGTGCCGAACAGCACGCGGTCGGGGAAGTCCTCGACGAGACGCCGGAACCGGCGCGGCTGGCGGCCGAGCTCGCCGAGCCGTCCCGCGATGTCGACGACGAGGTTCGGCGCGGCCCGCAGCAGCCGTTCGACCCGGTCGAGGTCCTCTGCGACACAGCCCACGTGCGCGCCGACGTAGCGCGTGCCGGGCGTGGCCACGAGCAGGCGCTCGAGCGCGTCGATCAGGTCGTCGAACGCGGGGTAGCGGTCCCGGTCGGCGAACGACCAGCTCGGCTGGCCCGCGAGCTCGTCGAACCGCTCGTTGTGCGCGTCGAGCGGGTCGAAGAACGCCTTCGGGTCGGCCACGTGGATGAGCACGGGCAGGTCCAGCTCGCCGGCGAGGCGCAGCACGCCCACGACCCGCGGGTCGTCGGGCAGGACGAGGGCGCCGTCCGGGCCGCGCACCGTGAGGCCCACGTTCTTCCACACCTTGAGCCCGCGCGCTCCGCGCGCAGCGCTGTCGCGCAGCTGCTCCGCGATCGCCCGCTCGCCGTCGGGCCGGGCCAGGAGCGTCCAGTCGACCTGGCAGAACGTGACGAAGCGGTCCGGGTGCGCGCGGTCGTACCGGTCGAGGTTGGCCTCGAGCTCGTCGCCCCACAGCCCGTCCAGGTTGACGACGGTCGCGATGTTCGCGGCGTCCATGAGCGCGAGCAGCGCGTCGACGTCGGGCGCGCACCAGCCGGGCGTGAGCCAGCGGCCCAGGTGGTTGTGCACGTCGACGGCGGGGACCGCGGCGCGCGGCACGCGCGTGACCGGCACCGACACCCGCGGACGCGGCGCCCAGTCGACGAGCCGGAGGTCCGGGACGGCGACGTCGGCGGTGTCGCCGGCGCCCAGCGGGTCGACGTTCGGGTCGACAGGGCTCATGACTGCCTCCTGACGGAAAGTGAGTGTGCTGCCCCCCGAGGATCGTCGAGCCGCGCACGGATTGCAGCCTTGTTACGCGATTCGATCACTGAAACTGATCGAATCCGCCAGTCTTGGTGACGGGTCGCGCACCCGTCGAGCACGATGGGCGCGACGACAGGCGCCAGGTGCGCACCCCACGACGACAGGACCTTCTCCGTGACCCTCAGCACCATCACCGAACGTGAGATCCGCAGCCAGCCCGACGTCTGGGCCCGTGCCGCCGCCGCGGCCGCCGACGGCGCGCCGGTCCTCGGCCGGCCGGGCGAGCGCGTCCTGGTGCTGGGCTGCGGCACCAGCGCGTTCGTCGCCGAGTCGCTCGCCGTGCTCCGCGAGCGAGCGGGCCAGGGCGAGACCGACGCCGCCTACGCGTCCGAGTGGACGCCGGGCCGCGCCTACGACCGCGTGGTCGTGATCAGCCGGTCGGGCACCACGAGCGAGGTGCTCGAGGCGCTCGCGCAGGTTCCCGAGGGCACCCGCACGGCCGCCGTCGTCGGTGTCGCGGGCACGCCCGTGGCCGAGGCGGCGGACGAGGTGCTCGTGCTCGACTTCGCCGACGAGGAGTCGGTGGTCCAGACCCGGTTCCCCACCGCCGTGCTCGTCCTGGCCCGCACCGGGCTCGGCGAGGATCTGGCCCCCGCGATCGAGCAGGCCCGCGCCGCGCTCGACGCCCCGCTCGCCGTGGACGTCACGGCGTACGACCACTTCGTGTTCCTCGGCCGGTCGTGGACCCGCGGCCTGGCCCAGGAGGCGGCGCTCAAGATCCGCGAGGCGGCGCAGGCCTGGTCGGAGTCCTACCCGGCCCTCGACTACCGCCACGGCCCCGTGGCGGTCGCAGGCGAGCGCAGCCTCGTGACGCTGTTCGGCGAGGCCGACGCCACGCTCACCGCCGACGTCGAGCGCACCGGAGCCACCGTGCGGCACGACGACCTCGACCCCCTGGTCCAGCTCGTGCAGGCGCAGCGGCTCGCCGTCGAGGTCGCCCGGGCGCGCGGGCTGGACGCGGACACCCCGCGCCACCTCACGCGCTCGGTCGTGCTCGGCTGAACCGCACCACCCAGACCCAGGAAAGAACGCAGAGAGACGAGGACGACCCATGCTGCGTCACCACCCCCTCAGGAGCGGCGCCCTCGGCGCCGCCAGCCTCCTCGTGACCACGGCCCTGCTCACCTCGTGCTCGTCGGGCACGCAGGGCGCGACGACGCTCGACGAGGACGCCGACGTCACGCTCACCTGGTGGACCGGTCAGGCCGACCAGGCCCAGACCATCCTCGCCGGGCTGGCCGAGGAGTTCGAGCAGGAGCACCCCAACGTCACCATCGAGGTGTCCTCGGGCGCGCCGTCGACCGAGGACCTGCTCCAGAAGCTGTCGTCGTCGTTCGCGGGCGGCACCTACCCGGACATCTCCTACGCGTTCGGCTCCTGGGCGAGCGAGCTCGCCGACTCCGGTCGCACGCTGGACATCACCGACCAGGTGTCCGACCCCGCCGTCGGCTGGGAGGAGTTCTCGGGGGCCGCTCGCGCCACGGCGCAGCCGACCGGCGAGGAGACCATCGGCTTCCCCGCCGTGGTGGACAACATCTCGCTCATCTACAACAAGACGGTCTTCGACCGCGCCGGCGTCGAGTACCCCACCGAGGACTGGACGTGGGACGACTTCCGCGCCGCCGCCGAGGAGCTCACCGACCCCGCGACGACGACGTACGGTTACGGCTACTCGGTCTCCGGCTCGGAGGAGACGACGTGGCAGTTCTGGCCGCACCTGTGGCAGAACGGCGGCGAGATCCTCGACGAGTTCGGCACGCAGGCGACGTTCGACTCGGAGGCGGGCGTCGAGGCGCTCACGCTGCTGCGCGACATGGCGGTCGAGGACGAGTCCGTCTACCTCGACCAGACCGACACCAAGTTCGGCCAGATCTTCGCGAGCGACCAGATCGGCATGATCACCTCGGGCCCGTGGTCCCTGTACGACCTGCAGACGGCGGGAACGGACTACGGGGTCGTGCCCCTGCCCGGCACGGACGGCGACCACACGACGATCTCGGGCGCGGACCTGTGGGTGCTCTTCGACCACCAGGACGCCAACCGCGAGTACTGGGCGTACGAGTTCACCAAGTGGCTCACCGACCCGGAGCAGGACGTGCGCTGGAACGTCGCGTACGGCAACCTGCCGCTGCGCGAGAGCGAGATCGACTCGCCCGAGTTCGCGGCGCAGGTCGAGGCGATGCCAGGGCTCGACGTCATGGCGGCCAACAGCGCGAACGCCACCATCCCGCGGCCCACGGTGCCCGGGTACGTGAACCTGTCGGAGGCGATCGGCACCGCGATCTCCGAGGTGCTGCAGGGCAAGGGCGAGCCGGCCGAGGCGCTGCAGCGAGCCGCCGACGAGGCGACGGCCGCGCTGGCGGACAGTTGAGCCCGGGCCGCCGCGTCCGGGAGGGGCTGACCGGCTGGGGGTTCGTCGCCCCGGCGACGCTGATCGTGCTCGGCCTGTCGATCTTCCCCGCGGTCTGGGCGTTCCTGCTCTCGCTGCAGGACTGGAACGGGTTCTCCGTGCCGGAGCCGGTCGGCCTGGCGAACTACCAGGACATGGCCAGGGACGCCGACCTGGCCGCCGCCGTGGGGCACACGCTGCTCTACACCGCGCTGTTCGTCCCGGCCTCCGTGCTGCTGGGCCTCGGGCTCGCCGTCGCGCTGAACCGTCGGATCGTCCTGGTCGGCGTGTACCGCACCCTGATCTTCCTGCCGTTCGTCGTGTCGGCCGCAGCGACGGGCATCCTCACGACCTACCTGTTCAACCCCCAGTTCGGCCTGGTCAACAACGTGCTGCGCGTCCTGGGCCTGCCCCAGCAGGGGTGGCTCGAGGACCCGCAGCAGGCGATGGTCGTCATCGCGCTCATGTCGCTGTGGGGCCAGGCGGCCTTCACCACGGTCATCTACCTCGCGGCGCTGCAGGACATCCCCGCGGAGCTGGGCGAGGCGGCTCGCGTGGACGGCGCCAACCGCTGGCAGTCGTTCTGGCACGTGACGTTCCCGCAGCTGGCGCCCGTCACGGTGTTCGTGGCGATCTGGCAGGCCATCCAGGCGATCCAGCTCTTCGACCTCGTGTACACCACGACGCGCGGCGGCCCGCTGAAGTCCACCGAGACCGTCGTCTACTACCTGTGGACGTCCGCGTTCAAGGAGCTCGAGTTCGGCTACGCGTCCGCCGTCGCCTACGGGCTGTTCGCCGTCACCCTCGCCATCACCATCGGCGTGACGATCTACTCGCGCCGCAGCACCGTAGGAGGACTCGGATGATCCGCCGCGCCGGCTGGTGGCACCTCGTGCTGGTGCCCGTCGCCCTGGTCTTCGCCGTGCCGTTCGTGCAGATGTTCCTCACGTCGCTCACGCCCGAGTCCGAGATCAACCGGTTCCCGCCCCGGTTCTTCCCCTCCGAGCTGACGTTCGACGGGTACGCGAAGCTGTTCCGCGACTCCGACGTGCTGCTGTGGACCGGCAACACCGTGCTCGTCTCGGCCGTCGCCGTCGTCTCGCACCTCGTGCTGTGCTCCCTGGCAGGCTACGGGTTCGCGCGGCTCAAGTTCCCGGGCCGGCAGGTCGGGTTCCTGCTGATCCTCGCCACGATCATGATCCCGACGCAGCTGCTCATGGTGCCCACGTACGTGATGTTCGCGCGCGTCGGGCTCATCGACACGCTCGCCGCGGCGATGGTCCCGTGGCTCGCCTCGGTGTTCGGCATCTTCCTCATGCGGCAGTTCTTCCTGTCGCTGCCCGCCGAGCTGGAGGAGGCGGCCGTGCTCGACGGCTGCTCGCGCTGGACCGCGTTCTGGCGCATCATCCTGCCCCTGGCCCGGCCGGCGCTCGCGACCCTGGCGATCTTCACGCTGCTCAGCTCGTGGAACGACCTGGTGTGGCCGCTCATCGCGATCAACGACCCGGACGCGTTCACGCTCCAGCTCGGCATCACGAACTTCCAGGGCGCACGCCGCACGGACTGGTCCCTGCTGATGGCGAGCAACGTGGTGGCTACGCTGCCCTTGATCGCGTTCTTCGTCGTCGCCCAGAAGCAGTTCATCGCCACCATGACCTTCACGGGAGTCAAGGGATGACCGACCAGCACCTGCCACAGCCCGTCGTGGTCGCGGGCGACGCGAACGTCGACCTCGTCCTGCGCGGCGACGTCGTGCCACGGTTCGGCCAGGCCGAGCAGCTCGCCGACTCGGGCGACCTCGTGCTCGGCGGTTCCGCGAGCATCGCGGCTTCTGGCGTGGCGCGCCTCGGGGTGCCGACGACGCTCGTGGCGCGCGTCGGCGCCGACACGTTCGGCACCTTCACGCTCGACGCGCTGCGGTCCTCCGGGGTCGACGTCGGCGCGGTCGAGGTAGCGGAGGCCGAACCCACCGGGTTGTCGGTGATCCTGTCGACCCCGTCGGACCGGGCGATCCTCACCGTGCCCGGCACCATCCCGACGCTGACCGGGGAGCGGGTCGACCAGGTGCTCGACGGGCGGGCGCCCGGCCTGCTGCACGTCGCCTCGTACTTCCTGCAGCCCGGCCTTGCGCGGGACCTGCCGGGGGTGCTCGCCCGGGCCAGGGCGCAGGGGTGGACGACGAGCCTCGACACCAACTGGGACCCCGCCGAGAAGTGGGCCGGCCTCGCCGACGTCCTCGGCGAGCTCGACCTGCTCCTGCCCAACCGCAACGAGCTGCGGGCGATCGCGGGCGCGCTCGGTGAGCCCGCCGACCTCGACGACACCGAGCTCGCGGTGCGGCTCGCGCGGCGTGGCCCGCGCGTGGTCGTCAAGGACGGGGCCGACGGCGGGTGGTCCGTCGGCGGCGACGGCGTGGTCGTGCGCGCGCCCGGCGTCGCCGTCGACGTCGTCGACACGACCGGCGCGGGCGACAGCTTCGACGCCGGGTACCTCGCGGCAGTGGCCTGCGGCGTCGACGACGAGCAGGTGCGCGTGCGCTGGGCGACCGTGGCCGGGTCGCTGTCCACGCTGGGCTCGGGCGGCACGGGGCGGCAGGCCACGCGCGCGGACCTCGACCGGGAGCTCGCGCGGTGATCTCGGCCCTCGCCCTCAGCCCGTCGCTCGACATCACGTACGAGGTCGGGGAGCTGAGCGGCATCCAGCGCCCGCTGTCGGTGCACAAGGTCGCGGGCGGCAAGGCGCTCAACGCGGCCCGCGCCGCCGCGACCCTCGGGGCGCGCGTGGCCGCGGTCGCGGTGCTCGGCGGGGGTGCGGGGCACGACGTCGCGGCCGGTGCGCGGGCCGACGGCGTCGACCTGCACGTGGTGCCCGGCGACCCGACCCGGACCTGCGTGTCGGTCTTCTCGCGCGCCGACGGGCGGCTGACCGAGATCTACGAGCACGCCGTGCCCGTTTCGGTGAGCGCCGTCTCGGCGGCCCTCGACGCCGCGGTGCGCCTCGCGCGGTCCCGGCCGGGGTGGTGGCTGCTCTCGGGCGGGCTGCCCGCCTCGGCGTCCGGCGTGGGCGAGATCGTGCGGCGGCTGCGCGGCGCGGGCGTCCGCGTCGCGGTGGACACCCACGGCGAGCCGCTGCGCGACGCCGTCGCGGGCGGCCCCGGCGCGGCGCCCGACCTCGTCAAGGTCAACCGCGCGGAGGCCGGGGAGCTGGTCGGCGGCGACGCGCCCGTGCCCGACCTGCTCGCCGCCGTGCGCGAGCGGACAGGCGGGCTCGTGGTGATCACCGACGGCGCCGACGGCGCCTGGGGCACCGACGGCGACCGGGTGCTGCGCGCCACGCTCGACGGGCACACCGGGGGCTTCCCCGTGGGCAGCGGGGACTCGTTCCTCGGCGGGCTGCTCGTCGCGCTCGACCGCGGCGACGACCTCGCCGCGGCTCTCGCGCTGGCCACGGCGGCGGGCACGGCGAACGCCCAGGTGCCCGGCGCCGCGGTGCTCGACGCGGACCTGGCCCGCCGGCTGGCGGGCCAGGTGACGGTCTCCGGCTAGTCCGGCACCACCTGGACGTCCACGCCCGCCGCCGCGATCGCGGCCAGCGCGTCCGGGTCGGCTGACGAGTCGGTGACCAGCACGTCGACCTCCTCGAGGTCGGCGACCTTCGCCAGCGTCACGCGGCCCACCTTCGAGCCGTCCGCCACGACCACCACGTGCTCGGCGTGCGCCAGCATGGCGTGGTTGGTGCGCGCCTCGGTCTCGTCGTGGGTCGTGGCGCCGCCGCGCACGCTGATGCCGTCGGTGCCCAGGAACGCGGTGCCG
>DATGOB010000112.1:0-10095 GCA_036010205.1 Promicromonospora sp. | reverse complement strand
CTCGCCGCGGGCTCCGTGCTCGCCGCGATCCCCAGCATCGTCTTCTTCTCGATCATGCAGAGGAAGCTCACCGGCGGCCTCATGGCCGGGGCGGTCAAGGGATGACCGCCCACCCGACGAAAGGTAGACCCATGAAGTCTCGTGGAGTGTTCATCGCCGCATGCCTCACGACCACCAGCCTGGCCCTGGCCGCCTGCGGCAGCGGCGGCTCGGGGGACGACGGTCCGGTGACCCTGAAGTTCCAGGCCCTGTCCGACCAGCCGGCCGCCATCGCCGCGACCGAGTCGATCGTCGACGACTGGAACGAGGCCAACCCCGACGTCCAGGTCGAGATCGTCCCGGCGGGCTGGGACGGCGTCTACGACAAGCTGATCACCCAGTTCAACGGCGGAGCCGCGCCGGACGTCATCCACTACGAGGCCGCGAGCATCGTGTCCTTCGCCCGCGACGGTTACCTCGCCGACCTCACCGACCTCATGTCGGACGAGCGCCGCGCCGACATCCCCGAGGGCATCCTCGACTCGGTGACGGTCGACGACCAGGTCGTCGCCTACCCCACCGAGCTGCAGTCGTACGTCGTGTTCGCCAACCGCACCCTGCTCGAGGACGCGGGCGTCGAGGTCCCGACGGGCGACACCATGACGTGGGACGAGCTGCGCGAGATCGCGAGGAAGACCACGAAGGGCGACGTCCACGGCCTCGGCTGGGGCCTGTCGAGCCCCACGGCCGCGTTCATGGCGCTCGCGCCCGCGTTCGGCGGGACGTACATCTCCGGCACGGGCGAGGACGCCGACCTCACCGTCGGCGAGGGCGAGATGGCCCTGCCCGAGCTCGTGCACGCCATGGCGTACGAGGACGAGTCGATCCTGCCGGTCACCCTGACCCAGTCAGGCGGCGAGGCCATCGCGTCCTTCTACGCGGGCCAGACGGCGATGACGGTGCAGGGCTCCTACCAGGCCGCGAACATCGCCAAGGACGCCCCGGAGGACCTCGACTGGGTGGCGCTGCCCCCGCTGGAGGGCCCCGACGGGCCGCAGCAGGCCGCCAACCCGCAGACGCTCTCGGTCAACATCGACTCCGAGCACGTCGAGGAGTCGGCCGAGTTCATCGAGTTCTTCACCCAGACGGAGCACCTCGCCGCGCTGAACGAGGCGGACGCCCTCATCCCGGCGACGACGTCGGCGCAGGAGGCCCTCACCGAGAAGCTGGGCGACGAGAACGGCTGGAGCACGATCCTCGCCTCCGGCCAGCACTTCACCGCGGCGCCGTACCTGTTCGCCGACTCGTACGCGCAGTGGAAGGACACGGTGGCGACGCCGGCCTACCAGCGCTACCTGGCGCAGGAGATCGACGACGCACAGCTCGCCGACCAGCTCACCAGCGGGTGGGACGAGATCACGCAGTGACCTGCCGTCACTGAGGCACGAACACACAGGAACGACGAGGGGAGAGCAGCCGTGAGCTGGTTGGAGGACCGGGCGGTGGCCGTGATCACCGGGGCGGCCGTGGGCGACGCCCTGGGTGGCGCCACCGAGGGCTGGACGCCGGAGCAGATCGAGGAGCGGCACGGGGGCCGCGTGCGCGGCGTCGTCGGGCCCTGGTACCCCAACTGGCGCGACGCCCGCCCCATCGCCCCGTACCACAAGGGCGACGGGCACATCACGGACGACACCCTCATGACCCGGGCGCTCGTCGAGGTGTACGCCAAGCGGCGCGAGCACCTCGACGCGTACGCCATGGCCGAGGACCTCGTGCCGCTGATGATCGGCGAGCCGCGGTGGATCCCCGAGCTGGAGTCGACGGCGCTGCTGCTGCAGCGGGTGTTCCTCGCGGAGAAGTGGCTCGTCGCGCGCCTGCACTACGGGCACGTGGACCCGCGCGAGGCCGGTGTCGGCAACGTGGTCAACTGCGGCGCGGCGATGTACGTGCCCCCGGTCGGCCTCGCCAACGCGGGCGACCCGCGCGGCGCGTACGCGGAGGCCATCGACCTCGCCGGCGCGCACCAGTCCAGCTACGGCCGCGAGGCGGCCGGCGTCTTCGCGGCCATGGTCGCGGCGTCGGTCACCCCCGGCGCCACGCTGGACGACGTCGTGGCCGCGGCGCTCGACGTCGCGCACGACGGGACGGCCGCCGCCCTGCGGGCCGTGGTGGACGCCGCGTCCGGCTGGCCCGAGCCGCCGACGACCGACGACGAGGAGCGCCGGGTCGCGCGGCTCGTGCGCGAGGTCGTCGCGCCCTTCGACTCGGTGGGCCCCGAGTACCGGCAGATGTCGATGGACGCGCGCCGTCCGTCGCGCACCAAGTCGATCGAGGAGCTGCCGGTCGCGCTCGGCCTGCTGCTCGCGCACCGCGGCGACTACCGCGGCTCCGTGCTCGCCGCCGTGAACTACGGCCGCGACGCCGACTCGATCGCCGTGATGGCGGGCGCCGTCGCCGCCGGTCTCGGCGGCAGCGACGTGGTGCCCGCCGAGTGGCTCGACGAGGTCGAGAGCGCGAGCAAGATGGACGTCCGCGAGACCGGCCGCCTCATGGCGTCCGCCGCCGCGGACATCCTGGCCGCCGACCGGGACCGCGCCACCGCCCGCCTGAAGGTGCTCGACGCGGTGCAGGTGGGATCGTGAGGCTCACCTGGGCCCAGCCCGAGGACCTGCTCGCCCACGAGCTCGTGCAGTCGGCGGCCGAGGGCAAGGACGTCGCCGCTCTCCGCGACCGCTGGGTCGCGGCGGGCGGCGACCCGACCCCCGCGGTGAGCGGAGCGGGCCCCGAGCCCGCGACCCCGCAGCTGCGGGCGCTGGCCCGCGAGCTGCTGGACGAGCTGGCCGCCCTCCCGGGCGCGCACGGGCCGGCGACCTGGGCCGAGGCCGAGGCGCTGCTCCCGCCCGCCCCCGCCCTCCCGGCAGCCCCCGCGTCCTACGCCGCCCGCGTCGAGGGCGCCTGGCTCGGCCGCGCCGCCGGCTGCCTGCTCGGCAAGCCCGTCGAGAAGATCCCGCGCGCGGGCATCGAGGAGATCCTGCGCGCGACGGGCCGCTGGCCGCTCGACCGGTACTTCACCGCGGTCGGTCTGCCCGACGACGTCGCCGCCCGCTGGCCGTGGAACCGCCGCTCGGCGCCGACGTCGCTCGAGGAGAACATCGCGGGCATGCCCGAGGACGACGACCTCAACTACCCGATCCTCGCCCTGGCCCTGCTCGAGAAGCACGGGCGCGGGTTCACGACGGACGACGTCGCGCAGCTCTGGCTGGACAACCTCCCCGCCGGGCGCACGTTCACCGCCGAGCGGGTCGCCTACCGCAACATCCTCGACGCGCGGCCCGTGCCCGAGACCGCGACGCACCACAACCCGTTCCGCGAGTGGATCGGCGCGCTCATCCGCACCGACCTGCTCGGTTGGGTCTCCCCGGGGGACGTGCACGGCGCGGCCCGCCTGGCCTGGACCGACGCCCGTCTGAGCCACACCGGCGACGGGATCTGGGGCGCCACCTGGGCCGCCGGTCTCGCGGCGGCCGCGGTCGTCGCCGACGACGTGGAGCAGGTGCTCGACGCCGCCTCCGCCGCCGCGCCCGCGGACAGCGGCCTGGCCGCCGCCGTCGCGCTCGGCCGGTCGCTCGGCCGGGAGTGCGACGGCTCGGAGCCCGCGGTCCGCGCGGGCCTGGACCGGATCCACGAGGCGTACGGGCACCTGCACTGGGTGCACACCCTCAACAACGCCGCCGTCGTCGCGTTCGCGCTCACGGCGGGCCGGGGCGCGTTCGGCCCGAGCGTCGCGATCGCCGTGACGGCGGGCTGGGACACCGACTCCGCCGCGGCGACCGTGGGCGGCGTCGTGGGCGCGCTGGCGCCCGACGCGATCGGCGAGCGGTGGACAGCGCCCCTCGACGGGCGCATCGCGACCTCGCTGCCGGGCGGCGAGCAGCGCATCGCCGACCTCGCCGCGCGGACGGTCGCGCTGGCGGGAGGTGCGGCATGACGGGGACCGTCGTGGTCGTCGGCTCGGCGAACGTCGACCTCGTGGTCGACGTGCCGCGGCACCCCGCGGGCGGGGAGACCATCCTCGGCGGCGACCTGCGCCGCACGCCGGGCGGCAAGGGGGCCAACCAGGCCGTGGCCGCGGCGCGCGCCGGGGGAGCGGATACGTCCTTCGTCGGCGCGCTCGGCCGGGACGAGTCCGCCGACCTGCTGCTCGCCTCGCTGCAGGGCGCGGGCGTGCGCACCGACACGGTCGACCGGGTGGACGCCCCGACCGGCACGGCGCTCATCACCGTCTCGCCCGACGGCGAGAACGCGATCGTCGTCGCGCCCGGCGCCAACTCGCGCGTGCGGGTGGGCGCGGCGCAGGCCCGGCGGGTCGCCGCGGCCGACGTCGTGCTCGCGCAGCTCGAGATCCCGCTCGGCACCGTGACCGCCGCGGCGGTCGAACGCAGGCAGGGCGCGCTGTTCGTGCTCAACGCGGCGCCGTCGCGCGAGCTGCCCGACGCGCTGTGGCGCGAGGTCGACGTGCTCGTGGTCAACGAGCACGAGGCGGCGGACCTCGCGGGAGCCGCCGGGACCCCGGAGGACCTCGCTGCGGCGCTGCTCGCCCGGGTGCCCGCCGTCGTCGTCACGCTGGGTGCCGAGGGCAGCCTCGTCGTGCGCCGCGACACCGACCCGGTGCGCGTCCCGGCCGCGCGGGTCGACGCCGTCGACACCACGGGCGCGGGCGACACCTACTGCGGCGTGCTCGCGGCCGCGCTCGCGCGCCTGGGCCTCGCCGGCCTGGCCGACGCCGCGCGCCTCGCCGGGGCCGCCGCCGCGCTGGCCGTGACCCGGCCGGGCGCGCAGGACGCCGTGCCGGACGCCGCCGAGGTGGCGGCGCTGGCCGAAGGGAAGCACTCATGACCTACACGTTCGACCCGCTCGTGCCGCGGCCGATCGACCGGCCGACCGAGGTCGCCGTCGGCCCCCTGACCGCCGAGCAGAGCGTGGCGCTGGACGACGCGAAGATCTTCGCCGGGCCTGCTGACCCGGCCGACCGCGAGGCGTGGCGTGAGACCCTGCGCGCCTGGCGCGCGGACGCGCGCGACCGCCACGGGTACACCGGTGCGGCGTACGAGCGCCCCGAGGCGGCGTGGGCCGCCGGGTGCTCGACCGTGGCGCAGGTCTGGCTGTGGGACGAGCTCCTGTACTCGTTCGAGGAGCACCGGTTCACGCCCGAGCGGTTCCTCGCCGACGCCGCCGACCGGTTCGGCGGGCTGGACGCCGTCGTGCTGTGGCACGCGTACCCGGTGATCGGCCTGGACGACCGCAACCAGTGGGACTTCTACCGCGACGTGCCCGGCATCGTCGACCTGGTGGCGACGTTCCACGCGGCCGGGCTGCGTGTCTTCGTCGACTACAACCCGTGGGACGTCGGCACGCGCCGCGGCGCCGACGACGTCACCGAGCTGGCGTCCGTGGTGCGCGAGCTGGGGGCCGACGGCGTCTTCCTCGACACCCTGAAGAAGGCCGAGCCCGAGCTCGTCGCGCGGCTCGAGGAGGCGCGGCCCGGGATCGTGCTGGAGGGCGAGTCCAAGCTGCCGGTCGAGCGCATCGAGGACCACTCCTCGTCCTGGGCGCAGTTCTTCGCCGACTCGCCCGTGCCCGGCGTGCTGCGCGCGCACTGGTACGAGCGCAGGCACATGCAGCACCACGTGCGGCGCTGGCACCGTGACCACTCCGAGGAGCTGCAGTCCGCGTGGCTCAACGGTGTGGGCGTCATGGTCTGGGAGGTCGTCTTCGGGGTGTGGGTGGGCTGGTCGCGGCGCGACGCCGCCACCGTGCGCCGGCTCGTGACCGTCCAGCGGGCCGCACGCGACCTGTTGCTCGAGGGTGACTGGACGCCGCTGGCGCCGCTGTCCGCCGAGGCGGAGGCCGCGGGTGTGTACGCGTCGCGCTGGTCGCGCGACGGCGTGACGCTGTGGACGCTGGCCAACCGGGGCGAGACCGACTACGCGGGCCCGGTCCTGGCGCCGGACGCCGCGGAGCGGTCGAGCGGGCGGCTGGTCCCGCTCACCGACGCGACCGGCGCGTCGGACGTGACCGTTCCCGCCCGCGGCATCGCCGCCCTGCTGCACGTCGCCGACGGCACGCCGGACCCGGCGTGGCCGGCAGGGCTCGATCTCGTCCCGCACGACGCGGACGCCCGCTTCCCGCACCGCCTCGCGCGCCGGCTCCGACCGGCGGCCGTGGTGGAGCCCGGCACGCCCGAGCCGACCGCCGTCGTCGTCCCCGCGGGCGACTACGTGCTCACGGTGCGGTACCGCGCCCGGGAGACCGGGATGTACCAGGGCGCGCCGTACGTGGACGAGTGGAAGCCGTTGCCTCCGCGTCTGCACGACGCGCGGACCCTGCAGCGCGACGGCACGCTCGAGACACCGGTAGCGGTGGCGGCGGCCGAGGTGACGAACGCCCAGTTCGCGGAGTTCCTCGCGGCGACCGGGTACGAGCCCGCCGTGCCGCACCGGTTCCTGGCGCACTGGTCGGACGGCCGCCCGCCCGCCGCCGAAGCTGACCACCCGGTCACGTTCGTCGACCTCGACGACGCCAGGGCCTACTGCGCCTGGGCCGGCGGCAGGCTGCCCACCGAGGACGAGTGGCAGCTCGCCGGCGAGGCCCGGCCGGACCTGTTCGGCGTCGACCGGCCGGGGCCCGCCGTCTGGAGCTGGACCGAGAGCGAGCACAGCGACGGTCGTACCCGCTTCGTCATGCTGAAGGGCGGCAGCGACCACGGTGCCGAGGGCTCCGACTGGTACGTCGAGGCCGGCCGGCGCTCGCCGGACCACACGGTGAAGCTCCTGGTCCCCGGGCTGGGTCTGGCCCGGAGCGCCGCCGTCGGCTTCCGGTGCGCGTGGGAGGTGCCCGCATGACCGTCTCCCGCGACCCCGCCGACGGCGCCCTCGCGGGCCTGCGCGTCGTCGACGCCTCGACGCTGTTCGCCGGGCCCATGGCGGCGATGCACCTGGGCGACCTGGGCGCGTCCGTGACCAAGGTGGAGCACCCGGACCGGCCCGACCCGTCGCGCACGCACGGGGCGGCCAAGGACGGCGTCAACCTCTGGTGGAAGACCCTCGGCCGGAACAAGCGCACCGTCACGGCGAACCTCGGCTCGCCCGGCGGCCGCGAGGTCTTCCTCGCGCTGGCCGAGCAGGCCGACGTCGTCATCGAGAACTTCCGCCCCGGCACGCTCGAGCGGTGGGGCCTGGGCTGGGAGGAGCTGTCGGAGCGCAACCCGCGGCTCGTGCTGGCCCGGGTGTCCGGGTTCGGGCAGGTCGGGCCCTATCGCACGCGCCCGGGGTTCGGCACGCTGGCCGAGGCGATGAGCGGCTTCGCCGCGATGACGGGGGAGCCCGACGGCCCGCCGACGCTGCCGCCGTTCGGTCTGGCGGACGGTGTGGCGTCGCTCGCGACCGCGTTCGCGATCATGACGGCTCTCTCGGCGCGGGAGCGGACGGGGCGCGGGCAGGTCGTCGACACCGCGATCGTCGAGCCGATCCTCGCGATGCTCGGGCCGCAGATCACGCGCTGGGACCAGCTGCGCACCGTGCAGCCGCGCACGGGCAACCGGTCGAGCAACAACGCGCCGCGCAACACCTACCGCACGAGCGACGGGCACTGGGTCGCGGTCTCGACGTCGGCCCAGTCGATCGCGGAGCGGGTGGTGCGCCTCGTGGGGCGGGCGGACCTCGTGGACGAGCCGTGGTTCGCGCGCGGCGTCGACCGGGCGCGGCACGCCGACGAGCTCGACGAGGCCGTGGGCGGCTGGATCGCGCAGCGCACGCGCGACGAGGTGGTGCGCGCCTTCGAGGAGGCGCAGGCCGCCGTCGCGCCCGTGTACGACGCGCGGGACATCGTCGAGGACCCGCAGTTCCGGGCGCTGGGCACCATCCACGAGATCGACGACCCCGACCTCGGGCCGATGCTCATGCAGGGGCCGCTGTTCCGGCTCTCGGACCACGACGCCGTCATCCGCCACACCGGCCGCGCGCACGGTGCGGACACCGACCAGGTGCTGGCCGAGCTCGGGTTCTCGCCCGAGCGCGTCGCGCAGCTACGGGAGGAGGGCGCGGTATGACGCCGCTGACCCTGCTCTACGTGCCCGCCGACCGCCCCGACCGGGTGGCCAAGGCGCTGGCGTCGGCCGCCGACGTCGTGCTGGTCGACCTCGAGGACGCCGTCGCGGCGTCGCGCAAGGACGAGGCGCGGGCGAACGCCCGGGTGGCTCTCGCCGCCGTGGAGCGGCCCGTGCAGGTGCGGATCAACCACCGCGGCACGCCGTGGCACGCCGCCGACGTCGCCCTGGTGGCGTCCCTGCCCGTGTCCGTGGGCGTGCGGGTGCCGAAGGTGGAGACCGTGCCGGAGGTGCAGGAGCTGGCGGCGGCCCTGCCGGGCCGGGGACTGCACCTGCTGCTCGAGTCGGCGCTCGGGGTCGAGCGTGCGTTCGAGCTCGCGACGGCGTCGCCCCAGGTGGCGTCGATCGGGCTCGGCGAGGCGGACCTGCGCTCCGACCTCCGCGTCGCCGACGACGCCGGCCTGACCTGGGCGCGCAGCCGCGTCGTCGTCGCGGCCCGGGCCGCCGGGCTGGCGCCGCCCGCGATGTCGGTCTACCCGAACGTGCGGGACCACGACGGGCTGGCGGCGTCCTGCCGCGCGGGCCGTGCGCTCGGCTTCAGCGGCCGGGCGGCGCTCCACCCGGGCCAGCTCGAGGTGATCCGCTCGGCGTTCCTGCCCTCGGCCGAGGAGGTCGCCGCCGCTCGCGAGGTGCTGGAGCGCGTCGACGCGGCCGCCACCGACGGCGTCGGGGCGGTGGCGCTGGAGGACGGGACGTTCCTCGACGTGGCGATGGTGGAGCGGGCGCGGTGGGTGGTGGAGCTGGGCACCTCTTGAGACTTCTGTCGTGAGGCGATAGGTGTCTATCGTTTCTCGATAGCAGGCGTTTATGAAACCGGTGACGACAGGCCTGCTCCGCGCGGTGATCGTGCTGCTCGTGCTCGGGACGCTGCTCACGCAGCTGGTCGTCCTCCCGGACCTCTCCCTGAGCCTCGAGTACCGCTATCCGGAGGCTGCGCACCTGCGGGTCCCCACGCTCGTCGTGTCGGTGATCGGGCTGGTGCCCCTGCACGTGGTGCTCGTCTGCGTGTGGCGGCTCGTGGGGATGGTGCGGCGGGACGCGGTGTTCTCGCCGGCGGCGTTCCGGTGGGTCGACGCGATGATCTGGTCGGCCCTCGCCGCCGCCGCCCTCGCGCTCGGGCTGCTCGGGTGGCTCACGGGGGCGACCCAGGACACGGGCCTGCAGCCCGGCATCGGTTTGACGCTGCTCGGCTCCGCGGTGCTGGCGGTCGGCGTCGGGCTCCTCGTCGTCGTGCTGCGGGGCCTCCTCGTCAAGGCCGTGGGCTGGAAGGGTGAGGCCACGGCGCTGCGCGCCGAGCTGGGCGAGGTGATCTGATGCCGATCGTCGTCGACATCGACGTCATGCTCGCGCGCCGCAAGATGTCCGTGGGCGAGCTGGCCGAGCGGATCGGGATCACTCCGGCGAACCTGGCGGTGCTCAAGAACGGGCGCGCCAAGGCGGTCCGGTTCACGACGCTGGACGCCCTGTGCGTGGCGCTGGAGTGCCAGCCGGGTGACCTGCTGCGGTGGGTGCCGGACTGAGGTCGTGCTCGAAGGGGGCTGGGTGGGTGCACCGGCTGTGGACGGGGCTCGTTCGACGCGCGGTGTGTACAGGTGTGCGATAGGTTGATGGCATGACGCGAACGGGTGGTGTGACGGGGAAGGTGGGCCGGCGGCCTGCCGATCCCGAGCTGCCCGGCGGCAGGACGGGTGCCGAAGGTCTGGCTGGTGATGGCCTGGCCGGTGATGGCCTGGGCGTCGACGGTGTGGGCGTCGACGGTGTGGCTGTGGTGCGAGCGATGCGCGAGGCGTTGGCGGTGTTGCCGGTGCCGGGTGTCGATGACGACGGCAGCGGCGAGGTCGAGGGTGTCCCGGCCGAGGTCCAGGCGCGCTGGGTGGACATGCTGGGGGAGCTGGAGGCGGTCAAGAGTGCGGTGACCGCGACCCAGGCGCGTCTGGCGGTGGCGTTGGACC
>DATGOB010000111.1:0-2963 GCA_036010205.1 Promicromonospora sp. | reverse complement strand
CCGGGTCGACGGTGTTGGTACTGGTCAAACCCCCAGATGGGAGAGCGTCATGACACAGTCACCGACCGCGACGCGGACCCGGGCGCCCCACCAGTGGCTCGCCCTGGTGATCGGCCTGGTGTACCTCCTCGTGGGTATCGCCGGGTTCTTCGTGACCGGGTTCGACGGCTTCGCCGAGCACGACCACGACCAGACCCTCCTCGGGTTCGCGGTGAACCCGCTGCACAACATCGTGCACCTGCTGATCGGGCTGCTCGGCGTGAGCCTCTGGTCCACGTCAGGCCGCGCCAGGACCTTCGGCTGGCTGCTCGTCGTCGGGTACGGTGCGGCCTTCGTGTACGGGCTGATCGCGGTGAACAACCCGGACATCAACGTTCTCAACATCAACACGGCGGACAACTGGCTGCACGTCCTGAGCGTCGTGGCCGGACTGGTCGTCGCGCTCTGGCCCCGTCCGCGGTCCACGTCGCCCGGCCCGCGCCAGGTGTGAGCGACCGCGTCGCGGCTCCTGCGGGCCGGACGTCGGCGTGTTCGGTCCGTCGGTGCGAGATCGGCCCTTCAGGCAGCCGATCTCGCACCGGCGGACCGATCTCGTGTGAGGGCTGTCAGCCCCCGCGGGCCGCGCGGTAGGACGGGGCGCGGAGGGCTGCCGCCCACGCGTACGTGCCCAGAGCGCCCGGGACGTGCAGGACGGGGTCCGTGCGCAGGGCGTCGGTGTCCAGCGCGCGGCCGCAACGCAGCAGGCCCAGCCGGCGCCAGCGCCCGGCGGGGTGGGCCGACAGGAGCAGCAGCTCGGTGTCCGCCAGGTGCTGCAGCCCCGTGGTGCGCTCCCGCGACGGGCAGTGCGCGACGGCGGGCACGGCGGCCAGCATGACCGGGCGCCCGTCGAGGTCGCGGAACGGCATGAGCGTGCCGTACGCGCCCGCGAGCGGCCGGCGCCGGGGCGCGAGCAGGAACCGCGTCGCCCGGCCCAGCCCGGTCGCGGACAGGAGCAGGTCCTGCGGTCGGCCGTCGTCGGTCCAGTGCACGGCGAGGCCGAACAGGTCCGGCCACGGCTCCGGCAGCCCGCCGCCGCGTGAGATGCGCACCACGACGTCGTGCACCGTCGGTGCGCCCAGCGCAGCGCCGCCGGGAGCGCCGGGTGCCTCGAGGTGCAGCGTGCCGCTCAGGACGACGCCGGTCGGGTGCAGCGGCCGGTCGCGCAGGCGCCGCACGCCCGCGACCGCCGTGCCCAGCAGACCGCCGACGAGGCGTGCCGGGCGCGGCGCCGCGCCGAGGCCGTCTCCCGCCGTCCCGCCCGAGCCGTCACCCGCCGTCCCGCCCGGCGCAGCGCCGTCGCCCCCCGCCCTGTGCCCCGCGACGCTCACCCGCGCACCCGCCGCACGACGGCGCGGCCCACGCGGTACGCCACGACCCCGGCGAGCACCCACGGCCCGACGACGAGCACCGGGTCGAGCACCTGGTGCCGCACGTCGGTGCGCCCGGACCGCGAGCGCACCGGGCCGAGGCCCGGCTCGGCCAGGACGCCGCTCTGGGTCACGGGGTCGTCGGGCCGCCGGGTCACCAACGACGCGAGGTGCGACTCGACGGCGTCGACCCGGTCGGCGGCGATGAGCAGCAGCCAGTGCGCAGCCCGCGCCTCGCTGAACCGCCGGTAGGCGTAGCGGCGCACGATGCCCGACAAGCCCTTGAGCGGTACCGAGGTGCCGAACACGGGGGTCAGCCGGGCGTGCTCGATCGACCGCTCGCGCGGCCGGCGCTCGGGCTGCTGCTCCGGCAGCTCCCAGTGCGCGCCCGAGTCGAGGCCGCGCACCTCGCGCGGGACGGCGGGGCGGTCGGCGGGGTCCAGGTCGGCACCCCAGCCCGGGATGCGGGCGCGCAGCTGCTCCGGGGTCTCGGGCAGCTGCGGCTTCTCGGCGGTGTACGGCACGGTGGTGGCCTCTCGCTCGGTCCGGTGGCGGCAGGACTCACTCCCCGCCCGGCACGACGAGCGGCTTGACGCAGCCGTCGAGCTTGGCGGAGAACATGTGGTACCCCTCGGCGATGTGCTCCAGGGGGATGCGGTGCGTGACGATGTCGTTCGGTGTCAGGTAGCCGCTGCGCATGTGCTCGAACAGGCGGGGCCACTGCCGCTTCACCGGCGCCTGGTTGGCGCGCAGCGTGAGGCCCTTGTTCATGGCGTCGCCGAACTTCACCGCACTGAAGATCGGGCCGTAGGCGCCCATGACGGAGATGGTGCCGCCCTTGCGGACGCCGTCGATCGCCCAGTTCAGCGCGACGGGCGAGCCGCCCTGGAGCTTGAGCTTCGCGCTGGTGACGTGCTGCACGAGGTTGCCGTCGGCCTCGGCACCGACCGCGTCGACGACGCGGTCGGCACCCAGCCAGCCGGTCGTGCGCTTGAGCTCGACGACGACGTCCTTGTGCTGCGTGTAGTTGATCGTCTCGGCGTACGCGAACGTCCGCGCCAGCTCGAGCCGTTCCTCGATCTGGTCGACGACGATCACGCGTCCCGCGCCCATGATCCACGCCGACCGCGCCGCGAACAGCCCGACGGGGCCCGCACCGAGCACGACGACGACGTCCCCCTCGGCGATGTCGGCGAGCTGCGCCCCGAAGTACCCGGTGGCGAGCGCGTCGGTGCACAGGACGGCGTCCTCCTCGTTCATCCAGTCGGGCACCTTCGCGGGCCCGACGTCGGCGAAGGGCACGCGCACGAACTCGGCCTGCCCGCCGTCATACCCGCCGGTGGTGTGCGAGTAGCCGTAGATGCCGCCCACCGCCGTCGCGTTGGGGTTGACGTTGTGGCAGTTGGAGTACAGGCCGCGGGCGCAGAAGAAGCAGCTCCCGCAGTAGATGTTGAACGGCACCATGACCCGGTCGCCGACGGCGAGGTGCTGCACGGACGGGCCGACCTCGTGCACCACGCCGACGAACTCGTGGCCGAACGTCGACCCGACGCGGGT
>DATGOB010000110.1:0-17786 GCA_036010205.1 Promicromonospora sp. | reverse complement strand
ACAAAAAAACCCCGGGTCCTCTGATGAGAAAGGACTGCCAGGGTGAGCGCGCGGACGAAGCCTGTGCTGGGCCTAGGCCGCGCGCTCAGGAAGTACTACGAGAATGATCGTCTGCACGCGCAGCACGTTACGCCGAATCCGGCCCGGTGTCATCCAGCGAGCCAAAGGTCCCACCATCCGAGACGAGCGCCGTGAGTCGCCGGCGGGTCACCAGCCCATCGCGCCGTGCAGCGACGTCGGCGCCGGGTCCACGCCGAGCCGCTCGCGCAGCACCGTGAGGTCGTAGGTGCGCTCCATCGCGAGGTGACTGATCGCGTACCGCGACAGCCGCGGCTCGTGGCCGGTCCAGCGGGCCACCAGCTCCCCCGCTCGCGCGAGCGCCCGCGCGAGCGGCAGCGGCACGTCCACCACCTGCACGGGCCGGAACCGCGCGAACATGAGGAGCTCGACCGTCTCGCCCAGCTCGACCGGCTCGGCGTCGGCGACGTTGGCCACGAGCGGCCGGCCGGCCGCGACCTCCGGTCCGACGTCGGCCACGAGTGCCGCCCGCACGGCCAGGGTCAGGGTGTCGACGTGCGTGAGGTGCTGCCGCACCCGGCCCCCGCCCGGCAGCGGGAGCCAGGCACCGACGGCCGCCGCCTCGATCCGGGGCAGGAGCGTCGTGTCCCCCGGCCCGTACACGGCGTGCGGCCGCAGCACGACGACGGGGCCCCTGTCCTCGCGCGCGGCATCGGCGGCGAGGTAGCGCTCGGCGGCGGCCTTCGTGGACCCGTACGCGTTGAGGTACCCCCGCGCGGGCGCCTCGTCCTCGGTCGCGGCGACGCTCGGGGTGCGGGGGTCGTAGACGCTGCCGGAGGACACGTGCACGAACCGCGCCTCGGGGAAGGTCTCGCGCACCGCGCGGGTGCCCTCGACGTTGACCACCCACGCGCGGGCGTGCCTGCCGCCGTCGCCCACCGCGGCGCCGCAGTGCACCACGGCGTCGACGCGCTCGGGCCGGTCCTCCTTGGGCAGGGGACCGTCCCGCAGGTCCCAGGCCTGGTGCGACACCCGGTCGCCGAGCTCGTCGGGCAGGCGCGGCGGGCGGCGGGAGAACGCGACGACCTCGTGGCCGTGCGCCGCGAGGTCCCGGGCGACGGCACCCCCCACGAACCCCGACGAACCGGTCACGGCCACCCTCATGCGCGCACTGTACCGGCCACGGGTGTCACCCAGTCCACGAGCAGGCGGCGGTCGGGTTTCCGTGACCGTCCCGCGAGCGGCACGTGCGTGGCCTCGACCACGACGTCGGGCAGCGCGCCGTGGTCGAGCACGTCGGCCAGGCGCTCGGTGACCGACCGGACCAGCGGCGTCCCGACCCGGACCCGCTCGCCGGGCTCCCCCGCCTCGCCGCCGTCCGCCGTCACCACGAGCACGACCCGCTCGTCGCCGTCGGGCTGCGGCACGCCCACGAGGACGGCGTCGGCGACGCCGGGCAGCTCCCGCAGACGCGGCTCGAACAGGCCCGGGTAGATGTTCACGGTGCCCCGGATGATCATGTCGCGCGTCCGGCCCACGAGCACGATCCGCCCCTCGGCGTCGACGTGGGCGAGGTCGCCCGTGCGGTGCTCGACGGCGGGCGGCCTGCCGGCGTCGAGGTCGGCGAGGTAACCGGCCATGAGCGAGGGTCCGGTCAGCACGAGCTCGCCGACGAGGTCGCCCCCCGGCTCCGGAACGGCCCCGACGCCCGGCTCGACGCCCGACGGGTCGATCCGCACCCCGATGCCGTCGAGGGGACGCCCCACGAGGTCGCCCTCGGCCGCGGCGGCGAGCTTCTCGTCGGCGTCGGTCACGGCGGCCGGGAGGATCTCCGTGGCCCCGTACACCGCGAGCCAGCGCGTACCCGGCAGCACGCGCCGCCCGCGGGCGAGCAACGCGGGCGTCACCGGCGCCGCGCCGACAGCCAGCACCGCGGGCCCGACGTCGGCACCACCGCGCGCCTCGAGCACGTCGAGCAGGGCCGTCACGTCGGCCGGGACGAGGAACGACGCGTCGGCGCCCGCGACGCCGCGCGCGAAGGCCTCCGGCGCCTCCCGCGGCGTGCGCGCCGGGATCTCCCACGTGCCGCCGGCGAGCAGGGCCGGCAGCCCGAGGAACATCTGGTCCGTGTGCGCCCGCTGCCCCGGCCGCAGGTCGCCCACCTGCCGGAACAGGTCGAGCATGCCGCCGAGCGTGCGCGTGGTGTGCACGACGGCCTTGGGGTCGGACGTCGTGCCGGACGTGAACACCACGAGCGCGACCGCGTCGAGGTCGGCGGCGGCGAGGGCGGGCCGGGCGCCGCCGTCGGCGAGCCGCGCGACCCGCCGGGCGCCGCGCGGCACGCCGGGCAGCCACCGTCCGGAGTACAGGTGCCGCACGGGCAGCCGCCCGTAGTCGGGCAGCAGGAGGCCACGCGCGCGGGCGACCCGGCGCAGGGGCCCGCAGGAGGCCGCGTAGAGCAGCGCCTCGGTGGCCGCCCAGCGCGGACCCGCCGCGGCGAGCCGCGCAGCGAACAGCTCGGGCGTCGAACCCGGGTCGACGAAGACGACGGCCCCGCCCGCGCGCAGCACCGCGAGGCACAGGATCACGCCCTCGGGCCGGGGGCGGATGCTGAACAGCACGCGGTCGCCCGGCTCGAGGCCCTGCGCGCGCAGCGTGGCGGCGGTCCGCTCGACCCGGCCCGCGAGGTCGGCAAAGGTGACCTGCTCGCGCACCCGCGCGCCGTCCCGTCCGCCGAACCAGCGCAGCGCGACGGCGGACGGCGTCTCGCGGGCGCGCTGCGCGAGCCCGTCCAGGAAGTGGCTCACGCGGCGGCCTCCTCGCGCGCCGTCGGCACGGCGCCGGGCACGGCCGGACCGAGCCGCACCTCGAGCGACCGGTACGCGGGCACGAGCACGCCCCGCTCGACGCCGCGGCGCCCCACGACCGGGACCAGCCCGTCCGCCGACGCCGCCGCGAGCGCGTCGAGCACCGCGTCCACCTGGGCCGTCGCGAGCGGCATGCCGAGGCAGAAGTGCGGGCCGGCGCCGAACCACAGGTGCCGCACGGCGGGGTCGACCGGCCGGTCGGGGTCGAACCCGCCGGCGGCGCGGCAGCAGTTGACGGTCGCGACGACCACGCGGTCCCCCGCCGCGACCGGCACGCCGCCGACGTCGGTGGCCGCACGCACCGAGCGCAGCATGGCGGGCGTCGGCACGGTGACGCGCAGGCCTTCCTCGACGGCTCGCCGGCGCAGGTCGGCGTCGCCGCCGAGCAGGCGGCCCGTCCAGCCGGTGTCGTGCGCGACGGCGACCAGCCGCGGCACGAACGACTGGATGGTCTCGGTGCCGGTCAGCACGAACGCGCCGACGGCCCCCATCGCCTCGCGCTCCGACAGCCCGAGGTCACGCATCCGCCCGGGCACGGTGGCCGGGTCGCCCCCGCGGTACGCGGCGCGTGCGGGCGTGGTGAGCCGGTCCAGGACGGCGCGTGCCTGTCGCACCTGCGACCGGGTCAGCCCGTGCCGGTGCAGGCGCACCATGCCGGTGATCGTGCGCGCGGCGGTCATGGCGGAGCGCACCGCGTCGTCGGTCGGCGGCAGGCCCACCATCCCGCAGATCACGGCGCCGGCCTGCTCGGTCACGGCGGCCGCGAGGTCGACGGTCTCCCCCGCCGCGAGCCGCCGGGTCAGGCGGGGCAGCACGCCGGGGCCCGCTGCCGCGCCGTCGTCGCCCGCGACCAGGCGCCGCACCGCCCTCGGCGAGAACAGGGGCCCGAGCGTGCGCCGCAGGGCGGCGTGCTCCGCGCCCTCCATGTTGAGCAGCACGGACGGCCCGAGCACGGGGGTCCACAGGTCCGACGGCGCCCCCGGCCCCACCTTGGAGAAGTGCTCGAGGTCCAGCAGCACCTCACGGGCGACGGCGGCGTCGCTCACCACCACCCCGACGCGCGGCACGCGCACGACGGGCCGGTGCCGCGCCGACCGGATCGCCGGGTAGGCCAGCGGGTGGGCGGCGCGCTGCACGCGCTCCTCCCAGCGTTCCTCGGGTGGGCGGGCGGTCATCGGATGTCGACCACGTCGGGCCGGTACCGGTGGTCCGCGTACCAGCCGAGCGTGCGCACCAGCCCCCACGCGTGCACCCGGCGCGTCGAGGCGCGCACCCACACCTCGGGGTGCTCGCCGTACCGGGTGGTCACCCGCCGGACGGCGTTGACGAGGGCCCGGTCCTCGTGCACGTCCTCGATCCGGGTGCGCGGGAACCCGCCGGCGCGCTCGTACAGGGCCGCGGTGATCGCCATGTTGCAGCCGGGCGCCATGACATAGGGGCCGAGGTAGCCCTCGTCGCGGTTGCCCGGGCGCACCTTGCCGAACGAGCTCGAGACCCACAGCGCGAACGACAGGACGCCCTGCTGGAACCGCGAGACGGGGCGGTCGTCGGTGCGCGGCACGAGCCGCCCGGCGACGAGCTCGTCGCCCGTGGCGAACGCCGCGCGGACCGCGCGCGTCCAGCCGGGCGGGGGCAGGCAGTCGGCGTCGGTCCGGGCGAGCAGCTCCGCACCGAGGCCGATCGCGGTGCGCATGCCTGTGTCGGCGGCCGCTCCGGTGCCCTTCTGCGGCTCCTCGACCACGCGCCAGCGCAGGCGGCCCCGCTCGGCGATGGCCTTGCGCACGACGTCGGCCGTGCCGTCGGTCGAGCCGTTGTCGACGACGACGAGGTCGAAGTCGTCGTCCTCCTGCGCGTGCAGCGCCTCGAGCGTGCGCAGGATGCCGTGCTCGTGCGCCTCGTTCAGCGCGGGCACGACGACGGCGAGGCGGGCCGTCGCCGGGTCGAGCGGCGCGCTCACCAGCGCACCACCATGGCGCCCATGCTGATGCCGCCGGCCAGGCCGAGCAGCAGCACGACGTCTCCGTGCCGCAGCCTGCCCTCCTCCTGCGCCCGGACGAGCTGCAGCGGCAGCGTGGCCGAGGCGACGTTGCCGTGGTCGGCGACCGTGACGATCGTCCGGTCGGCCGGCACGCCCAGGGCCTCGTGCACGTCCGCGAGGTAGCTGACGGCGACCTGGTGCACCGCGACGAGCGCGACGTCGTCCAGGGTCACGCCCGCGCGCTCGAGCGCCTCGTGGACCGTGCCGGGACCGAACGCCAGGAACGCCTCGCGCAGCCGCGAGCCGTCGATCTCGAAGTAGCTCCGCTCGGGGTCGCGCGGGTTGACCGTGCCGCCCGCGGGCAGCATCCCGACGTCCCAGTGCTGCGACTCCGCGGTGAAGGCCGAGCCGAGGATGCCCGACGGCGCGACCTCCGGCTCGACGAGCCCCGCGAGCTCGGCGGCGAGGTCGTCCTCGAACCCGTCGGCGCGCTCCGTGGCCTCGACGAGCACGGCGGCCCCGGCGTCGGACATCGTGTAACCGGGGGCGGACAGCGCGTACGTGCGGCGGTCCGGCACCTCCCAGCGGACGCCGCGCGTCGGCATCTCGCCGCATGCGACGAGCACGCGGCGGTACCGGCCCGTGCCGAGGAGCGCCTCGGCCACCTCGATGCCGTTGAGCACCGAGTTGCAGGCGTTCTTGACGTCCATGACCGGGGCGCGGACGCCGAGCTTCGCGGCCACGACATGGCTCGTCGCGGGCTCGATCATGTCCTGGGTCGCCGAGGCGAACACGAGCAGGTCGACGTCGGCCGGGTCGAGGCCCGCCTGGTCGAGCACGCGGCGCGCGGCGGCGACGGCGAGGTCCGACGCCTGCTGGTCGTCGTCGGCCACGTGGACCGTGCGGACGCCGGTCAGCCGCGACACCATCGGCACGCGGGGCACGACGCCCGGGTTCCTGCGGTACAGGTCGCGCTCGGCGGCGGCCACGTCACGGACATGCTCGGGCAGGTGTACCGCGACGCCCGCGAGGCGGGCCACGGGCCGCGGGGAGGGCCGCGACGCGGCGACGGCACGGGCAGAGGCCGGGGACGGCGCGACGGCCGGTTCGGGTAGCACGCGGCTCAGGGTAGCGGTCACTCGTTTCGCGCTACCGTGGTGCCATGCCCGAGCTCCCCGACTGGATGCGCCCCCCGCGCCCGGAAGGCTGGCTCGCGGAGGACCTGGACAATCTGCCGGACGCTCCCCGCCACACCGAGCTGATCGACGGAGTCCTCGTCTTCATGATGTCCCCGCAACGGCGCTGGCACAGCAGCGTCATCTTTGCCCTGCGCACCGAACTCACCCACCAGGCGACGGAAGGGTTCGTCGTCGACAGCGAGATGACCGTCCGGCTCGACGAGCGCAACCGGCCCGAACCCGACGTGATCGTCTCGACGACGACGATCGACGACGACGCGACCTGTTACGACGTTGACGACGTCGTCCTCGCGATCGAGGTGGTCTCGCCGGAGTCGGCGCACCGCGACCGGACCGTGAAGCCGCACAAGTACGCGGAAGCGGGCATCAGTCACTTCTGGCGTGTCGAGCCCGAGTCCGAGGAGACCGCGACCTCGGTCCACGTCTACGAGCTGGATGAGCTGACCCGGTCGTACGTCCCTACAGGGATCTACCGCGACACGCTCAAGGTCGACCTGCCGTTCCCCGTCGAGCTCGACATCCGGACTCTCCGCGGCTGACCCGTTCCACCGGCCGACGCCGCTCACCGCGTCGCCCGGTAGATCTCCCGGACGACGTCCTCGATGTCGGGCTCGACGATCGACAGGTCCACCACCTCGGCACGCTCCGCGACGGCGGCGAGCACCCACGCCGCCGTCGTGCGCTGCGGGTCGAAGGCGAGGCGCTGACGCAGCCCGTCCGACTCGCTGCGCACGTGCTCGGCGCCGGGCACGTCGGTCAGGTCCGGCCCCGGCGTCGCGAGGTCCAGCACGAGCTCGCGGCGCGCGCCGACGGTGCGCGCCAGACCGGCGAGCGTGCCGTCGAACGCGAGCCTGCCGTGGTCGACGACCAGCACGCGCTCGCAGAGCCGTTCGACGTCGCCCATGTCGTGGGTGGTGAGCAGCAGCGTGGTGCCGTGCTCGCGCCGCTGCGCGACGAGGAACTCGCGCAGCCGCTGCTTGGACAGCACGTCGAGACCGATGGTGGGCTCGTCGAGCACGAGCAGCCCGGGCCGGTGCAGCAGGGCGGCCGCGACCTCCGCGCGCATGCGCTGACCGAGCGAGAGCTGGCGCACGGGCGTGCCGAGGAAGGAGCCCATCTCGAGCATCCCGACCAGCTCGGCGGTGCGCGCCCGCTCGTCCGCCGCCGACAGCCCGTGGATCGCGGCGAGGATCGAGAACGACTCGCGCAGGGGCAGGTCCCACCAGAGCTGCGACCGCTGCCCGAACACCACGCCGACGCGGCGCGCGAGCGCGCGCCGCTCCTTGAGCGGGTGCAGGCCGACGGTCCGCACGGTCCCGCTCGTGGGCACGAGGATGCCGACGAGCATCTTGATCGTCGTCGACTTGCCCGCACCGTTGGCGCCGATGTAGCCGACGGCCTCTCCCGCCGCGACCGTGAGGTCCAGGTGGTCGACGGCGACGTGCCGCGTGCGGCGCAGCCTGGTGCCGCGCTCCGGCCGCCCGGTGAACACCCGGGTCAGCCCCTCGGCCTCGATCACGTTCCCGTGCACGTCGCTCATCCCCCAGCTCCTCGGTAGTGCCGCAGCCCCCACCGCCAGCACGCCGCGGCCACCACGACGGCCCACAGCGCGGCGACAGGGGCGCACCAGCCCAGCCACGCCGGCAGGCCGACCGCGCCCGGCGCGCCGAGCAGCGTGGACACGGGCAGGTACGCCGCGAACGCGACGGGGAAGATCGTGCCGAACACGACCAGCAGAGCCCGCGGCCAGACGGTCGCGGGCTGCGTGGCCGCGTAACGCCCGCCGTAGACGAAGGCGTTGGTCATCTCGGCGCCGTTGACCAGGAAGAACTGCAGCCCGGCTGCCGTGACGAACTGCGCGGTGAAGATGACGAACCCGCTGAGCACCGCGAGCACCAGCAGGCCGACGGCGCCGAGACCCCAGGCGACGTCGTTGAGCGCCAGCCCGACCGCGAGCGCCGTCGCCCCGACCAGGCAGCGCCCGATCCGGCGCAGGCTGAGGTCGCTCGTGACGAGCTGCGCGAGGATCGGCTGCGGCCGCAGGAAGAACACGTCGAGCGTGCCTGCCCGCACGTACACGGGCAGCTTGTCGCAGTGCCCGGCGACGAGGTCGGCGAGGCTGAACGCGAGGTCGGCGACGCCGAACACGAGCAGGACCTGCGCGAGCGCGAGGCCGCCGATCTCGTCGGTCGCGCTGTACAGCACCCAGATCTCGGCGAGCTCGATGACACCCACCAGGAGCGCGCCGACGAGGTCCAGCCGGAAGCTCGTGCGGTAGCTCGCCTGCGAGCGCGCCCGGCTCACGAGGACCGTGCGGTAGGCGCGCAGGCGGTCAGCCACCCTGCACCTCCAGCCTCCGCCGCCCGGCGCGCGTGGCGAGGTGCCCGGCGACCAGCACGGCGACGAGCCAGCCGAGCTGGACGGCGAGGTGCTGCCCGGCGGCCCACCCCGTGACGCGCCCGGACAGCACGTCGACGGGCAGCTGCATCATGGCGGGGAACGGGGTCGCCAGGGTGATCGCGAGCAGCCAGTCGGGGTAGAGGTAGACGGGGGTGTAGAGCCCGGCGAAGAACCCGGACACCGCCATGTACAGCACGGCGACCCCGCGGGTCTCGACGAGCCAGAGGCCTGCGACCGACACGAGGTACACCGTCGCGTGCGAGACGGTGATGCCGAGCAGCAGGCTGACCAGCCCGAGCGTGAGCGTGGCCGGGTCGCCGGGCAGCGCCATGTGCGAGACGAGCACCCCGATGACGACGCTGGGCAGGCCGCGCGGCAGCAGCGCGAAGAGCCCCTTGCCGACGTCGGTCAGCACGTGGGAGGCCTGGACGCTCACCGGTCGCAGGAAGTCGACGGCGACGTCGCCGGTGCGGATCCTGTCCTGCAGGGCGCTGCCGCCCCAGAAGTTGACCGAGCCGAGCATGCCCTGGCCGAGCCAGACGAACGCCGCCATGGTGGCGGCGGAGTAGCCGGCGAGCTCGCCGCCCGAGCTGTCCACCGCCGCGCCCATGATGCCGCCCTTGAGCAGCCCGAAGGTCGCGTTGGCGACGAGCCCGGCGAACGTGGCCAGCGGGTAGGCCGACTGCCCGCGGAACCCGGCGACGAGGAACCGCCAGTACGGGTTCCGGAGCGGGTTCGGGGGCACGATCGCGGGACGTTACCGCACGATCGACCCGCCGTCATCAGGATTTCCGGAGGCCGTCCAGGGGCCTCGGTCGGCCGCGATGCTGAGCTCGCGTGCGGCCGCCGAGACCTCCTGGGCGAGCGCGAGGTCTCGCCGGGACAAGCCGCCGATGTCGTGCGACGTGGTGCGCACGGTGACCGTCCCGAACCGGAGGTCGACGTCGGGGTGGTGGTTCGCCGACTCGGCGAGCACCCCGATCCGCATGACCAGCCGCAGGCCGGTGGCGAAGGATCCGGTGCCGTAGCGGACCACGGCGGAGCCGCCCACCACGCGCCAGTCCCCCACGCCAGGTCCTGCCGAGAACTCGGCGGGGGTGATCGCGTCGCTCATGGTGCCCTTCCCCTCGTCCTGCGCTCCGTCCGGTCAGCCGCGGCGCAGCCGTGCCACGTCGCGGACGGCGCCCCGGTCGGCCGACGTCGCGAGCGCCGCGTAGGCCTGCAGCGCCGGCGAGACGTACCGGTCGCGCGCGGCGGGCTGCCACGGGCGCTCCGACGACTCCATCTTGGCGCGTCGCTCGGCCAGCACCTCGTCGGGCACGTTGACCCGGATGAGGCGGCTCTCGACGTCGATCTCGATCTCGTCGCCGTCCTCGATGAGACCGATCGTCCCACCGGCCGCGGCCTCTGGCGAGATGTGCCCCACGGAGATGCCGCTCGACCCGCCGGAGAACCGGCCGTCGGTGATGAGCGCGACCTGCTTGCCCAGGCCGCGGCCCTTGATGAACGACGTCGGGTACAGCATCTCCTGCATGCCGGGCCCGCCCGCCGGACCCTCGTAGCGCACGACGACGACGTGCCCCGGCTTGACCTGCTTGGTGAGAATCTTCTCGACGGCGTCGTCCTGCGACTCGCAGACCAGGGCCGTACCGACGAAGTGGAACACGTCGGGGTCGACGCCCGCGGTCTTGAAGACCGCGCCGTCCTCGGCGAGGTTGCCGCGCAGCACGGCCAGGCCGCCCTCGACGGTGTAGGCGTGCTCGAGGTCGCGGATGCAGCCGTTCGCCCCGTCGGTGTCGAGCGACTCCCACCGGTTCTCGGTGGAGAACGCCTGGGTGGTGCGCACACCGCCGGGCGCCGCGTGGAACAGCTCCTGGGCGCGCTCGGTGGCCTTGCCGCCGCGGATGTCCCAGTCGTCGAGCCAGGCGCGCAGCGTCGGCGTGTGCACGGAGGTGACGTCGTGGTTCAGCAGGCCGCCCCGGTCGAGCTCGCCGAGCAGCGCGGGGATGCCGCCGGCCCGGTGCACGTCCTCCATGTGGTAGTCGGGGTGGTTGGGCGCGACCTTGGACAGGCACGGCACGCGGCGGCTGATGTCCTCGATGTCGGCCAGCGTGAAGTCGACCTCTGCCTCCTGCGCGGCGGCGAGGATGTGCAGCACCGTGTTGGTCGAGCCGCCCATGGCGACGTCGAGCGCCATCGCGTTGGCGAACGCGGCCTTCGTCGCGATGCCGCGCGGGGCCGCCGTGTCGTCCTCCTCCTCGTAGTAGCGCCGGGCCAGGTCGACGATCGTCCGGCCGGCCTCGAGGAACAGCTCCTTGCGAGCCGCGTGCGTGGCGAGCGTCGAGCCGTTGCCCGGCAGCGACAGGCCGAGGGCCTCGGTGAGGCAGTTCATGGAGTTCGCGGTGAACATGCCGGAGCACGACCCGCAGGTGGGGCACGCGTTCTCCTCGACGAGGCCGAGTGCCGCGTCGTCGACACCCTCGTCGGCGGAGTAGTTGATGGCGTTGATGAGGTTGAGCGGGCTCTTGGCGACGCCGTCCGCCACCACGGCCTTGCCCGCCTCCATGGGACCGCCGGAGACGAAGATGACGGGGATGTTGAGCCGCAGCGCGGCGTTGAGCATGCCGGGCGTGATCTTGTCGCAGTTGGAGATGCACACGAGCGCGTCGGCGGTGTGCGCCTGGACCATGTACTCCACGGAGTCGGCGATGAGGTCACGGCTGGGCAGCGAGTAGAGCATGCCGGCGTGGCCCATCGCGATGCCGTCGTCGACGGCGATGGTGTTGAACTCCTTGGCGACGCCGCCGGCCTCGCGGATCGCGGAGGCGACGAGGTCGCCCATGTCCTTGAGGTGGACGTGCCCCGGCACGAACTGCGTGTACGAGTTCGCGATCGCGATGATCGGCTTCCCGAAGTCCTCGGAACCCATGCCCGTGGCGCGCCAGAGAGCGCGGGCACCGGCCATGTTGCGGCCGTGGGTGGACGTCCGGGAGCGCAGGGGACGGCTCATGACGGGTCAGCTCCTTCGATGCTGGGTGGCCGCTCGCGAGTGCGGGCGTGCGGCGCGTTCACGCTACCTCCGGTGCCCGGGGACGGACACCACGCGTCCACAGGGTGACCCTCCCCCACCCCTCCCGCCACCGCTGAGGTAGTCACCTGGCGAGGTAGTCATGCAGCGCGCGAGCCCCTCAAGGAATGGTCACAACGGGCCCCACCCGAACCCTTGACCTGGGCATCCGTTGTCGGCACACTTATCACCCGTCGGGACCGCCGCGAGCGGCGTCCCCGACGAGCACGATCGCCGGACCCGTGGACGCCGCTGTCCACGGCCCGCGTCGGCACGCACAACACCCGTTCACGGCTACGTACGAAGAGGTGCGACATGACGAAAACGTTTACTACTCCGAAATCGTTTACCAGCGGGGTCGGGCGATCCCGCTGGCGGCTGCGCCGGGCACTCGCGGGCATCGGCGCGAGCGTGGCGCTCCTCGCCGCGGGCATGGTGGCCACCGCGGGCCCCGCCGCCGCGGTGGACCGCAACGAGACGGGCACGCACGACGGCTACTTCTACTCCTTCTGGACCGACGCGCCCGGCACGGTCTCGATGGACCTCGGCTCGGGCGGCAACTACTCCACCCGGTGGAGCAACACCGGCAACTTCGTGGCGGGCAAGGGCTGGGCCACCGGGGCCCGACGCACCGTGTCCTACTCGGGGTCGTTCACCCCGTCCGGCAACGCCTACCTCACGCTGTACGGATGGACCCGCAGCCCGCTGGTCGAGTACTACGTGGTCGACAACTGGGGCACCTACCGGCCCACGGGCGACTACCAGGGCACCGTCACCACCGACGGCGGCACCTACGACATCTACCGGACGATGCGCTACAACGCCCCGTCGATCGAGGGCGACAGCTCGACGTTCCCGCAGTACTGGAGCGTGCGCCAGGAGAAGCGCACCGGTGGCACCATCACGGCGGGCAACCACTTCGACGCCTGGGCGTCCCACGGCATGAACCTCGGCAACCACGACTACCAGATCATGGCCACGGAGGGGTACCAGAGCAGCGGCAGCTCGAACATCACGCTCGGCTCCGGCGGCGACGGCACCCCGCCCGAGGACGACGGCGACGGCGACGGCTCCTGCACCGTGGACGTCAGCCGCGGCGAGTCGTGGAACGACCGGTTCAACGTCAACTTCACCGTCAGCGGATCGAACGACTGGCGCGTGCGGATCGCCACAGGCAGCGGGCAGAGTCTGCAGAACAGCTGGAACGCCACGGTCTCCGGCACCAGCGGCACCCTGACGGCGACGCCGAACGGCAACGGGAACTCCTTCGGCATCACGCTGTACTCGAACGGGAACACGTCTCTGCCCACGGCGTCCTGCTCGACGGACGGCGACGGCGGTGACGACGGCGGTGACGACGGCGGCGGGAACCCCTCCAGCTGCTCGGCCGGCTACGTGGGCCTCACGTTCGACGACGGCCCCAACCCCGGCACCAGCAGCCAGCTGATCAGCACGCTGCAGCAGCTCGGCGCCACGGGCACCGTGTTCCCCACCGGCCAGAACGCCCAGGCGAACCCGTCGCTCATGCGGGCCTACGCCGACGCGGGGCTGCAGATCGGCAACCACACCTGGGACCACCCCTACCTGACCCAGATGGGGTACAACGACGTCCAGTGGCAGCTGTCCACCACGCAGTCGACCATCCAGCAGACGGCCGGTGTCACGCCGCAGCTGTTCCGGCCCCCGTACGGCGACACGAACGGGACGGTCCGCCAGGTCGGGTCCTCCCTCGGCCTGACCGAGATCATCTGGGACGTCGACTCGCAGGACTACAACGGCGTCAGCGCGAGCCAGATCCGGCAGGCCGCGAGCCGGCTGACCGACGGGCAGGTCATCCTCATGCACGACTGGCCGCAGAACACGATCCAGGCGCTGCCGGGGATCCTCGAGGACCTGGCGTCGCGGAACCTCTGCCCCGGTCACATCTCGCCCACCACCGGACGCGCGGTCGCGCCGTGACCGCGCGGTCCTGAGACCGGGCACCGAGCGGGCGGGGCGGGATGTGTCAGCGGCGACGCGTCCCGCCCTCGCCCTCCGGCACCGTGCTCAGGTCAGGGTGGCCCGGTACTCGTCCTCCAGGATGCTCATGACGATCGCGTCGGCCCAGGTGTCGCCGTCGCGGTAGACGTCGCGCAGGCGCCCCTCCTCCTGGAAGCCGATGGACTCGTAGAGGGCCTTGGCGCGCGGGTTGATGCTGAGCACGTCGAGGCTCACGCGGTGCAGGCGCGGCCCGGCGTCGCCGTCCACGCCGTCGAACGCGAAGCGCAGCACCTCGAGCATGGCCTCGCGGCCGTACCCGCGGCCCCGGTAGTTGGGCAGGAGCTGGAGCCGCAGGTTGGCCGAGCGCGCGTCCTCGTCGAGGTCGTTGAGCACGATCTCGCCGATCATCTCGTCGCTGACCGGCCGGCCGTCACGCAGCGCGGCCGGGCAGATCGCCCAGTCGTACCGACCGGGGCGGTCGCTGACCGTGCTCGCCCAGTTCTCGATCTGCTCACGGGTGAAGGTGGCGGTGGTCCCCGTCAGGCGTGTGCCCTCCGGGTCCTGCACCGCCTCCCACAGCCGCTCGGCGTCGCGCCCCTCGAGGGGGCGCAGGCGCACCATCTCACCGTGCAGGACGGGGCCGCGGGTCATCTGTGCGGCCCCGCTGCGCGCGCCGTCACCGGCCGATCCGATCCAGCACGAGCTCACGGACGCGCTTGGCGTCGGCCTGGCCCTTCGTCGCCTTCATGACGGCGCCGATGATCGCGCCGACCGGGCCCTGGTTGCCGCCGCGGACCTTCTCGACGATGTCGGGCTGGGCCGCCAGGGCGTCGTCGATCGCCGCGAGCAGCGCGCCGTCGTCCGACACCACCTCGAGGCCGCGCGCCACGACGACGGCCTCCGGGTCGCCCTCGCCGGCCAGCACGCCGTCGAGCACCTGGCGGGCGATCTTGTCGTTGATCCGCCCCGACTCGACGAGGGACTGCAGCTGCGCGATCTGCGCCGGGGTCACCGAGAGGTCCTCGAGCGCGACCTCGTCCTGCTTGGCGCGACGGGCCAGCTCGCCCATCCACCACTTGCGCGCACCGGCCGCGCTCGTGCCCGCAGCGATCGTCGCCTCGATGAGGTCGACGGCGCCCGCGTTCACGACGTCGCGCATCTCGGCGTCGGCGTACCCCCACTCGGTCTGGAGCCGACGCCGACGGGCGACGGGCAGCTCCGGCAGCGACGCGCGGATCTCCTCGACCCACTCGCGGCTCGGCGCCACCGGCACCAGGTCGGGCTCGGGGAAGTAGCGGTAGTCCTCGGCGTCCGACTTCACGCGGCCCGACGACGTCGAGCCGTCGTCCTCGTGGAAGTGGCGCGTCTCCTGGATGACAGGCAGGCCCGCGTCGAGCACACCCGCCTGGCGGGAGACCTCGTACCGGACGGCGCGCTCGATCGACCGGAACGAGTTCACGTTCTTCGTCTCGGTGCGCGTGCCGAGCGGGGCGTCGGGGCTGGTGCGCAGCGACAGGTTGACGTCGGCGCGCACGTTGCCGCGCTCCATGCGGGCCTCGGAGACACCGAGGGTGCGGAAGATGTCGCGCAGCGTCTGCACGTACGCGCGCGCCACCTCGGGCGCACGCTCGCCGGCGCCCTCGATCGGCCGCGTCACGATCTCGACCAGCGGGATGCCCGCACGGTTGTAGTCGACGAGCGAGTACTCCGCGCCGTGGATGCGGCCCGTGGCACCGCCGACGTGCGTGTTCTTGCCCGCGTCCTCCTCCATGTGCGCGCGCTCGATCTCGACGCGGAACACCGCACCGTCCTCGAGCTCGACGTCGATCCACCCGTCGTAGGCGATCGGCTCGTCGTACTGCGAGGTCTGGAAGTTCTTCGGGACGTCCGGGTAGAAGTAGTTCTTCCGGGCGAACCGGCAGCTCTCCGCGATGGTGCAGTTCAGCGCCAGGCCGATGCGGATCGCGTACTCCACGGCCTTGCCGTTGACGACGGGCAGGGCGCCCGGGAGCCCGAGGCTCACCGGGGTCACCTGCGTGTTCGGCTCGCCGCCGAACTCGACCTCGGCCGCGCAGAACATCTTGGTCCGCGTGCCGAGCTCCACGTGCACCTCGATGCCCAGCACCGGGTCGTAGCGGCGGACGGCGTCCTCGTAGCTGACGAGGCCGGTCGTGGTGGCGGCGGTCATCGGGCGAGCTCCGTGGTCTTGAGGTCGGGTGCCTGGGACAGGAGGGGGCCGCCCCAGCGGGACTCGAGGGCGGCCTCGAGCGCCGCGCCGACGCGGTACATCCGGTCGTCGGCCTTGGCGGGGGCGAGGATCTGGAAGCCGACCGGCAGGCCGTCGTCGGACAGGCCGTTCGGCACGGACATGCCCGGGACGCCCGCGAGGTTGGCGGGGATGGTCGCGATGTCGTTGAGGTACATCGCCAGCGGGTCGTCGAGCTTCTCGCCGAACTTGAACGCCGTCGTGGGCGCCGTGGGCGAGACGAGCACGTCGGCCTTCGCGAACGCGGCCGCGAAGTCGCGCTGGATCAGCGTGCGGACCTTCTGCGCGCTGCCGTAGTAGGCGTCGTAGTACCCGGCCGACAGTGCGTAGGTGCCGAGGATGACGCGGCGCTTGACCTCGTCACCGAACCCGGCGCCGCGCGTCGCGCTCATGACGCGCTCCGCCGTCACGGGGCCCTCGGCCGGCTCGACCCGCAGGCCGAAGCGCATGCCGTCGAACTTGGCGAGGTTGCTCGAGGCCTCGGCGGGCATGATCAGGTAGTAGGCGTCGAGCGCGTACGCGAAGCTCGGGCACGAGACCTCGACGACCTCGGCCCCCAGCGCGCGCAGCTGCTCGAGCGACTCGTCGAAGCGCGCGGAGACGCCTGCCTGGTAGCCCTCGCCCGAGAGCTCCTTGACGACGCCGACGCGCAGCCCCGCGAGATCACCCGACGCGCCCTGCCGCGCCGCCTCGACGACGCCGGGCACCGGCTCGTCGATCGACGTCGAGTCGTGCGGGTCGTGCCCGCCGATGAGCTCGTGCAGCAGCGCCGCGTCGAGCACGGTGCGGGTCACGGGGCCGGCCTGGTCGAGCGAGGACGCCATGGCGATGAGGCCGTAGCGCGAGACGCCGCCGTACGTGGGCTTGACGCCGACCGTGCCGGTCACAGCGCCCGGCTGGCGGATCGACCCGCCCGTGTCGGTGCCGATGGCCAGGGGCGCCTCGAAGGCCGCGACGGCCGCAGCCGAGCCGCCGCCGGACCCGCCGGGGATGCGCTCCAGGTCCCACGGGTTCTTCGTGTTGCCGAACGCCGAGTGCTCCGTCGAGGAGCCCATGGCGAACTCGTCCATGTTCGTCTTGCCGAGGATCGGCAGGCCCGCCGCCTTGATGCGCTCGACCAGCGTCGCGTCGTACGGAGGCACCCAGTTCTCGAGGATCTTCGACCCGGCGGTCGTGGGCAGGCCCTTGGTCACCACGACGTCCTTGACGGCGATGGGCACGCCGGCGAGCGGGTGCACCTCCTCGCCGGCGGCGCGCCTTGCGTCCACCCGCGCGGCCGTCTCGAGCGCCTCCTCGGAGGCGACGTGGAGGAACGCGTGGACGTCGCCGTCCACCGCGGTGATCCGGTCCAGGTGGGCCTGCGTGGCCTCGACGCTGGAGACCTCCTTCGCCGCGAGGGCGGACGCGAGGTCGGACGCGCTCAGGCGCGTGAGGTCGTTCGTCATGTCGTCGCTTCCCATCACTCTTCGCCGAGGATCTGCGGCACCGCGAATCGCCCGTCCTCCTGCTGCGGGGCACCGGCCAGGACGTCCTGGACCGGGAGCGCAGGCTCCGGCACGTCATCACGGAACACGTTCGTCAGCGGGAGAGGGTGGCTCGTCGCCGGCACGTCGGGGGTGGCGACCTCGCTCACGCGCGCGATGGACTCGACGATGACGTCGAGCTCACCGGCGAGGCGGTCGACCTCGTCGGGCCGCAGGTCGATCCGTGCCAGCGCGGCGACGCGCGCGACCTCGTCACGGGAGATGGTGGACATGCCCGCCAGTCTAGTCTCCGTGCGGCCTCCGGAACCCCGGAATCTGGCCCGTCCACTGTGAAATCTGTGCAACGTGCCGTGAATGTCGTCAGGGGATGGACCCGTGCCACACCCTGGGTGTGGGGGTCCATCCCCTGACGGAATGGTTGTCCGGCGGCGTCCTACTCTCCCACCCCGTCTCCAGGGCAGTACCATCGGCGCTGTAGGGCTGAGCTTCCGGGTTCGGAATGGGACCGGGCGTTTCCCCTACGCTAT
>DATGOB010000109.1:0-6936 GCA_036010205.1 Promicromonospora sp. | reverse complement strand
GCGCGGCGACCCGCGCAGCTCGATGCCGTCCTGGGGACGGTAGACGAGGAGCCGCGGGTAGACGGTCCAGTTCCAGATGACCGCCCAGAACGAGAGGCGGTTGCCGTCGTCCGGGTCGGAGGCGAGCAGCGCCGCCGGCCTCACGGCACCCCCCACGCGCGCCAGCGTCGCGGCCATGTCGGCCACCAGCTCGCGGACCGAGCCGACGCGCGAGGGCAGCGGGCCGTCGAGCTTGTACCAGGCCAGGAAGCCGGCGTGCATCTGCCGCCAGGCTTCCGGCGTCAGCTCGTCGGCGTCCCAACCGTCGGGCAGGAGGCCGCGCGCCCTGACGTAGTCGACGGCCTCGCGGGCTGGGTGGTCCGCCGGCACGACGGCTCCGTCGACCCTCACGAGGGGCGGCAGGGCCGGCTCGACGAGCTGCACCGCCCGCCGCAGCACGAGCGCGGCGTCGACGCCCGTCGCGGGACGGTCGAGCTCGCCGCCGGGCACGGCGGCGGCGAGCTCCTCGCTGCACACCTGGGCCGCCGCCAGCGTGGCGCACAGGCACAGCGCCGTCGCGGCGAGCAGGCGCGCCAGGCGCGCGGCGGTCCTCGGCATGGCGGCGAGTCTAACCGCTAGTCGAGGAAGTACGTGCTCCGCCCCGCGACCGCCGCGCGGTTCGGGTCGGCGGCCCTGACCCTGACGAACTCGCCGGCGAAGACCTCGAAGGTGGACCCGGGGGCGTACGGCCCGTCGACGACGGCGCCCTGCGGGCTCAGCACGTGCGCCTGCAGCGCCGGCCCGCCGGACACGGCGTCGAAGGCCACCTGCCCCGTGAACGGCACGAGCCAGAGGTCGACGTCGCCGACGGTCTCGATCGCGCCGCTGCCGTCGCCGACGATCGAGGGCGCCGTGCTGCGGGCGTCGTTGGCCGGCTCGGTGCGGTCGTCGAAGGCGCGCCCGAAGGCGTAGAGGGGCACGTTCCGCGCGGAGCCCGTGTTGCGGACCCGCACGAGGTAGGAGGACGCCGGCGACGGGACGATCACGCACGGCCCGCCGCAGACGCGGTTCGCGGCGACAGCGGACGGCGCCACCTCGGGGGCCATCGAGGCGGCGCCGCCGGCGAAGAAGACGTCGGGCGAGGTGCTGGAGAAGAGCACGGAACCGCCCGAGCTCAGCACCTCGAGGCGCGCCGAGCCGCCGACCTCGAACTGGATCACGTCGCGCGAGCGCACGCCGGCGGGGACGGTGACGACGAACGTGGCCGTGGCGCCCGAGCCCATGAACTGCGTGACGACCGGCGTGTTCGGGCTCAGGTTCGCGGTCGCGGGCCGGCACCCAGGGTCGCGCGGCGGCGTGCCGCCGGTGGGCGCCCCCACCAGCACCGTGTAGCCGCTGCGCCCCGGCGGGCCGGCGCGGTCCTGGGCGGCCCTGACGCGGACGGTCTCGCCGGCGAACACCCGGAACGCCGTGCCGTCGTCGAACGGGCCCGCCACCGACAGGCCGCAGGCGTCGAAGACCGACGCCTGCAGGGCCAGGCCGCCCGAGTTGGGGACGAACGTGACGTTCGCGTCGACCGGGGCGTACCAGAAGTCGGTGTCGCCGAGCAGCTCGAGCGCGCCGGTCTCGCCGTCGGCGAGGGGCGGCGCGTCGTCCATGCGGTCGTTGTCCGGCTCGTGCTCGTCGGCGAACCCCATGCCGTAGAGGAAGACGTCGGCGTCGAGGAGGGTACCGCCGGTGTTGACGACGCGCAGGAAGAACCGCTGGCTCGTCGGCCGGAAGATCACGCACGGCCCGCGGCAGACGAGGTCGTACCCGATGGCGTTGGGGTCGAGCCGAGCGGCGGCCGGCCGCGGCTGGGGCACGCCTGCGATCGTGCCGCGCACGAAGAAGTCCGGCGTGTCGCTGCTGGCGATCGCGGTCCAGTAGTTGCCGCCGCGGAGCTCGACCACGGCGGGCTGCGTCGTGTCGAGCTCTGCGTACACGAGGTCGAAGTGCCTGACCGCGTCGAGCACGAGCTCGAAGTCGGCCCACTCGCCGGGGGCGAGGACGACGGTCTCCGACGGGCTCGCGCCGCCGTCGGCCCGCGCGACGAGGGGGTCGGCGGGCGGCGGCGGCGGCGGCGTGCAGGCGGCGACGGCGAGGGCGAGCAGCGCCGCCGCCCCCGCGAGCCTGGCCGCGACCCGGCGGCCGGGCCGCGGCGCCGGCGGAACGGTGCGAGCGTGGGCGTGGGCGGTGCGCCCCGGCTTCCGGGTCATGGGCGTTCTCATGCCTCCAAGCTAAGCCCTAGGGCGCGTCGACGTCCTCGATGTCGTAGCGGCTGCGGGCCGAGCTGGCTGCCTGCCACTCCTCCACGGCCCACACCCTGAGGTACTCGTTCGCGAAGAGCTGGATCTGCTGGCCCGGGAGGTAGGGGCCGGGCCCGTCCCCCACGAGGTTCCCCGCCGCGTCGAGGATCCAGGCCTCGAGGGGGATGGCGAGGTCGTTGGTGTCGAAGGCGACCTTGGTCTGGGCGTCGAAGTACCAGTAGTCGACGTCGCCGACGGTCTCGATCGCGCCGCTGTCGAAGAACTGGAACGTTGGGGCGCCCTGGAGCGTGTCGTTCTCCGGCTCGTACTCGTCCCCGTAGGCGTCGCCGTAGACGTAGAGGCTCACGTTCGTGCTCGGGCCGGGGTTGGTGACCCGCACGTAGAACGTGCCGCCGGCGGCGAGCTCGAGGATCATGCACGAGCCGCGGCACGTCACGCTAAGCGTGACGGCCTGCGGACCGAGCCCCGCGGCCGCGGCGGTCGCGAGCCCCTCGCTGCCCGAGCCGAAGTAGTCGCGCGACGACGAGCTGTAGTTCACGGTCCCGTAGGCGCCCGTCATGACCTCGAGGTCGACCTCGCGGTCGAGCTCGACGTACAGGAGCCCGAAGCCCGCGACGTCCTCGGAGACGGTGACGGCGAAGACCTGCTCGTCGCCGCTCGCCAACGAGACGGACTCGACGGGCTGCTCGGGGTCGTTGTTCGCGGCGGTCACGCTCACGTCGATGGTGTCGTCGGGGGGCAGCGGGCCGCCGGGTCCACCGGCGCTGCAGGCTGCGAGGGCGAGCGCGACCAGCGCGCCGGCGACGAGCGGTACGAAGCGTCTCATGGGACCTCCCTGGGGAGCGAGCCTAGGGCGGAGGCCCCGAACTGAGACCTCCGCCACGTTCCGCGGTCCATTGCCACTATCGGCGCGGCGACCTTGAGATGTCTCAGCTAGGGGATGAGGACCTTAACGGAGACGTAACCCTCCCCTAAGGCGCCCTTCACGTCGGGACGCCCGCCGCGTCCCGCGTGGCGGGCGTCGCTCCAGGGCCGTCACTCCAGGACCATGAGGTACGGGTAGAGGTCGGGGCCGCCGGGGTGGACCTCGACCTCGAGGTCGGGGAACGCCTCCCCGATCCGCGCCACCACCGCAGCGGCCCGCGCCTCGTCGACCTCGGTGCTGTGGAACAGCGTGGCCACGTCGTGGCTCGCGCCGTGCCGCATGACGAGGTCGAGCAGGGCGGCGTCGTGGTCCTCGGCCGCCAGCTCCAAGACCCCGTCGACGAGGCCGATCGCCTGGCCCTCCTGCACGTCGACGCCCGGGAGCTGGACGTCGCGGCTGGCGCTCGTGACCTCGAGGGTCTTGGCGCCGCGCGCCGCGCCCTCCATCTCGGCGATGACCTCGTCGGGGTCGCCGTCCTCGCTGAACGCGACCGCCGCCGCCAGGCCCTCGCCGAGCGTGCGCGTGGGCAGCACCACGACGCGCTTGTCGGCGACGACCTCGGGCACGCGCTCGGCGGCCATGATCACGTTCTTGTTGTTGGGCATGAGGATCACGGTGTCGGCGCCGACGCTGCGGACGGCGTCGGCCAGGTCCTCGACGGAGGGGTTGTCGGTCTGGCCGCCGCCGACGACGCGCACGCCGAGGCTGCGGAGGACGCGCGTGAGGCCGTAGCCGCTGGCCACGGCCACCGCGGCGACGCGCGGCCCGGCGTCGCTGGCGAGGTCGACGTCGGCGAGTATCTCGGAGTGCTGCTCGCTCATGTCCTCGACCTTCGAGCGCACCATGCGCCCGAAGCGCGCGACCTCGGCCAGCAGCTTCTCCGGCTCCTCGGTGTGGATGTGCCCCTTGACGAAGCCCTCGGCCCCCACCACCAGCAGCGAGTCGCCGTACGGCGCGACCAGCTCTTGGATCTGACGGGTCGGGACGGTCACGTCGGCCAACAGGAACTCGGTGCAGAAGCCGAACTCCTCCTCCTCGAACTGCTGCTGCGCGCGCCGCTCGACCTTCGGTGGCGGCGGAAGGTCTCGCCCTTCGAAGTACGCGATGCAGCCTTCCAGCACGCGCAGGAATCCGAGCCCACCGGCGTCGACCACGCCCGCCTGCTTCAGGATGGGAAGCAGGTCGGGCGTACGCGCCAGCGCCTCGTGCCCGGCGTCGCGCGCGACCTGGAGCACCTCCAGCGGCAACCTGCCGCCGACGCCGTTGGCGGCCTCGGCGGCCTCGCGCACGACCGTCAGGATGGTGCCCTCCACCGGCTTCATCACCGCCGAGTAGGCAGTGGCCGCGCCCGACACCAGCGCGTCCGCGACCTCGGCGCCGGAGAGCTTGCGGTGGTGCTTGATGCTGTCGGCGAACCCCTTGAGGATCTGCGACAGGATCACGCCCGAGTTGCCGCGCGCGCCCAGGAGGGAACCGTACGACAGCGCGTGCGCCACGCCCTCCATGTCCTGCGGGTTCTCGTCCGTGAGTTGGCGCCGCACCGACTGCATGGTGAGGTGCATGTTCGTGCCGGTGTCGCCGTCGGGCACGGGGTAGACGTTGAGGGCGTTGACCTCGTCGACGTGGACCCCGAGCCACTGCGTGGCGAAGATGAACGCGTGTGCGACGTCCTTGGGCCCGAACGACTTCCATCGCTGGGTCTGGCCGTCAGCCACGGCTGACACCTTCGACGTGGACCCGTACCTCGTCGAGCGACACGCCCGCGAACTGCCGCGCGGCGTACCGCACGCGCTCGCGCACCCCTTCCGCCACGACCGGGATGTTCACGCCGTAGGCCACGACCACGTGGATGTCCACGTCGGCGCGGGACTCGCCGTGCGGGTGCTCGACCGACACGCCCTCGTCCACCTGCCGGGCTCCCAAGATCCGCCGCAAGCCTTCACCGATGTTCACCGGCGCCATCCCCACCACGCCAGGCACCTCGTGCGCGGCCAAGCCGATGATGCTGCGCAACGCGCCGTCGGCTACGCGGACGTGGTCGATGGGCCGGTCCTGCGTCGCGCGCGTGCTCTTCTGGCTCCGGCCCCGCCTCGCGGAAGACTTCTTGGCCTTCGCGGGCTTCGCCTTGGCGTCTGCCGCGGGCGTGGTGTCCTGCGTCTCGGCTCCGCCTTGGTTCTCTTCTGCCGCTGCTGCATCTCGTTCGGCGCGGCGCTGCTTGTCGTCCTCCATCGAAGCAACCCTCCAGACCGAACGGATCCGGCCGCGGTCGACGCGGCGACACCGACGTCGACGGTCGGCACTCGGTCTGCGCCATTGTACCGTCCGGTCGCGAGTCCGTTCCCAGCGACGCTTGCCCGGGTCAGCCGTGGTCGTCCGGCGCGTCCCAACGGTCGACGGAGATCTCACTCTCGCGCACCGACAGGCCCCGCGCGATCACGAACGACAACGCCGACGCCAGGGTGCGCTCGACCCAGTCGCGGTCGGCGCTGATGGTCGCCACACCCACCCGCTCCCAGTCGTGCGCGTCGAGGCCGTCGAGCCGCGCCACCGTCACGGCGAAGCGCGCCTTCAGCCGCTCCGTGACCGGCTTCACCAAGGCCCGCTTCTCCTTGAGCGATCGCACCCCGGGGAACGCGAGCGTGACCGTCAACACCCCGACGTAGACCGGGGCGCCGGTGCGCACGACCGCTACTCCATGCCGGCGAGGAAGCCGATGCGGCGGAGCGCCCGGATGAGGTCCATGACGGTAGCCTCGCTGGGGTCGTACTCCACCACCATCCGCGCCTCGTCCGCCGGCTGGACGTCGCGGACGCCGCGCACGCCCGCCAGCGCTTCGATCACGCGGCGACGCGCGTCGTCCGTGTCCATCCCTCGCACACCGACCAACGCCCTGGCCGACTCCTCAGGCATGCCCGTCCGCCCTTGCCGGCCGCACCACGTCGGCGGCCGTCTCGCTTCCACCCGCTGCGCCACGCGAACCCAAGGTGCGCGCGAACGTCACGACGTCGACCACATGGAACGTGGCCCGTTCCAGTACTTCCGCCAGCCTCGCGTCGCCGGTCGGCGGGGTAACCGTGAGGTCGTAGACGCCGGAATCGTACGCGCTCTTGGTCAACGCCGCCACCAGGGCCTCGGCCGGCCCCGTCCCGGCATCCTCGGCCACTGCGAGGCGGGCGGTCTGCACCGCTGCCCGGTCTCCTCGCCACACCGCATGCGCGAACACGAAGCCGACGCAGGCCTCGTTCCCCTTCGTGTCGACGCGCTCGGCCACGAAACTGTGCCCACTGCGCGCGAAGAAGCGCGTCGAGGCGGCGCTCACGATCGCTTCCACGGTGTGCGTGGAGGCGTACCCGGCGTCGATCGTCGCCAGGGCTTCGAGGTCGTCTTCGGTCACGGGCCGAACCCGCATGGTCGTCCCGGTACCCGGCGTCGTCCCGGTGCCCGCGGCCGTCCCGGCCGGTCCGTTCATCGCGCGCCCCTTGCCCGGCGCTCGGGCGCTACCGAGGCCGCGCGAGGTCGAGGCATCCGACCACCGGCCGGCAACCGCGGCGGCAGCGAGCGTCTCCGGACCTTCGTCTGTGTCACGACCGCCAGTATACGCGGGTCGCGCCGACGGCCGGGTGCCCGGTCACGGGAGCCTTCCGTCGCGGGAGCCTTCGGTCGCGACGCCCGCCGCGCGTCACCCTCCGGCACCTTCAGACGACGAGGTCGGACACCGCCGCC
>DATGOB010000108.1:0-3299 GCA_036010205.1 Promicromonospora sp. | reverse complement strand
GCTCTTCGACGAGTTCGTGCGGTTCCGCAACGCGCTCGGCATCGAGGTGCTGCCGCTCGGCGGCGGCGACGTGCTCGGCGCCCTGGTGCGTGGCGCGAAGGAGGGCGGGCGCCTCATCCCGCTGCTCAGCGACCGCGACCTCACCTCGACCGGCGTCGAGGTCGACCTCGTGGGCCACCGCGCCCGGGTCGCGGCGGGGCCTGCGCTGCTCGCCCTCGAGGCCGGTGTGCCCGTGTCGGCCGTCGGCATCTGGTACGAGCGGCTGCACGGCGCGCGGCGGCGGGCCGCCGGGACGCCGTGGGGCATCGTCATCCGCTTCTTCCCGCCGCTGCCCGAACCCGACGCCGCCCTCCCGCGGGACGAGCAGGTCCGCCTGCTCACGCAGGGCTGGGTCGACCAGCTCACCCGCACGCTGGTGACGCACACGCAGGACTGGCACATGCTGCAGCGGGTGTTCGTCGCTGACCTCGGGCCCGCCCGGCAGCGCGCCTCCGGGGGTGCGACGGGGTGAGCCCGGCCCGGCGGCGCGGCCACCTGCGGGTCGGCATCGTCTGCCCGTACTCCTTCGACGCCCCGGGGGGCGTCCAGTTCCACGTGCGCGACCTTGCCGAGGCGCTGCAGGCCGCCGGTCACGAGGTCTCCGTGCTCGCGCCGTCCAGCGACGACACCGAGCTGCCCGACGTCGTCACCGCGGCCGGGCGGGCCGTGCCCGTCCCGTACAACGGCTCGGTGGCGCGGCTGACCTTCGGACCCGTGACCGCGAACCGGGTCCGCCGCTGGCTCGAGGGCGGCATCGACGGGCGTCCCTTCGACATCGTCCACCTGCACGAGCCGATGGTGCCGTCGCTGTCGATGCTCGCGCTGTGGCAGGCCACGCAGCCCGTCGTGGCCACGTTCCACACCTCGCAGACCCGCTCGCGGGCGCTCCAGGTGGCCTACCCGCTGGTGCGGCAGTCGCTGGAGAAGATCGCCGCCCGCATCGCCGTGTCGGAGGACGCCCGGCGCACCCTCGTGGACCACCTGGGCGGCGACGCCGTCGTCATCCCGAACGGCGTGTACGCGGACGTGTTCGCCAGCAGCCCCCGCCGGCCGGAGTGGACCGGCACGCCCGAGGCACCCACCGTCGCGTTCCTCGGCCGGCTCGACGAGCCGCGCAAGGGCCTGGACGTGTTCGTCGGCGCCGTGCCGGCCATCCTCGACCGGGTTCCCGGCGCCCGCTTCCTCGTCGCCGGCCGGGGCAACGGGGCCGTCGCCGAGACCCGGCAACGTCTCGGCGACCGGGCCGCGTCCGTCGAGTTCCTCGGCGGGGTGTCCGACGCCGACAAGGCCGCGCTGCTCGCCTCCGCCGACCTGTACGTCGCACCGCAGACCGGCGGGGAGAGCTTCGGCATCGTGCTCGTGGAGGCGATGAGCGCGGGGTCCGTCGTCGTGGCGAGCGACCTCGGCGCCTTCCAGCGGGTCCTGGACGACGGCGCGGCCGGTGCCCTGTTCCGCAACGGCGACCCGGCCGACCTCGCCGCGACCGTGCTCGACCTGCTCGCCGACCCCGCGCGTCGCGACGCCTACCGCGCCCATGCCGCGCGCTGGGTGCAGCGGTTCGACTGGTCGGTGGTCACCGAGCAGGTGCTCGCCGTCTACGACATGACGCTGGCCGCCGACCACGCGATCGGCGGCGACGTCGTCGGCCGCGTCATGGGGCTGTTCCCGCGGCGTGTGCGGGGGGACGCATGAGCTGGTCCGAGACGGCGCTCGTCGCCCTGGTCGTCCTGGCGGTCGCTCTGGTGCTCGCCTGGCGCGGGGCCTCGCGCCTCGACCGGCTGCACCGCAAGGTCGCGGCCTCGCGGATCGCGCTCGACGCGCAGCTCGTCCGGCGCGCGTCCGCCGCGGTGGAGCTCGCGGCGTCGGGCGCCCTGGACCCGGCGAGCGCCGTGCTGGTGGCCGACGCGGCCTACGCCGCCTCCGACGCCGGGCCGGTGACCTCGCCCGCCGCCGCGCTGCAGATGGACGGCCTGGGCGCCGACAGGGAGCGCGCCGAGTCGGGGCTCACCGCGACGCTGCGCGAGGTGCTCGGGGCGCCGGAGACCACCGACGAGCTGCTCGCCGGCTCCTCCGGCGAGGTCGTCGCGGCGCTGGGCGACGCCTGGTACCGCGCGACGCTGGCGCGTCGCTTCCACAACGAGGCCGTGGCGCAGACGCGGCGTGTGCGCCGCCTCTGGTACGTGCGGCTGTTCCGCCTGGCGGGGCGCGCGCCCATGCCGCGGACGGTCGAGCTCGACGACGTGCTGCCGCAGGCCCTGGAGCCCACGGCAGGCTGAGGCGCGGCACCGGGCCGCCGGGTGCCGGACAGGCGGGTGCCCGCAGGGCGGGACGGGCTCGGGGACGACCGTAACCGGGCGATAACATGGGAGCAGGGCGCCGACCGCGCCCGGGACGACCGGCGTCGAAACCACCGGCAAGAACGCTGCCGAGAACTATGCGAGGTAACCGTGACTGAATCCGTGACCGGCGAGAACTCCGTGGGCACGGTCGGCACCGCGCGCGTGAAGCGCGGCATGGCCGAGATGCTCAAGGGCGGCGTCATCATGGACGTCGTCACGCCCGACCAGGCGAAGATCGCCGAGGACGCGGGCGCGGTCGCCGTCATGGCGCTGGAGCGGGTGCCCGCGGACATCCGCGCGCAGGGCGGCGTGTCGCGCATGAGCGACCCCGACATGATCGACGGCATCATCGAGGCCGTCTCGATCCCCGTCATGGCGAAGGCCCGTATCGGCCACTTCGTCGAGGCGCAGGTGCTGCAGTCCCTCGGCGTCGACTACATCGACGAGTCCGAGGTGCTCACGCCCGCCGACTACACCAACCACATCGACAAGTGGAACTTCACCGTTCCCTTCGTGTGCGGTGCGACCAACCTGGGCGAGGCGCTGCGCCGCATCACCGAGGGTGCTGCCATGATCCGCTCGAAGGGCGAGGCCGGCACCGGCGACGTCTCGAACGCGACCACGCACATGCGCAAGATCCGCCAGGAGATCCGCCGCCTCACGGCGCTGCCGGAGGACGAGCTGTTCGTCGCGGCCAAGGAGCTCCAGGCGCCGTACGAGCTCGTCAAGGAGATCGCGACGACGGGCAAGCTCCCCGTCGTGCTGTTCACCGCGGGCGGTATCGCCACCCCGGCGGACGCCGCGATGATGATGCAGCTCGGCGCCGAGGGCGTGTTCGTCGGCTCGGGCATCTTCAAGTCGGGCAACCCGGAGCAGCGCGCCAAGGCGATCGTCCAGGCGACGACGTTCCACGACGACCCC
>DATGOB010000107.1:0-11031 GCA_036010205.1 Promicromonospora sp. | reverse complement strand
CCCGGGCCCCGAGCGCCTCGTCGTCGGCGACGTCGAGATCGACGTGACGGGCCACACCGTGACGCGCGGCGGCGAGCGCATCGCCCTCACGCCGCTGGAGTTCGACCTGCTCGTCGCGCTGGCCCGCAAGCCGTGGCAGGTCTTCACGCGCGAGGTGCTGCTCGAGCGCGTCTGGGGCTACCGGCACAGCGCCGACACGCGCCTGGTCAACGTCCACGTCCAGCGCCTGCGCTCCAAGATCGAGCGGGACCCGGAGAACCCGGAGATCGTGCTCACGGTCCGCGGCGTCGGCTACAAGGCTGGCGCGACCCGCTGATGCCGTCCGGCCTGGCCGCGCGGCTGCGCCGAGCGGTCGCCAGGGCCCGGGTGGCCGCGGTGCGGGCCACCCGGCGGGCGGTCGCGCAGTGGCGCTCGTCGCTGCAGCTGCGCGTCGTCGCCACGGCGCTCGCGATCGGGTTCGCCGCGATCACCGTGCTGGGCCTGTACCTGTCGACGTCGGTGCGGGACGGCATCTACGACCAGCGGCTCGCCGCGATCGACCGGGAGTCCGCCGGTCTCACCGCCCAGGTGGCCGAGAACTTCGCGACGACGTCGACGACGTCGGACGGCGAGCTGCAGACCCTCCTGTTCGACACCATCGCGACGCTGTCGGTGACCAGCGGCTCCACGGCCGAGGAGTACTTCCTCCTGCAGGAGCCGGGCGGCACGTCGCAGGCGGCGGACGTCGCCTCGCGGGCCGACCTGACCGACGTCGTGATCAGCGACGAGCTGCGGGAGGCGAACCTGGCGTCCGAGGACGACCAGCTGCTCCAGGCGGTCGCGATCCCGTCGCGGAACGACCCGGCCGTCGTGCAGCCCGGCGTGATCGTCGGCTCGACGGTCCGGGCGGCGCCCGACGCGACGTACGAGATCTACTACCTGTACTCGCTCGCGCCCGAGCAGGAGACCCTCGCGTTCGTGCACCGGGTGCTGCTCGCGGGAGGGTTCGGCATGCTGGCGCTGCTGGGCGTCGTGACGTGGACCATGGCGCGGCAGACGGTCACGCCCGTGACGCGCGCGGCCACGGTGGCGGAGCGCCTGGCCGAGGGGCACCTGTCCGAGCGCATGCCGGGCACCCGCGGCACGGACGAGATGGCCAGCCTCGCGCGCTCCTTCAACGAGATGGCGGAGAGCCTGCAGGACCAGATCCGGCGCATGGAGGAGCTGTCGGCGATGCAGCGCCGGTTCGTCTCGGACGTGTCGCACGAGCTGCGCACCCCACTGACCACCATCCGCATGGCGAGCGAGATCATCCACGAGGCGCGCGGCCAGCTCGACGCGGACTCCGCGCGCTCCGCCGAGCTGCTGCTCGGGCAGATCGACCGGTTCGAGTCGCTGCTGGCCGACCTCCTGGAGATCAGCCGGTTCGACGCGGGCGCAGCGGTGCTCGACGCGGAGCGCCGCGACCTGCGCGACCTGGTCATGTCCGTGGTCGAGCAGGCGGCGCCGCTCGCCGACACCAAGGGCGTCCCGGTGTCGGTGCGCCTGCCGGACGCCGACGCGGCGGCCGACTTCGACCCGCGCCGCATCGAGCGCATCCTGCGCAACCTCGTGGTGAACGCGATCGAGCACGCCGAGGGGCGGCCCGTCGAGGTGACCGTCGCCGAGGACGACCGTGCGGTGGCCGTCGTCGTGCGCGACTACGGCGTCGGCATGACGCCGCAGGAGGTGGAGCACGTGTTCGACAGGTTCTGGCGCGCCGACCCGGCGCGGGCGCGCACCACCGGCGGCTCCGGGCTCGGCCTGGCGATCGCGCTCGAGGACGCGCACCTGCACGCGGGCAGGCTCGACGCGTGGGGCAGGCCGGGCCAGGGCGCGAGCTTCCGGCTCACGCTGCCGCGCAGCGCCGGTGTGCAGGTCGGAGAGCCGCCGATCCCGCTCGCGCCGCCCTCGCACGACCCGGCCCCGCGGACGGGCCAGGTGCCGGTCGTCCACCCCGCCGCAGGGCCGACGCCGACCGCGATCCCCGACCTGTCCGAGCCCGACCACCGGGTGGAGGTGCGCTGATGCGTCGACTCGTCCGCCGAGGCGCCGCCGCCGTCGTCGCGCTGGCCGTCGCCGCGACCCTCGGCGCGTGCGCGCAGATCCCGATGTCCGGGCCCGTCCGCGTCGGGAACGCGGACGTCGACCCGCCCGCCGACATCGCGATGCTCCCGCAGGGGCCTGCCGTCGGTGCCACCCCGCGGCAGATCGTGTCCGGGTTCCTCGGTGCCGCCGTGGCCGCGACCACGTCGCCCGAGGAGTTCGAGACCGCGCGGGAGTACCTCACCGAGGAGGTCGCGAGCACCTGGGAGCCGGCGTCGGCGGTGCGCGTGGTGCGTGAGACCCCGGTCGCAGAGCCTGTCGGGCGGGGCGACCAGGTGGACCTCGCCGAGGCCGAGACCGTCGACATGGTGGTGCGCGCGACGACGATCGCGACCCTGGACACCTCCGGCGCCTACTCCGAGGTCGGCAACCCGCGTGAGCTGGGCTACCGGTTCACGCTCGTCCGGGTGGGCGGCGAGTGGCGCATCTCGGTGCTCGACGACGGCGTGCTCGTGCCCGCCAACCTGTTCGCCAACCAGTACCGCGCGACGCGCCTGTACTTCCCCTCCGCCACGGACACGAAGTACCTCGTGCCGGACCTGCGCTGGTTCCCGCGCCGTAGCTGGCGCAGCGCCGCGGTGCAGCAGGTGCTCGCCGGGCCGCCCGAGTGGCTGCAGGGCGCGACGCAGTCCCTCGTGCCCGAGGGCACCCAGCTCAGCTCGGCGGCGGTGCGCGAGTCCGACGGGGAGGAGGCCGTCGCGGTGCGCCTCAGCGAGCAGTTCGGCACGGTCGCCGGTCCGCAGCGTGCCGTGATCGCCGCCCAGCTCTCCGCCACGTTCTCCGAGGGTGCCGGCCGGACGGTGCCCGTCGAGCTGTACAGCGGGACCAACCGCCTCTCGTCGACCGCGGCGTCGATCGCTCTCCCTGCCACCACGGGCCAGGCCATCGTGGTGCAGGACGACGAGTTCTACCTGGTGCGCGACAGCACGCTCGAGACGTACGAGACGACGTCGGACCTGTCCGCCGTCGCGGACCCGACCGCGTTCGCCGTGAGCCCCGCCGGCGGCCCGATCGCCGTGCGGGACGGCGACGACCGGATCGTGAGCCTCACCCCGGAGGGCGCTGTCGAGCTCTTCGAGGGCCCCGACCTGGCCGCCCCGTCGGTCGACCGGTACGGCGCGACCTGGACGAGCGGGGGAGCGGGCGAGCTGCGCGTCCGGGGGACGGGCGAGGAGGTGACCCTCGCCCCCGAGTGGCTCGCGGGCCGCAAGGTCGTCAGCGTCTCCGTCTCGCCCGAGGGCACCCGCGTCGTCATCGTGAGCGAGGCGCCGTCGGGCACGCACGTGCACGTGGCGGGCGTGGTGCGGGACGAGAACAAGCAGCCGGTCGACCTGTCCACGGCCGCTCTCTCGGTCGCGTCGCCGGTGACGGGCGTCGAGGAGGCCCGCTGGTCGGGCCTGACGACGCTCGCGCTGCTCACGCGGGGCGGCGACGGCACGTCCGGCGTGTGGACGGCCGGGGTGGGCGGGCTGGCCGGGACGGGTGGCGCCACCAAGCAGCTCACGGGGCTCACCGACGTCGAGCACCTCGCGGCCGGCGTGACCGAGCAGGGCATCCTCGTCGTCACCGCCGACGGGAACCTCGAGCACGAGGAGGCCGGCGTGTGGCAGCCCCTGGCCGAGGACATCGACCTCGTGGCCTTCCCGGGCTAGGGCGCTCGGCCGGGCGGGTGTCCCGCCCGGCCTGCGCCGGCAGGTGGTCCGGCCCGATCAGGTCAGGTCGGTGACGGGCGCGCCCGTGCAGGGGCTGTCGAGCTGGATCACGCCGAAGGTCCAGCCCTTGCGCTTGTAGAGCACCGAAGGCCGGGACGTCTCCTTGTCGATGAAGAGGTAGAAGTCGTGCCCCACCATCTCCATCTCGTACACGGCGTCGTCCAGCGTCATCGGGTCGGCGTGGTGCAGCTTCTGGCGGATCACCACCGGCGAGTCGCCGATGGTCGTCTCGACGGAGTCGCCCGGCTCCGAGAGCGCCGCGGGCGTCGAGATCTGCGGTTCCGCCTCGTCCGCCCCGTCGTCCTGCGTGAGGATCTCGTCCAGCGGACGGACGTCGACGGGCGGGGTCACCTTGGTGTTGCGGCGGTTCTTGCGCCGGTCGTGGGCGCGGCGCAGCCGCTCGTTGAGCTTGTCGATGGCCAGGTCGAGGGCCCCGAACCGGTCGTCCGCCGCGGCCTCCGCGCGGATCACCGGGCCCTTCGCGCGCAGCGTGAGCTCGACGCGTTCCCGGTTGTCGGACAGCCTCGGGTTGTTCTCGCGCGTGATCTCCACGTCCACCCGACGCACGTACGGGGACAGCAGCTCCACCTTGGCGAGCTTCTCCTCGACGTGCTGGCGGAACCGGTCCGCCACCTCCGTGTGCCTGCCGACTACGACAATTTCCATGTGCGTCACTCCGCTCCGGGAACCTGGGGCACGCCGTCCCTTGCCGGCGGCGTGGCCCGTTGCTACTCGGTCTGGCACCCCCTGCCGGTGCCGGGCACGAACCACCTCCCGTCGCTGCGACCGCCGTCGACCTCGACGGGGCCCGCGGAACTTGCCGTGGGAGGTTCAGGCTAACTCCGACGCCTGGGTAACGACAGCCCCAACTGTCAGTGAACAACCTGACAGTTCTCTGTCACACTTTCAGGTTCGGCTGCCCACGCCGGTCGCCCTCTCCCGGGCCGCCGGCCCGTGCCCGGGCGCGTCGCGCCCTGGCCTCGTCCGGGGCCGGCGTCGCTGCCAGCACAGTTGCCCCGAGCACCGCGTGCCCGTGCCGCTCGAGGGTGCGTTCGACGGCGGCGAGGGTGGCCCCCGTCGTGAGGACGTCGTCCACGAGGAGGCACGGCGCACGGTGTCCGAGGGTGCGTCGCCCTCGTCTCGTCATGCGGACGCTCCCGGCGAGATTGCGCCCCCGTGCCCGGGCGCCCAGGCCGACCTGGTCGCGCGCCCGGCCGCGCCGCGCGAGGGCCGGCACCACCCGCGCGCGGAGCCCGGCCGCGCGCAGTCCACGGGCCACGGCACGGGCAAGGACGGTGACGGGCTCGCGACCCCTGGCGCGGCGCGCCGCCGCGGTGGAGGGCACGGGGACGACCGCGACCACCGGGTGTCCGTGCAGGTCATCAAGGTTGTGACCGGCGAGCGCGCGGCCGATCCGCCACGCCGCCCCCCGCATCGCCGGCGCGAGCAGACGGTCCAGGTCTGCGCGCTCGCGGTCCTTCCAGTGCACCACGACGTCGCGCACCGGGCCGGTGTACGCCGTGAGCGCCCAGACCGGCACGGGCGCGACGCCGTCCATCCGGTCGAGCCGCGGGGCACCGGCCTCGACCCGCACCGGTGGGCCGGCCAGCAGCGCCGCGCAGCGCGCGCACCAGCGGACGTCCGGCTCGCCGCAGGGGCAGGCGACGGGCAGCAGCAGACGGACGAGCTCACGGACAGGACGCATCCCACCACCCTGCCGCGCCCGCGGGGTCGGCGGCCGGTTGTCCACAGGGTGTCTTCGTGCCCGGACCCGCGGAACGGGAGAGTGTCAGTGGTGGGCGGCAGGATGGCTCACGTGGAAACCGTCTCGCTGTCACTCGAGCAGGCCCGGCGCATCGCCGTCGCCGCGCAGGGCCTCCACCGGCCGCGCGTCGACGGGCAGCGCACCATGCGCCACGTGCAGGGGGTGATCGACCGGCTCGGCGTGCTGCAGATCGACTCGGTCAACGTGCTGGCGCGTGCCCATCTGCTCCCGCTCTTCGCGCGGCTCGGACCGTACGACACCGACCTGCTCGACCGGGCGACGGCGTCCGGCCGGTACAGCCGCCGCAGGGGCCGCGCCGTCGTGGCCGACCGCCGCCTGGTCGAGAGCTGGGCGCACGTGGCCGCCTACGTGCCGCCGCGGGCCTGGCCGCTGCTGGCCTTCCGCCGCCGCTGGTTCGCGCGGGAGTACGACTGGGGCGAGCTCGACGGCGTGCGGCTGCCCGACGCGCCCCAGGTCGCGGAGGTCCGCGAGCTCGTGGCCGCAGAGGGGCCGTTGTCCGCCTCGCAGATCCACGACCGGTTCGTGGCCGCGGGTCGCGCCGTCCGGCGCAGGCGGGGCACGTGGTGGGACCGGACCACCGAGAAGCGGGTCGTCGAGCACCTCTTCTTCACGGGCGAGGTCGTCTCCGCCGGGCGCAACACGCAGTTCGAGCGGCTCTACGACCTGCCGGAGCGGGTCCTGCCCGCCGAGGTGCTGGGCGAGGTCCCGGAGGCCGACGCGAAGCGCGCCCTGCTCGAGCTCGGTGCCCGCTCGCACGGCGTCGCCACCGCCCGCGCGATCAAGGACTACTACCGGCTCAAGGGAGCCGTGGCCGACCAGGCCCTCGCCGACCTCGTCGAGGAGGGCGTGCTCGTGCCCGCACGCGTCGAGGGCGGCACCGAGCGGTGGTTCCTGCACCGGGACGCCGCGCGCCCGCGGCGAGCGGCCGGCCAGGCGCTGCTGGCGCCCTTCGATCCGCTCGTCTGGGAACGTCAGCGTCTCGAGCGGCTGTTCGGCATGCGGTACCGCATCGGCATCTACACGCCGGCGGCTCAGCGCGTGGACGGCTACTACGTGCTGCCGTTCCTCGAGGACAGCAGGCTCACGGCGCGCGTCGACCTCAAGGCCGACCGCGCCGCGGGGGTGCTGCGCGTGCAGTCGGCGCACGCCGAGCCCACGCTGACCGATGCGACACCGGAGCGCCTCGCGCACGAGCTGCGCGCCATGGCCCGGTGGCTCGGGCTGGACGAGGTGTCCGTCGAGGCCAGGGGCACTCTTTCACCCGCACTGGCCTCCGCGCTGACCTCGTCCTGAGACACGCGACACCTACACTCGGCCCATGGTGACGGCTGCGATCTTCCTGGTGACCGCGGTCGCGGCCGGGCTCGGCGCCGTCCTGCTCCGCCTGCCCCCGCTCGTCGGGTTCCTCGTGGCGGGGTTCGTGCTCCACGCGGTGGGCGTCGAGGAACCCGGCTACCTGGAGACCCTCGCCGACCTCGGCGTCACGCTGCTGCTGTTCGGCATCGGGCTCAAGCTCGACGTCAGGACGCTGCTGCGCAAGGACGTCTGGCTCACCACCGTCGCCCACCTCGCGGTGAGCGTGGCCATCGCCGTCGGGTTCCTCGGACTGCTCGGTGTGCTCGGCTTCTCCATGGTGGGCGGCGAGGAGCTCGGCGTCCTCGCCCTGCTCGGTCTGGCCGTGTCCTTCTCGTCCACGGTGTTCGTGGTCAAGGTGCTGGACGGACGCTCCGACCAGTCCGCCCTCTACGGCCGGATCGCCATCGGTGTCCTCGTCATGCAGGACCTCGTCGCCGTCGTCTTCCTCTCCGTCGCCTCGGACCACCCGCCGAGCCCGTGGGCGCTCGCCCTCGTGCTGCTCGTCCCGGGTGCCTGGCTGCTGCGCAAGATCTGGTCCCGCACGGGCCACGGCGAGCTGCAGGCACTGTTCGGCGTCGCCGTCGCGCTCGGCCCCGGCTACGCGCTGTTCGACGCCGTCGGCCTCAAGGGCGACCTCGGCGCGCTCGTCCTCGGCATGCTGCTCGCCGGCCACCCCGCCGCCACCGAGCTCTGCCGCACCCTGTTCACGGTCAAGGAGCTGCTGCTCGTCGGCTTCTTCGTGTCCATCGGGTTCTCCGGCGCGCTCACCTGGCAGGCCGGTCTCATCGGCGTCCTGCTCCTGCTCATGCTGCCCCTCCAGGCGGTCGTGACGGCCGTGCTGCTGCGGCTGATGCGCCTGCGCAAGCGCACCGCCATCCTCACGGGGCTCGTCCTGGCGAACTACTCCGAGTTCGGCCTCATCGTGGTCGCGGTCGGGTCGGACGCCGGCCTGCTGCACGACGAGTGGCTCGTCGTGCTCGCCGTCGCCGTCGCGGCGAGCTTCGTGCTCTCCTCCGCGGTCAACACGCGCGGCAACGAGCTCGCGATCCGGCTCGCCCGGCGCTTCCCGTCCCGGCCCAACGAGTGGCTGCACCCCGAGGAGCAGCTCATCGACGTCTCGGGCGCCGAGGCGCTCGTGCTCGGCATGGGCCGCGTCGGCCGCGGCGCCGTGCGCCAGCTCCGCGAGGACTACGGCATGGACGTCATGGGCGTCGAGCACGACCCCGCGCGCGTCGCCGCCCTGCGTCGCGAGGGCATCACCGTGGTGCAGGCCGACGCCACCGACATCGAGTTCTGGGGCCGCGTGCGCAGCGCCGGCGCCGTCCGGCTCGCGATCCTCGCCATGCCCTTCCACGCCGCCAACCTCATCGCCCTGTCCCAGCTGCGCGTCAGCGGCTTCGACGGCACGGTCGCCGCCGTCGCCCGGTACGACGACGACGTGGCCGAGCTCGAGCGCCACGGCGCCGACGCGGTGTTCCACCTGTACGGCACGGCGGGCCAGGCGCTCGCGGACGAGGCGGCGGAGGCAGCGCTCGGCTACGCGGCCGCCGAGCGCCTGCGCGACGCGCAGGCCGAGCTCCGCACGGCGGGCGGGGCGGAGCAGGCGCCCACCACCCACGAGCGGCCCGCGCGGCCGGTCACGGGCGGCTGAGCGGCGGGTCCGCCGCCTCCTCGGGCTCGTCGGCGGAGGGCACGTGCGCCGGGTCGACCTTCCCGGTACGCAGCCCCGCCCGGCCGACCATGTGCGCGGCCACGGGCGACGTGAGCATCTGGAAGAGCATGACGAGCACGAGCATGCTCGCCGCGCCGCGGTCCTGGAGCCGCAGGGCGACGCCGGCAAGGAGCAGCAGCAGGCCCAGCACCTGCGGCTTGGCCACGACGTGCAGCCGCGCGAGCAGGTTGTCGAACCGCACGACGCCCATGCCGGCGGAGAAGGAGAAGAAGGCGCCGAGCAGCAGGCAGATGCCGGCCAGCACGTCGGTCACGACGGTCATCACGTCGGCGATCACGGCGTCTCCCGCCCTTCGGTCACGGCCGGGGCCTGCGTGTCAGATCCTGCGTCGGGCGAGGCGTCGCGCGTGCCGTCCGGCTCCACGCCGGCACCGCCCGGATGTCCACGACGACGGCGCGGGGTGCTGCGCGACCCCGGCGCGCCGTCCTTGGGCGGCTCGACCGCGGCGAACCGCGCGATGGTGACCGACCCGACGAAGCCGACCATGGACAGCACGACGAGGATCGGCACCAGCTCGGTGCGGCGCGAGAGCGCTGCCTCCACCGCGATCGCGCCGACCAGGGCGGTGGTGAGCACGTCGAACGCGATGGTGCGGTCGAGCATCGAGGGGCCGCGCTCCAGCCGCACGACGGCCAGAAGGGCGGCCGCGGCCAGCAGGAGCGTGGCGATCACGGCGACGGCGATCATCATCGTCGGGCCTCCCGTCCGGTCGGGCCTGCGTCGGGGCGTTCGTCGGGTCGTCGGCCCGGGTGCTCGGCCCGCCGTTCGCCCGGGCGCGCGTCGGGGTCGTCGTCCGCCCGTGGCGCGGGACGCCGGGCGACCCGGCCCAGCTCGTCGTCGGGCGCGAAGGCGAGCAGCACCCGTTCCTCGAGCTCCTGCGTCGCGCGGCGGACCTCCACGGCGCCACCGGACCGCTCCAGGTCGAGCACGTGCAGGCGCAGCGTGCCCTGGGTGCGGTCGAGGTCGACCACCATCGTGCCGGGCACCATCGAGGACAGCCCTGCCGTCGTGGCGATGAACAGGTCGGAGCGCGTGCGCAGCGACACGGTCACGAGCCCGCCCTCCGGCGTCGGACCGGGCACGACCGCACGCCAGGCCACCTGGAAGGAGGCGAGGACCAGGTCGGCGAAGAACCGGCCGATCAGGCGCAGCAGCGGCCCGGCGCGCACGACCGTGCCGGTGGCGACCGGCGGCAGCGGCAGCGCGAGGGCCACGAGCGCCCCGAGCACCAGCCCCGCGAGCACGTTCGCCCAGGACAGGTCGCCCCACAGGAGCACCCACAGCACCGCGCCCACGATGGCCGTCGGCCACATCGCGCTGATCCGGCGCACCCAGCGCCGTCGGGGACCCTCGGTGCCCGGTGCCCCGCGGTCGTGCTCGTCGTCCCAGGAGGTCGGGCTCACGGGGTGCTCCCCTCGGTCTCGTCCTGCGCCTCGTCCTGGGCCTCGTCCTGGACCTCGTTCGACTCGCCCGTGCCGCGCGGCGCCCCGTCGGGGAACACCGCCTCGACGTAGGTGCGGCCGTCCATGACCATCGTCGCCGCCCGCTCGGCGTAGCTCCACAGCGGGCCTGCCAGCACGGTGAGGCTCACGCCGACGGCGACGAGCGCCGCCGTCGGGCCGATCATCCCGAGGGGGATGGGTGCGCGGGCGGGGAGGGTGCGCTCGTCCGGGCAGGGCTGCCAGAACGCCTTGTTCCAGGCGCGGATCACCGCGTAGAGGGTGAGCAACGAGGTGACGACAGAGCCCACCACGAGGATCCAGGCCAGCACCGACCCGTCCACGACACCGGCCTCGAGGAGCCCGACCTTGCCGAGGAAGCCCGACAGGGGCGGGATGCCCGCGAGGTTCATCGCGGGCACGAAGAAGAGCACCGCGAGGCCCGGTGCCATCGTGGCCAGGCCGCCCAGGCGTTCGAGCGACGTCGTGCCCGCGCGGCGCTCGATGAGCCCCACGACCAGGAACAGGGCGGTCTGCACGGTGATGTGGTGCACCACGTAGAAGATCGCGGCGGCGGTGCTGGCCTCGGTCGCGAGCGCGACACCGAAGATCATGTAGCCGATATGGCTCACCAGCGTGAACGAGAGCAGACGTTTGACGTCGTCCTGCGCCACCGCGCCCAGGATGCCGACGAGCATGGTCGCCAGCGCCAGCACGAGCAGGACGGCCTCGAGCTTCTCGTCGTGCGGGAACAGCATGGTCTGCGTGCGCAGGATGGCGTAGACGCCGACCTTGGTGAGCAGGCCCGCGAACACGGCGGTGACCGGGGCCGGCGCGGTCGGGTAGGAGTCGGGCAGCCAGGCCGACAGCGGGAAGATCGCC